>NZ_JALHRY010000079.1:0-1334 GCF_023952485.1 Cupriavidus mimosae | reverse complement strand
ACAGGATCGCTCGACTCGTGTCAGATTTGCGCGAGAGCGTCTCCAACGTGGCTCTCAGCCACGCGTGGAGTTGATCGAGTAGTGGACGCGCTTGCGCCTGTCGATACGCCTGGCGCACATCGGGTGGTTTGCCCCGGATCTGCTCTTCGATCTTGTAGAGCGCGCCGATGCGTTCCAGGGCCTCGGTATTCAAGGAATTGGGGCGAGCTGCATACAATTCGTAGAACTGCCGCCGGGCATGGGCCCAGCACGCTGCTTCGGCAACCCGTCCCGTTTCGTAGATCGCCTGGTAGCCGCCGTAGGCATCGGCCTGCAACGTCCCGTTGAACGATTCAAGATGCTGCTGCGGGTGGATGCCCTTGCGGTCCGGCGTATAGGCAAACCAGACGGCCGGCGGAGTAGCATCGCCCGACGTCCGGTCGTCACGCACATACACCCACAAGCGTCCAGTTTTAGTCTTGCCATTGCCTGGCGCGAGCACCGGCACTGGCGTATCGTCGGCATGGAGCTTCGTCGCCGCCATGACGTGTCGACGCAGTGTGTCGACGAGTGGTTGCAGCAGCGCCGCACTGTGACCAACCCACTTCGCCAGCAACGAGCGATCCAGCTCGACGCCTTCACGCGCATAGATCACCGACTGTCGGTAGAGCGGCAGGTGATCCGCGAACTTCGCGACCAGCACGTGGGCCAGCAGTCCCGGGCCAGCCATGCCTCGCTCGATGGGGCGGCTCGGCGCAGCAGCCTGGGCGATGTGATCGCAGCATGAACACGCCAGCTTGGGTCGCACATGCCGGATGACCCGGAAGCTCGCTGGCACATATTCGAGCTGTTCGGAGACATCCTCGCCAAGCTGCTTCATCGGCGCACCGCATGCCGTGCAGGTATCACGTGATTCGGGCCAATGAGTCTGGAACTCGCGCGGCAGGTGTTCTGGCAACGGCTTACGTTGTACCTGTTCCGGTGCCGTACGCGGCGTCCTGTGGATCTCGATGGGTGCGGCACCTTCGTCGGCCTCGAGTTCTTCTAGGCGAAGTTCGAGCTGTTCGATCTGGCGGTCCAGCTTCTCCGAGCGACGGCCGAACTGCATGCGGCGCAGCTTTGCAATCAGCAACTTGAGATGCTCGATCTCCGCCTTGTCCGTTGCCGTCGCTGCCTTCTGCGATTCGACCACGTCTTGCAGATGCCCGATGCGGGCATCGCGCTCCAGCAAGAGGGCTTTGAGCGCTTCGATGTCGTCCGGGTACGCGTTCGCCGTCGTCATGCCAGCAGTCTACGCGCCGGCACTCAGGTTTACAACGCCGAGATCGGCTCCGCCGTGCGCACCGGCTGTCGCC
>NZ_JALHRY010000078.1:0-1371 GCF_023952485.1 Cupriavidus mimosae | reverse complement strand
CACTCAAGGAGGGAGGCCGTATTCCAACGGACCATGCCAATAGGGGGATTGTCTAGTGTGTGCTTGTGCGCAGAATCGGGTCTGCCAAAATTGTGGCGCCTGAGTCCTCTTGAGACCGTGCCATTTATCGCCCATCATTCGGAAGGGGTGGATGCCCAAGACCTCGACACGCTGGAGCGCCCTGGTCGAAAGTCTCGTAGACATCTATCCGAGCTATCCTTGTATCGAACTGTACGGACAATTTCTTGTGAAAGCCCTCGTTGGGACAACTGGGGCACATTTCCAGGGGCTTTGTCATGCCTACGTCAGACATAGAAGCGATTGCAGCAGCGCAAAAAGCGGGTGTTGAGATCCTGTACGGGCTTACCAGTAGAACGCTCGAGGGATTTCACAAGGTTGCGGAACTGAACTTACAGACGATGAAATGGACGTTAGCTGAAACCCAGGCGTGCACGCGCAAGGCATTTGAAGCCAAAAACGATGGCGACCTACCGGTGATGGAAGCCAGGATTTTGCTACCGCTGGCCGAAAAGGCTCAAGCATACTGCCGGCAAGGGCTCGAGATAGCCGCGGAGACGCGTGCCGACCTTGCGACGGTGGTCGAAGCCCAATATGAACAGAGCAAGCGCGTAATGCAGGACTATATTGATGCGGTCGAGCGTGTCGCTCCTTCTGGCTCGGGAACTGCCATGGCCGCCTGGAAGTCGGCTCTGACCGCTACAACAAGCTTTCTCGATGCGATGCAGCGAACAGCCAAGCAGGTGGGCAACATCACCGAGAACAACGTGAACCTCGCGGCCTCACTCGCATCGTCCTCTGCCCTGCAGCCGTCTAGTAACGCTGCGCGGGCCGACAAAGGCTAGCACGCTGCGGCGGCGGGAAGTCTTCACGGAGGGTCCCGCCCAAAAAAGTCGGATTGATGGCTGAGCCTATCCAAACGCCTCACCTAGAATCAGCAGTTCAGCGCTTCGATGGTAGCATGTGATAGTCAAGCGCCGCCGACAAGAAGACTGGCGCCTTGGGGATATTCCGATGCCTCGTTGAGCACACTTGATGCGAATATTGCACCCTTCATCCTGCCCTCCTTAGAAACAACCTGCGGTCGCAAAGCGCACGTGGCATCCGTCAGTAGATAATCTGCGTAAGAACTTTGGGCTTGGACAGCCAGATACTAGCTAACGCACCATACTTGGCGAGGCCTTCTAAGTAAGCGCTCAATTGACGACGTCTGGTATTGGAGGCTGAACGTTGGCAGGCTTGCGTCCGCAAAGACTTTGCGGACGCAAGCATGATCCAAGACGAGATTGACCTATTTCCGCTGCAGGCGGTGCGAGTCCGCTCCAATGGGAAGCGAGACTACGAGCCAGCGGC
>NZ_JALHRY010000077.1:0-1385 GCF_023952485.1 Cupriavidus mimosae | reverse complement strand
GGGCCTGTCAGTTTTTTTGTGTGCAGGGCAGGTAAAGGCTCACCGCTAATTCGACGGTGAGCCAGCATTATCTCAGCGATGCGGATGGGCGAAGCGTTCCTCATAGAGGATCGCAAACTGGTTCATGGCAGCCTTCCAATCGTGCGTGGAGCTGCCCCACTTACCGGTGATGTTGCGCAGGGCCAGCCACAGCAGCTTGGTTGCTGCCTCATCACTGGGGAAGTGTCCTCGCGTCTTGATGATCTTGCGCAGCTGCGCATTGATACTCTCGATCGCATTTGTTGTGTAGATGATCTTGCGGATCGCCGGCGGGAACGTAAAGAATGGGATCACTTGATCCCAGGCGCGATGCCAGGACGCGGCGATCGGCTTGTACTGCTGCCCCCATTTTCCTTGCTCGAAGGCCGCCAGCTCGGCCAGCGCTGCCTCCACGGTGGGCGCCGTGTACACGGGCTTAAGCGCCGCGGCTACCTCCCGGCGCTCCTTCCAGCTGACGTACTCCAGGCTGTTCCGGATCAGATGCACGATGCAGGTCTGCAGCGTCGTGTGCGGGAACACCGCGTTCAGGGCTTGCTCCATGCCCTTGAGGCCATCTGTTATCGCGATCAGAATGTCCTGCGTGCCGCGGGTCTTCAGGTCATTGAACACCTTCATCCAGAACTTGGCGCCTTCGGTGTTCTCGATCCACAGGCCCAGGATGTCGCGGGTGCCGTCCGGTAACACGCCCAGCGCCAGGTAGACGGCCTTGTTGCGTACCACCCCATCCTCACGCATCTTGACCCGCAGCGCGTCGAAGAACACCACCGGGTACATCACCTCCAGCGGGCGGGCCTGCCAGGTGGTGACCTCGTCCATGACCGCATCGGTGACCGAACTGATGAACTCGGGCGAGACCTCGGTGCCGTACTGTTCGGCCAGAAACGCCTGGATCTCGCGCACGGTCATGCCGCGGGCGTACATGGCGATGATCTTGTCGTCGAACCCGGTGAAGCGCCGCTCGTGCTTGGGAATCAGGATCGGATCGAAGCTGCCGTCTCGATCGCGCGGGATGTCTACCCGCAGCGGCCCGTCCTCGGTCAAGACGGTCTTGGCGCTCTTGCCATTGCGCTGATTGGCCATGCCGGCTGGGCGCTCAGCGCCAGCCGGGTAGCCCAGATGATGGCCGAGCTCAGCGCCCAGCGCCCGCTCGATCAGCGCCTTCTTGAATGCCATTGAGGCGTCCTGCACGGCCTCAGCGGTCATCGGTCCCTTGACGAAATGGGCGATCAGGTCCTCGGGGATGGTCGGCAGCTCACGGTCGGCGGCTAGACTGGTCTTGGTTTTGCGTGGCATACATGCTCCTTGGCGACATGTTATGCCCTAAACACAAAATTTCTGACAGATCC
>NZ_JALHRY010000076.1:0-1395 GCF_023952485.1 Cupriavidus mimosae | reverse complement strand
GGCCTCGACGTGGAGCGCCTACGACATCTCGTGAACCCTGCTGTCTTCCACAAGGTGCAGGCGAACCGCATCGTGCCCCGTGATCCGGCGCTGACTCCACAGCGCCTGCGGCAGGTGCTCGTCCTGCCTTCGGCGCAGGCAACTTTGCCCGCGGATCTCCAGGAAGCCCTCCAGCGCGACGCTCGCACTGGAGGGCTTGAGCAGATGCGCGTGGTCGCCCAGGGGGTCGAAAGCGCGCGGGAGCACCCTCAGCGCACCGTGGTGATCGAAGGCATGCAACCTGGGCTTACCTATGGCGTGCGCGTCGTGCACGAGCGCGATGCCGAAACCATGACGGCGGCGGAGAACGTATGCCGAGTACCGGTCTGCCCTGCCGATTTCGTGCAGCCGAGGTAAGGGCGGCTTGTCGAAGACATAAAGGGGTTCGCGTCTGTCACCAGGCGCCCTGCGGTCAAGCAATCCGCGGTAAAAATCGCAACGTAAATGGGGGAGGCGATCATGCGTGAAGGTCAGTCTGCTGCCGCCTTGCAGGGGAGCGAACAACAAAGAAGACATGTGCGGTGTAGCCCATTCAGGCAGCGTGTGCGGAGGGCGATTGCCGCCTTCGGCGTTGCATTGATCGCAGGGCTCCCCTGTGGCCCAAGCGCAGGTCAATTGGCGGATCGACAACATCAGCCCACTCAATTCGGACCGCCACACGTCCGATGCAAACAGTGCTAGCGGGGGGGCGCGTCAACAAACTTGGCGCGCATCCCACCAACAACCAGATCTACTTTGCGGCCAGCGAATGGGGCGGCCTGTATCGAACGACCGACGGCGGGCGCAACTGGGTATATGTTCCCGGGCACCGCGCGCAGGCAGTCTGGGATGTGAAGTTCAGTCCGAATAATCCCACGATCCTCGTTGCTACCTCGCGGTTCGACGGCAAGACGACCCCGGACTCCGGGATCAGCGTCAGTCGGGACGGCGGCACCACGTGGACAGTTCCTCCCACCGCGCGCCCCAGTGCGAGTGATTGCCGATTCGCAGTGGACAGGACGGAGCCCGAGGCTTTCGGTATTGCGTTTGACCCCGCGAATGCGAACACGATTTACGTGGGCACAAGCTGCGGTCTGGCGACCAGCACCGATGCTGGCGTCACGTGGCGCTACATTGATCCCACGCCAGCCTATGGGGGCATGCGAGTGTGGAGCGTCATCGTCCACCACGGTGTTGTCGACATCTGCGGTGACGAGGGGCACCTGCGCTCCACCGACAATGCGGCCACCTTCATTGGTGGTGGTGCAGAGCCGGCAGGCTTATGTTCACTGGCAGCCTCTCCCGACGAAGGCAACGTGATTTTCCTCTCGGTCGGCACGCAAATCTTCGAGAGCCGGGACGGCGGCGCGACCTGGC
>NZ_JALHRY010000075.1:0-1427 GCF_023952485.1 Cupriavidus mimosae | reverse complement strand
CAATCCACCCAAGTTACTGTAAGCATCAACAAGCCTTATAGGCAGCATGATGAGGCTTCTGGCGAGGCGGACGGGGCTTGGCGCGATCCGGTCGCACGCGATGGATACGTGTTGCGATCAAGGCCAAGGTCTCATTCAGAGCAGCCCTGGCCCAGCGCAGGCCGAGCAGAACCGCAGGCAGGACAGGTTTGAGCGCGGTAATGGCGTAGGTACGGTTGATCCGATGGTCCGAGTCAATGTCATGTTCCTGCGCGGCGGTGAGGCAGCATAGGGCGTGCAGGTTGTCACATAGGATTTTGGCGCCGAAGTCCTGCCTGGCGGCCAACTGCGAGAGGCCGGACAGATGTTCGAGTGCCATGCGGTGTTTGAGGCGTTTGAACGCCTCCTCGAGGCGCCAGCGCTGGTGATAGAGATCGCGGAAGGTGGCAGCCGGATAGTGGTGCATGTCGAGCAGATTGGTGATGAGCACGCGCACCTTGCCGGCTGGCGAGATCTGCCGGATCAGCCGGACGGTCTGCGGAGTAGCCGCACACTCATAGTCGCGCGCGTCATTTCGGGCTGGAGCCGGGAGCGTGACGATGGCCTCGTCGCGACCGGAGCGGACGAAGTGCCGCACGGCAGCAAAGCCGCTACCGTCGGCGCGCATGCAGAAAGGGATTTTTCGTTGGTTGAGCACGGCCACCAGCCAGCGGGCGGGGTAGCCGCGATCGAGCAAGAGCAAGTCGTCGGATTGCAGGCGGTCCAGATGCTCGAACAGGATCTGGCGTTCGTTCTCGTGCACGCTGTGCAGTGAGGCGGCGAGCATGATCTCGGCCCCGGGCAGGTATAGGCCGAAGGCGAGTTGATCGCGAGTGGCGGCTCGAGGCAGATGGCTGTGGCGGATGGCGAAACGCAGGTGTGAGGCGTCCGCGGCGACTAGCCGAAAGCCATGCCAGCGCGGCAAATGGTCTGACACCTGCCGAAGCAGCCAGTCATTGAGGTGAGCAAAGACATCGCCGCTGAGTTTGCTGCGAGCCTGGGCGAAGGCTTGTTCACTGACGCAACGGCGCAAGATGTTCTGGCGCGCGAGCGCGGCGAAGAATTGATCGAGTTCGGCTTGTACGCCCATGCGCAAGTTGCCAAGCATGAAGGCGATCAGTGTCGGCAGAGTGAGCTTGCGCTGACGGGTGAATGCGGAGGGTCGTTCGGGATGGCGAGCAAGATCGTGAAAGACCTTGGTGTGCAGATATTCGGTAAGCGAAGCGAACAAATCGGTCAGGGGCATGAGAGCCAAGCGAAGATCGAGAAGCGATCCTCTATTGGCCGCCGCCCTGCTTGCGCTAAACAGCCAGCGCAAGCAGGGCGGCGGCCGCTCGAACCTCGTCACATGTCAAGCGTTCGCGGGGGCAAATCGCGATTCTATTGACGGCTAAACTTGGGTGGATTGG
>NZ_JALHRY010000074.1:0-1474 GCF_023952485.1 Cupriavidus mimosae | reverse complement strand
CATCCCCTTATACGGAAGTAGGACCGTCTCCGCGGCGAGGCTTGGAGCTTGAAGTCCCGGGAATTTCGAGGTAAGGGGGTTGTTAACTTCGCCAGACTCGCGTTTACTCTCGGATTTTCGCGCAGCAATGAGCAACGAGTCGGGGGCATGGGTGGACGAGGAATTCGAGAGTCTGGATCTTGGTGATCCGCGGCGGGATCGGCGCGCCAAGGAGCTGCTCAAGCGGTTTGCGGCTCTGCCGACGGCGAGCATCCCCGGCGCATGCGATGACTGGTCGCAAACCATCGCGGCATATCGGTTTCTCGGCAATGAGCAGATCGATTGGCGGGACGTAATGCAGCCGCATTGGGAGCGCACTGCAGCGAGGGCCGCGCAGTTTCCGGTGGTGCTGTGCATCGCTGATACAACCGAATTGAACTTTAATGGCCAGGAGATCGACGGGCTGGGTCCGTTGACCTATGAAGCCCAGCGGGGCATGTTTTTGCATCCGACCTACGCGGTGACGCCTGACCGCGAGCCGCTGGGGGTGATCGATGCCTGGATGTGGGCTCGGGAGCCCAAGGACGCCGATGGCAACCGGGGCGGGATCAAGGAAAGCGTACGCTGGATTGAAGGATATGAACGGGTTGCGGAGCAAGCCGCGCTATTGCCGCAGACACGGCTGGTGTATGTGACAGACCGCGAGGGTGATATTGCCGAGTTGATGGCGCGCGCCCAGGAACTTGGCCAACCGGCCGACTGGTTGATCCGCAGCCAACACAACCGCAACCTGGCCGAGGGCGGCAAGTTGTGGGATAGCGTCGACGCCAGCCCGGTACTCGGGGAAATCACCTTTATCTTGCCAGGGCGAGCAGGCCAGAAGGCGCGCGAGGTCAAACAGGAACTACGCGCCCAGCGTATGAAGCTGCCGGGTCTGGTCGGAGCGGAGTTCACCTGTGTGGCGGCAAGGGAGATCGAAGCGCCCGCAGGCGTCAAGCCAGTGGTTTGGCGATTGGTGACGAACCGAGAAGCGCAGGACGCTGATGCGGTCAACGAACTTGTTGAATGGTATCGGGCAAGGTGGGAGATCGAGATGTTCTTCCATGTCCTGAAGACCGGCTGCAAGGTCGAGGCGCTACAGCTATCGCACATGGATCGTGTGGAGCGGGCCTTGGCGTTGTATATGGTGGTGGCATGGCGCATTGCCCGCCTGATGCGGTTGGGCAGAACCTGTCCGGATCTGGATGCGTCGCTGTTCTTCGATGCCGACGAGATTCGGGGGGCATACGTGCTCTCCAAGAAAGCTCGCCCGAAGACACCGGTCACACTCAATCAGATGATTCGGTTGGTTGCTTCCCTGGGCGGGTTCCTTGGGCGGAAGAACGATGGCGAGCCCGGCGCCAAGACGATCTGGATCGGCATGCAGCGAACCATGGACGCCGCGCTCACTATTCAAACACTGAGGGAAGAGTCATGACTTCCGTATAAGGAAATG
>NZ_JALHRY010000073.1:0-1496 GCF_023952485.1 Cupriavidus mimosae | reverse complement strand
TGCCTCTCGCTGCATGTGCCGCCCAAATTGCAAGAGTGAACGACATTCCGAAAGAGTTTACAACCCCACCCGCTATGTCATTGACCGTAAACGACTTTCTGCAGAGCACCAGCCGCCAGGAGTTGTGTGTAATGAGGTGCCTTTAGCGGGGGCCTGGTCGAAGATATACCACGGCGTTCCTGCTTGCAGTAGTGTGAAAAGCAGCACGGCAACCCATTCACAACAGTAGGGTTGAGAGCTCCTACACACAATTCCGCCTGTCGAAGCAGGCCGGAAATGGTTCTGCCTTTCGCAGTTGTCAAACACCGGCCTGCCGTTTGATTTACGACAAACAGTCGCATCTATGACATTCGATGTCTAATTACATTGCGCATTGCCAAAGCGCCATGCCATTGGCATATATATTGCGATTGGATGTTTCTTGAGAGCCTGCCTTGACGACGCCTATGGTATGAGCGCCCCCCCCGGTTGAAGCCTAGCTCAGAGCCGATATTTAATATCCCCGGTGAAACTCACAAACGATATCGAAATGGCAGACATCTGTACAACTCAATCACTCCGTTCATGGGAAACGAAGCCGATAGGCTGTGTGGCGGTGTACGGCCGGTCAACGATGAGATCACGGTCATGGGGCGCAGGAATAATGCACGAGGAGAACTTGACTGCTCTAGCGCTATCCCCTTGGCATGGACACGGGTTAAACATCACGCGGACTCTGTCTTACTCGCATTTTTGGTTTTTTTAAAGCCACTGGATGTTAGCCTTTGGTAAAAAATTAAAACTTTAACCTAAATTCCAATAACAACCCCATCCCTTGGGATGGCCAACGAAATGAACAATACCATTACTGATTGGCATAATGATCATTTGTACTTCGCTCATTTACTAGACCTACTCCAAAATCAAATCGGGGCTTTTTTTGAGGGACGACATCCTAATTATCGATTGATAGCTAAAATCGTCGAGTACATGTGTGATTATGGCGATCGCATTCATCACCCTCGAGAGGATGTTGCTTTTTCTTTACTGGTGAAGCGAGATCCCGATATACAGCTCGTGGTGAATCGACTTCTACAGGAACATCTAGTGATCGCGGAAACCAGCGCCCAACTACTTGACCACTTCAAGGGCGCCGAATGGGACGTTATAACGCCTAGAGACGTGTTAGTGGCGCAAGCGGCAGTATATCTTGCTTACTATCGCAATCATCTATCTTCCGAGGAAAAGCTAGTCATGCCACGAACAGGGGAGATGCTGACTGCAGAGGATTGGGCCAAAGTCGGTGCCGCCGTCGTTCCGGAGAGCGTTCATCCGGTATGTGGGATAAGTCTTCAGGAGCATTTCGCGACATTGCGCAAGCAAATACATGATGAGGAGCAGTTGGATCGGTGAACTGAATACCGGCGACCCTTTTTCCAAGTCACAAGCGGCATACAAGTTGACACCTTTGACCTCTAATGAGCGATACGTTGTGAAAGCGTTTCGATCAATTAGAC
>NZ_JALHRY010000072.1:0-1583 GCF_023952485.1 Cupriavidus mimosae | reverse complement strand
CTAAGTTGCCACATTCGGTAAGCTACTGCCTCCTTCGTTGGCACAGGGCTCAAAATTGCTGTGTTACTTGGTCCCACAGCTTGCCGCCGCCAGGCAAGGTGTTGTGATTGTGCTGCGAGCGCAATAGCCAATCCGCCGGGTGGCCCAACTCCCTTGCTTTGACCATCAGCGCCCATGATGTCCGATTCCAGTGAGCTACATAGATGTCAACGCCGATTTAAATTTGACCCACTTTGGCAAGAATCGCCGAAGTAAAACTGACCCACCTGGCTCCCGTCAGCCAGCCGCCTTGGCGGCGGCTCGGCCGTTCGTTTGACCTGCCCGGCGCTTGTCCTTGAGCCGGTAGCTTTCCCCTGTAATCTGCACGATATGGGCGTGATGCAGGAGCCGGTCGAGCATCGCCGCCGTTAGCGTCTGGTCGTCGGCAAAGGCGGTCGCCCATTGCGCAAACGGCAGGTTGCTGGTCAACACCATCGAACCCCGCTCGTAGCGCTTGGCGACGACATTGAAGAACAGGTTCGCCTCTTCCCGCCCGAACGTCAGGTAGCCGATTTCGTCGACCACCAATAACCTGGGTCCCATCACGGCCCGATTGAAGTACTCGCGCAGCCGCCCCTGCTGCCGCGCAGTCGCTAGTTGCATCATCAGGTCAGCCGCCGTCAGGAAGCGGCTCTTGATGCCAGCCTGCGTCGCGCGATAGGCCAGCGCCGTCGCCAGATGTGTCTTGCCGACGCCGGACGGCCCGAGCAGCACAACGTTCTCGGCGCGCTCGATAAACGCCAGGCTGCCCAACTCCTGTATCTGCATGCGCGGTGCGCCGCTGGCGAAGCCGAAGTCGTACTGCTCCAGCGTCCTTACCGACGGCAGTGTCGCCAGCTTGGTCAGCACCTGACGCTTGCGCTCCTCGCGGGCGGCAACCTCGGTGTTGAGCAGCCGCTCCAGGAAGTCGGCCAGACTGGCGTCCTCGGTCGCCACCCGCTGTGCCAGCGACCCCCACTCCAGCGCCACGCGGTCTAGTTTGAGCTGGCCGCACAGGTTGGCAATGCGCTAGTGCTGCAGGTTCATGCCGCCACCTCCAGCAGGCTGTCATACACGGCCAGCGGATGCTGCAGGCTCTCGCGCGGGATGGGGCGCATGGGCCTGCGTACAGGCAGCGGTCTGCCCGCCTGCGGTAGCGGCAGCAAGGCCTCTTGCTCGACGGCAAGGCGCACCACGGGGCGCTCGCCAGTGGTGGCATGAACCCGTATGTTGGCCACCTCCGTCAGCCAGCGGCCAATGTACTGGTTGGCGGCCTCGACATCCAGCTTCAGCCCGGCTTGTTTGAGCGTGGCGGCCAGCGGCACGACAAAGCTCTCCTTGAGATAGCGATTGAAGCGCTCGACCTTGCCCTTGGTCTTGGCGCGATAGGGACGGCATACCTTCAGTTCGAAGCCATACCGCTCGGCCTGCGCCAACAGTTCCCGGTCCCAGCGATGGCGGCCATCGCCGTGCGCGTCGCGCTCGACGACCACCGACTTGGCGTTGTCGAACAGGATGTGCTCGGGCACGCCGCCGAAGAAAGCCAGCGCCTCTTCCAGACAGGT
>NZ_JALHRY010000070.1:0-1729 GCF_023952485.1 Cupriavidus mimosae | reverse complement strand
AGCTCAACGCCTCGTACAACTGCCTGGACCGCAACCTGGAAAACGGCAACGCCGACAAGGTCGCGATCGTGTTCGAGGCCGACGACGGCACCGTGACACGCGTCACCTACCGCGAACTGCACGCGAAGGTGTGCCGCCTGGCCAACGGCCTGAAGACGCTCGGCATCAAGAAGGGCGACCGCGTCGTGATCTACATGCCGATGTCGGTCGAGGGCGTGGCCGCGATGCAGGCCTGCGCGCGCCTGGGCGCGACGCATTCGGTGGTGTTCGGCGGTTTCTCGGCCAAGTCGCTGCAGGAGCGGCTGGTCGACGTGGGCGCGGTGGCGCTGATCACCGCCGACGAACAGATGCGCGGCGGCAAGGCGCTGCCGCTGAAGGCCATCGCCGACGATGCGCTGGCGCTGGGCGGCTGCGAGGCTGTACGGCATGTCATTGTCCACAAACGTACCGGTGGGGCGGTGGCCTGGACGCAGGGACGTGATTGCTGGATGCGCAATCTTTGCGCGGGCCAGCCCGATACCTGCGAGCCCGAGCCGGTCGGCGCCGAGCATCCGCTGTTCGTGCTCTACACCTCCGGCTCCACCGGCAAGCCCAAGGGCGTGCAGCACAGCACCGGCGGCTACCTGCTGTGGGCGCTGATGACGATGAAGTGGTCGTTCGACATCAAGCCCGACGACCTGTTCTGGTGTACCGCCGACATCGGCTGGGTCACCGGCCACACCTACATCGCCTACGGCCCGCTCGCCGCCGGCGCCACCCAGGTGGTGTTCGAGGGCGTGCCGACCTACCCGAACGCCGGCCGCTTCTGGGACATGATCGCGCGCCACAAGGTCAGCATCTTCTACACCGCGCCGACCGCGATCCGCTCGCTGATCAAGGCCGCCGAGGCCGACGAGAAGATCCACCCCAAGCAGTACGACCTGTCCAGCCTGCGCCTGCTCGGCACCGTGGGCGAGCCGATCAACCCGGAAGCGTGGATGTGGTACTACAAGAACGTCGGCAACGAGCGCTGCCCGATCGTCGACACCTTCTGGCAGACCGAGACCGGCGGCCACATGATCACGCCGCTGCCGGGCGCGACGCCGCTGGTGCCGGGTTCGTGCACGCTGCCGCTGCCGGGCATCATGGCCGCCATCGTCGACGAGACCGGCCATGACGTGCCCAACGGCAACGGCGGCATCCTGGTGGTCAAGCGCCCGTGGCCCGCGATGATCCGCACCATCTGGGGCGATCCGGAGCGCTTCAAGAAGAGCTACTTCCCCGAAGAATTGGGCGGCAAGCTCTACCTGGCCGGCGACGGCTCGATCCGCGACAAGGACACCGGCTACTTCACCATCATGGGCCGCATCGACGACGTGCTGAACGTGTCGGGCCACCGCATGGGCACGATGGAGATCGAGTCGGCGCTGGTGGCCAACCCGCTGGTGGCCGAAGCCGCGGTGGTGGGCCGCCCGGACGACATGACCGGCGAAGCGATCTGCGCCTTCGTCGTGCTCAAGCGCTCGCGCCCGAGCGGCGAGGAAGCGGCCAAGCTCGCGACCGAACTGCGCAACTGGGTCGGCAAGGAGATCGGCCCGATCGCCAAGCCCAAGGACATCCGCTTTGGCGACAACCTGCCCAAGACGCGCTCGGGCAAGATCATGCGCCGCCTGTTGCGGTCGCTGGCCAAGGGCGAAGAGATTACACAGGACACCTCGACGCTGGAGAACCCGGCCATCCTCGAGCAGCT
>NZ_JALHRY010000007.1:0-374908 GCF_023952485.1 Cupriavidus mimosae | reverse complement strand
CGCAATCTTTTTTGCTGCCGTCAGCGCTGCAAACCTTGCCGCGCCAACCTTCCGGTCGACCTCGCAACCCTTGCTGCGCCTGCCTTGCAGGTGCCGCGTCGTGTTGCGAGGGGGCGAATAGTAAGCGAGCGCGACGGGGTTGGCAAGGGGTATTTGAAAACTTCTTCGTGCCGCCATCGGCGGCCCCTTAAAATCGGCAAATGCCTGACCTGCCTACCTATCAACCGTCGCGCCTGCCAACGGACGGCACTCGCCTGTTAGACGCCCAGTCGCTGGCCGCCGCCCTGTCGCGTCCTATTGTCTTTGTCGACCTGGAGACCACTGGCGCGGACGCCCAGCGTGACCGCATCACCGAGATCGGCGTGGTGGAAGTGGGCCCGGACGGTATTGTCGAATGGGACACGCTGCTCGACCCCGGCATGTCGATCCCGCCGTTTATCCAGCGCATGACCGGCATCAGCGACGACATGGTGCGCGGGCAGCCCACCTTCGAATCCCTGGCCGAGTCGCTCGCCGAGCGCCTGCAGGGCCGCCTGTTCGTGGCCCATAACGCACGCTTCGACTACGGCTTCCTGAAGAACGCGTTCCGGCGCGCCGGTGTGACGTTCCGGGCCGACGTGCTGTGCACCGTCAGGCTCTCGCGCTCGCTGTACCCGTCGGTCGAGCGCCATGGCCTGGACGCGCTGATTGCCCGCTTCGGCCTGACGCCCAAGGGCCGGCACCGCGCGCTGGCGGATGCCGAGCTGCTGTGGCAGTTCTGGCAGAAGATCCATGCCACCTATTCGGTCGACCTGGTGGAAGCGGCGGTGCGCACGCTGGTGCGGCGCGCCAGCTTGCCGGCCGGACTCGAAGAGACTGCGCTCGAAGACGTGCCCGCAACCCCGGGCGTCTATATCTTCTATGGCGACCAGGACGTGCCGCTCTATATCGGCAAGAGCGTGCACCTGCGCCAGCGCATCGGCGCGCATTTTTCCGGCGACTACCGCTACGGCAAGGATATGCGGCTGGCGCGGCTGGTGCGCCGGGTCGAATGGCGGGAAACCGGCGGCGAAACCGGCGCGCTGTTACTGGAAGCCCGGCTGGTCAAGGCCATGCAGCCGGTGCACAACCAACTGCTGCGCCGGAATACGCGCCTGTACGCCTGGGAGCTGCCGCAGCAGTTGCCGGTGCCGCGCCTGCGTTCCGATCGCGACACGGACTTCTGCCGGCATCGCGACCTGTTCGGCGTCTTCGGCAGCCGTGGCGCGGCCGAGGCACGGTTGCGCGCGCTGGCCGAGGAGCACGGCCTGTGCATGGCCACGCTGTCGCTGGAAAAGACCACGCGCCGTGGCAGCCCCTGCTTTGCGCGCCAGGTCCACCGCTGCGCCGGCGCCTGCGTCGGCGTGGAATCGTCGCGCGAACACCGTGCCCGTCTGGCCGCCGCGCTGGGGCCGATCGCGCTGGTGCCATGGCCGTTCGACGGCCCGGTGGCCTGGCGCGAGCAACACGGCGCGCGCGCCTGGTGGCATGTGGTTGACGAGTGGTGCTACCTGGGCTGCGCGGACACGCTGGAGGATGCCGGCGCACTGGCCGCCGCGCCCGCGCATTTCGACCTGGACACCTACCAGATCCTGGCGCCGCGCCGGGAGCAATGGATGCCGGACGCGGTGCCGCTGTCGGTGCGGCGGGATTTCACGCTGACCGCCCCAGTGACGCCCACTGAAGCCCCGCGTCCCGCACGCGCGGTTCCGACGCATGCTGCACGCAAGTCCTCTGCCACTGCAGGGCAACAAACCCTGGGCTTGTTTGCCGAGTAAGCCTGCGTGGCCGCGGGCCCCGGTAATCTGTACGCCAAGCCCCAAAAGCCCCTTGCAAACGATGTGATGGCTCCACTAGTCTCCACAGGCCGGCCCTTGCCGCCGGCCGCGCCGATGTGGAGCCACCATGCCCGCCAACCCAGCCCGCGTTGCGTATGCCGCCCGACCCGTGGCGCGCAGGGATGCGCGCATCGCCGTCCAGTGCGCGACGATTCTGGCGGCGACTCTGACGGCGGCCTGCGCCGGGATCGGGACGGGCGCGATGCAAGACGTCATCGATTCCTGGAAGAGCATTCCGGTCGACGAAGCGAAGCGGCAGTGGGGGCCGCCGCAGGCCGTGCAGGCCCTTCCCGCCGGCACCGCCTACGTCTGGACCGATTTCGTGCCGGCCGCGCGACCGCCGGGCAGCGGCCCGCGCGATGCCGGCATGGAGCGCACGCCTGTGCCGGGGCAATGCCAGCGCAAACTGGTGACGGATTCCAATGGCATCGTTACCGGCGGCGAGTGGCGCGGCGACGCCTGCTGCATCACCGCGCTGGCCGGCCGCTGCGCCGCGCTCAAATATCGGGCGCGCGGCTGAACGCAGCCGTCGCCCGGCACCCACCATCCTCGATCAGCGTTCCGGCCACGCGCCGGTATCGGCCAGCACCGGCGAGAACTCCCGAAAGGCGAAGCGCAGCGGCAGCACGCGCTCGCGCCGCACCACGCGCTCGACATGCAGCCGCACCAGCCGCTCGGCGCCAGCGAAGGCAGCTAGTGCCTCGCCCTCCCAGATCACTTCGGCGCGGCCATTCACATGCAGCAGCGAACCGTCGGCAAAATCCGGCACGACGATGCCCGCACGCGGCTCGGCCATCAGGTTGCCAACCGTGTTGAAGAAGTTGTTGCCGTTGAAATCCGGGAACGTCAGGGTATGGGCGTCGTCCACGCGGATAAAGCCAGGCTTGCCGCCGCGGTGCGAGACGTCGACACCCCCGGTGTGCTCGCCCTCGTCTTGCGGCGACGCGCTATGGCTGGATGCGATGAACAGCGTATCGGCACCGCGCAGCCAGTCGCTGGCATGCGCATCGAGCGCGTCGCCGTGCCATGTCGCGGCCGCGGCGGCAGGCTCGGCCGAGGCGACATCGCGCAGCTGGATGTAGCGCGGGCAATTGCCGAAGCTCTGCTCGACCTCGACCGTCAGCCCTGCCTGATCGCGCGCCACGATGATCCCGTTCATGCGGTTGCGCCGGCGCGTGGGCAGCTCGATGCCAAGCAGCCCGATGCGTGCGCCCTGCTCCAGCGCCGCGGCCAGCGGATCGCCGGGCAACGGCACGGCGTCGATGCGCAGGTGCGTGGCGTCGGGCGTCTGCGCAAACCCGGGCGGTCCGACCAGCAGTGTGGCCCACGGCATGCCGTCGGCATCGACAGCGCCGGCCAGCAGGAACGGCAGTTGCGCGAAGAACGTGCGGTGCTGTTCTGGCATCTCGCCGCGGATCACGCGCGGACCCGCCGCGGCCATGCGCTCGCGCTTGCCGGCGCGCTGCTGTGCCGCGAGTTCGCCGGCGTGGAATGGCAGGCCGGCATGCGGCCAGGTGGGCAGGTCCATGATTGGCTCCTTCGCAACGTGAATGGCTTGGCGCTCGCCGGACGCAATGGCTAGGCGACCACGCTGGGCTTCGATACCACCATCGGCACAAAGCCGGGCAATGCCTCGACGCGGCGCAGCCAGGCATTGAGCGCCGGGTACGGCGCCAGCGGCACGTTGCCTTCCTCGGCGCGGGCGATATAGCTGTAGGCGGCCACATCGGCAATGGTGGCGTGATCGGCGGCGAGGAACGCGCCCCCGGCCAGCACCGACTCCATCAGCGTGAACAGCCGCTGCGCGCGGGCGACGGCATCTTCCATCGGCACCGGCCGCCCGAACAGCACGCCCAGGCGCGCGGCTGCCGGGCCGAACGCAATCTCGCCGGCTGCCACGGACAACCAGCGCTGCACGCGCGCGGCGCCGACCGGATCGCGCGGCAACCAGCGGCCGCCGTCATAGCGCGTGGCCAGGTAGACCAGGATCGCGTTGGAATCGCCCAGCACCACGCCGTCGTCGTCCAGCACCGGCACCTGGCCGAACGGATTCAGGCGCAGGAAGGCTTCGCTGCGCTGCTCGCCGCCGCGCAGGTCGACGTCCACCAGCCGGTAGGGCAAGCCCAGCAGCCCCAGCATCAATTCGGCGCGATGCGCGTGGCCGGACACCGGCGAACGGTACAGCACCAGCGGCCCGGCGGGCACTGCGGGGGGATTCGTCTGTTGCATGGCACTCTCCTGAGCGGTTGGTATGGACGGATTCTCGGCGTCGGCGACACTGGAATAAATGGGTCCATTGATATTTGACTACTCCGGAAAATGGAGTAATGTTTGGCGCCATGGACAAGCTACGTGCGATGCAGACCTTTGTGCGGATCGTCGACGAAGGCAGCCTGACGGCCGCCGCGGCGTCGCTGCATACTTCGTTGCCGGCGGTGGTGCGCACGCTGGCGGCGCTCGAATCCGAGCTGCAGGTGCGGCTGCTCAACCGCACCACGCGGCGGCTGTCGCTGACCGCCGAGGGGCGCAGCTACCTGGACGGCTGCCGGCGCATCCTGGCCAATATCGACGAAGTCGAAGCCGGCCTGACGGAGAGCCATGTCGAGCCCAGCGGCCAGCTCACGCTGACCGCCTCGGTCCTGTTCGGCCAGATGTACGTGGCGCCGGCAGTGACGCGCTTCGTGCAGCGCTATCCGCGCGTGCGCTGCCGCATGGAATTCACCGACCGCGTAGTGAACCTGCTCGAGGAAGACCTGGACGTGGGCGTGCGCATCGGCCCGCTGGCCGACTCCACGCTGGTGGCGCAATCCGTCGGCCGCATCCGCCGCGTGGTGGTCGCCACGCCGGCCTATCTGCGCAAGCACGGCGTGCCGCGCCATCCGGACCAGCTGGCCAGCGCCAACTGTGTGCGCTTCACCGGCAACCATGCGCACTGGTGGTCGTTCCGCGACGGCGAACGCGAATTCCATGTGCCGGTGTCGGGCAACCTGGAATTCAACCAGACCGCGCCCGCCGTGGCCGCCTGTGCGGCGGGTGCCGGCTTCGGCCATTTCCTGTCGTACCAGGTCGCGCAGCTGGTGGAAGAGCGCAAGCTGCGCATCGTGCTGGAAGACTTCGAGCTGCCGGCGTGGCCGCTGTCGCTGATCTATCCCCACGCACGGCTGCTGCCGGCGCGTACCCGCGCCTTCATCGACTGGATGCGCGACGAGCTGAGCCCGCGGTTCAGCTGAACTTTCATCATCCCGCGCTCGAGTTCAGAATGTTCCGATTGATGGACCGGGCAAAGCACGAGGCACGCGGCTCGCACCATCGTGCGCCGCACCGCATCCGTGCGGAACATTTGCAGGGCCAACCGACAAAACCTCTTGACGCGTTGCCGTGCGCACCGGTATTTTCAAATTCGAATCCGAATTCGAATACGGAAATATGACCATGTCAGCGACGCCTTCCAGCTTCCCCGCCAACGCTTCCTTCCCCCGTATCGACACCCCCTCGATCCTGCAGCCACCCCGCCAGCGCCGTGCGCGCGAGACCGAACAGGCCTTGCTGGGCGCGGGCCGCGAACTGCTGGCGACGCGCGACTTCGCCGCGGTCTCGGTGGCGCAGATCGCAGCCTCGTGCCAGGTATCGGTGGGTGCCTTCTATGGGCGCTTCCGCGACAAGATGGCCTATTTCGAGGCGCTGCGAGCGCTGGTGATGGAAGAGACCTCGGCGTCGATCGATCGCTACCTGGCGCAGGAACGCTGGGAAGATGTCACCACACCGGTTCTGCTGGAAAAGGCCGCCAGGTTCATGGTGCTCGGCACGCTGGCCAACCGTGGCGTGATGCGCGCGTCGCTGCGCCATGCCTCCACGCGTCCCGAGGAATGGCTGCCCCACCGCCAGAACGGTGAAGCGATCGTGGAGCGCATGGTGCAACTGCTGGTGCCGCGCCTGCCGCTGCCGGCCGACACCGCCGAACTGCGCGTACGCTTTGCCATGCAGGCCGTCTTCAGCGTGCTGGTCAATGCCGTGCTCAACGATTCCGGCCCGCTGCACCTTGACGACGAGCGGCTGATCACCGAGCTGAGCCGCCTGATGGCTGGCTATCTCGACGTCAGGCCGGCCGAGACGGCCTGAGCCTGCCTGGGTAATGCAGCCGGGCCATGGCTGCTATGAATTGCGCGGCGCTTGCTTGGCGGTGGCGCCGGCGCTCCCTACAATCTGCCCACGCCCGGCCCCGCGCCGAGTCAGCCCTATCCGTCTCACTGCTTATCGGGATCGCTCATGGCCACGCTTTTCCTCGTCCGCCACGGACAAGCCTCGTTTGGCGCCGCCAACTACGACTGCCTGTCGCCCACCGGCCGGCAGCAGGCGCGCTGGCTTGGCGAGTATTTCGCTGAGCGCGGCGTCAGCTTCAGCCGGGTGGTGGCCGGCACGCTGGTGCGCCAGCAGGACACCGCCACGGAAATCCTGGCCGGCATGGGGCAGCCGCAGGCCGCGGTGATCTCGCATCCCGGCCTGAACGAATACGACGGCGAGGCGCTGTACCGCTGCCACACCGGCGGCGCCGACCACCGCGCGCACCAGAACTCCGACTACAACGACTACTGGCGCACCTTCCGCGCGGCCTACGCGGCCTGGACGCAGGACGGGCTGGCGGAAATGCCCGAGAGCTGGACCGACTTCGGCGCGCGCATTGCCGGCGCGCTGGCGCAGGCCAGCGAGGGCACCACGCGCGAGGATGCGATCCTGGTGGTCAGCTCGGGCGGCGCCATCGGCCGCGCCACCGCCGACCTGCTCGGCGCGCCGGCGCAGGCCGCGATCGAGATGAACCTGCAGTTCCGCAATACCGCGTTCTGCGAGATCATTGTCGGCCGCGGCGTGCAGCGTCTGCTGAGCTTCAATAACGTGCCCCACCTCGAGCGTGCCGACCGGCGCAGCGCCGTGACCTTCGCCTGACGCGGATTGCGCGCTCGGCGCTATCCGCTCTCCAAATGGCAATGGCTGCGATTTCGCGGCCATTCCTTTTGCTACTCCGGCTGCTGGCGCGGGCACTTTGACATGCCCGCGCCGCCGGTCCTTCTCCCTTTACTGCTCTTTGTCGTGCTCTGTGCCGCTGCGCCTCTGTTTTACAGGCGCTCGACGATGGTCACGTTGGCCAGCCCGCCGCCTTCGCACATGGTCTGCAGACCGTAGCGCTTGCCATGCGTATGCAGCGCATGCACCAGCGTGGTCATCAGCTTGGCGCCGGAGCCGCCAAGCGGATGGCCCAGCGCGATTGCGCCGCCATGCACGTTCAGGCGTTCCGGATCGGCGCCGGTGGCCTTGAGCCAGGCCAGCGGCACCGGCGCGAAGGCTTCGTTGACTTCGAACAGGTCGATATCGCCGATGCGCAGGCCGGCGCGCTTGAGCGCCACTTCGGTGGCCGGCAGCGGCGCCTCCAGCATTACCACCGGGTCATGGCCGATCACGGTCATGCTGTGCACGCGCGCCAGCGGCTTGACGCCCAGCTTCTTCAGTCCGGCCTCGTTGACCACCATCAGGCCCGCGGCGCCATCGCAGATCTGGCTGGCGGTAGCGGCGGTGACGCGGCCGCCTTCGGCGATCAGCTTGACGCTGCCGATGCTTTCCAGCGTGGCGTCGTAGCGGATGCCTTCGTCGGTGGTGTGCATCTCGCCGTTGGCGCCGTCGGCGGTGCGCACCTCCACCGGCACGATCTCGGCGCCGAAGCGGCCGGCCTTGGTGGCAGCGATGGCGCGCTGGTGGCTTTGCAGCGCGTAGGCGTCGAGCTGTTCGCGCGACAGCTCGTACTTGCGCGCGATCATCTCTGCGCCGGTGAACTGGCTGAACTGCACGCCGGGGTAGCGTGCCTCGACACCCGGGCTCTTGGGTACGCCGAAGCCGTTCTTGGCCGGCAACTGCGACGACAGGCCCATCGGCACGCGCGTCATGCTTTCCACGCCGGCGGCGATGACGATATCCATCGCACCCGACATCACCGCCTGCGCGGCAAAGTGCAGCGCCTGCTGGGATGAGCCGCACTGGCGGTCGACCGAGGTGCCCGGCACGCTTTCCGGTAGGCGCGAGGCCAGGATGGCATTGCGCGCGACGTTGCCGGCCTGCTCGCCGACCTGGCTCACGCAGCCCATGATGACGTCTTCGACCAGCGCCGGATCGGCACCGGTGCGCTCCACCAGCGCGTCGAGCACCTGCGCCGCCAGGTCGGCCGGATGCCAGCCCGACAGCTTGCCGCCCTTGCGGCCGCCGGCGGTACGGACCGCCGCGACGATATATGCCTCAGCCATGTGATCTCCTTGGTTCGGTGCAGGCCGCCGGGGCAGCCCGAGTGTTGTGCAACATGCCGGCGGGCGTGCCGGCAGCTTCGACGGCTATTGTTGCGCCGCGGGTAGTCGCCAGCGTCGTCGGAAGCGACGAAGTTGCCGCAGCGCTCAGGCGCGCGGCGCCAGCACCGCGAAGATCGCCGTCGCGCGCAGCAGGCAGCGCTCGCCGCTGAACAGCCGGCAGGTGCCATAGCGCAGCCGCGAGCCGAGCTTGTCGAATTCCACGCGGGCCTCGACCCAGTCGCCCGGGCGCGCCGAGTCGAGATAGTCGAGGCTCAGGTTGACCGTGACCGCGCTTTTGGCGCGGCCGGTTTCCAGCGACATCATCATGCCGATGGCGGTATCGGCCAGCGTCGCCAGCATGCCGCCGTGCGGGATACCCAGGTTGTTCAAATGGCTCTCGTCGATACGCACCGCCAGCGTGCGGCGTTCAGCGTGCAGGTAGAGCTGGCCGAAGCCCGCCATGTAGCCGCTCATGCGGCGCAGCGGGACAAAACCCTCGGGCACGTCGGCGCCGGGTTCGGCCGGCGCGGCGATGGCGGGGGTCAGCGCCGCCTCGATTTCCGCCTCGGCCATGGCGTCAGGCAAAGTAGCGCGAGGCCACGCTGAGGTGTTCACGGCAATCGGCCACCATGCGCGCGATCAGTTCTTCGCAGCTGGGCACGTCGTCGATCAGGCCTACGCACTGGCCGGCGCTGATGATGCCGCCGTCGGTCTCGCCCGCCTTGAGCGCGGCCTTGCCGCGCACGCCGGCGACCAGATGCTTGACGTCCTCGAACTGGGCGCCGCCGGGACGGCGTTCGATGCTCACCACTTCATCCGACACGGCGTTCTTGAGCACGCGCGCGGTGTTGTGCAGGGTGCGGAAAATCAGGTTGGTGTCGCGCTCGCTGGCTTGCACCAGCGCCTGCTTGACGTTGTCGTGGATCGGCGCTTCGCGCGTGGCGCAGAAGCGCGTGCCCATGTTGACGCCCTCGGCGCCCAGCACCAGCGCCGCCGCCATGCCGCGTCCGTCGGCGATGCCGCCCGAGGCGATCACCGGCACCGACAGCTTGCGCACCGCCTGCGGGATCAGCACCATGCCGGGCACATCGTCCTCGCCCGGATGACCGGCGCACTCGAAGCCGTCGATCGAGACCGCGTCCACGCCCAGCCGCTCGGCCGACAGCGCATGGCGCACCGCCACGCACTTGTGGATCACCTTGATGCCCGCGGCCTTGGCCCGCGCGATATGCTCCTTGGGGTTGTTGCCGGCGGTCTCCAGCACCTTGACGCCGCTCTCGATGATGACGTCGAGGTAGCGCGCGTACGGCGGCGGGTTGATCGACGGCAGCAGGGTCAGGTTCACGCCAAACGGCTTGTCGGTCAGCTCGCGGCAGCGGCGGATCTCGGCGGCCAGGTCCTCGGGCGTCGGCTGCGTCAGCGCCGTCAGGATGCCCAGGCCGCCCGCGTTGGAAACGGCGGATGCCATCTCAGCGTAGCCAACCCATTGCATGCCGCCCTGGATGATCGGGTAGCGGATGCCAAGCAGTTCGGTGATGCGTGTCTTCATGGTGGTCCTTTTTCTGTCTGTGCCGGCAGGGGCAACGGCGTAATGTCGCGATGTGCCGGCCCTGCCGCCTGATCGGCATCAGTCTACGGCGACGCGTACGGTCCCAGCCTCGTCGGAAGCGACGATTGCGGGCGGCGCAATCTGCACTAGTGTTGGGCGAGCCCCGCCCCCGCTGCCGGCACGTGTTCCGGCACCCTTCGGCATCCTTCCCATCTCCAGCAGGAGTCCCGCATGACGCCAGCCACGCCTTCGTTCGAAACCCTGCGCTACGCCGTTGCAGACGGCGTCGCCACCATCACCCTGCACCGCCCGGACCAGCTCAATGCCTTCACCGCGCAGATGATGCACGAGCTGATCGCCGCGTTCGACGCCACCGATGCCGACGACAACGTGCGCGCGGTGATCGTCACCGGCTCCGGCCGCGCGTTCTGCGCTGGCGCCGACCTGTCCGGCGGCAGCTCCACCTTCGATTTCGAGAAGCGCTATGGCGCCAGCCCTGACACCGCGCATCGCGACGGCGGCGGGCGCGTGTCGCTGCGCATCTTCCGCAGCCTCAAGCCGGTGATCGCCGCGGTCAACGGCGCCGCGGTCGGCGTGGGCGTGACCATGCAGCTGCCGATGGATATCCGGCTGGCGTCGACCGACGCCAAGTTCGGCTTTGTCTTTGCACGCCGCGGCATCACGCCGGAAGCGGCGTCGTCGTGGTTCCTGTCGCGCGTGGTCGGGATTTCGACTGCGCTGGAGTGGTGCTACACCGGCCGCGTGTTCTCGGCACAGGAGGCGCACGAACGCGGCCTGGTGCGCTCGCTGCACGCCCCCGAAGACCTGTTGCCGGCGGCGCAGGCGATTGCGCGCGAGATCGCCGCCAATGCCGCGCCGGTGTCGGTGGCGATCTCGCGCCAGCTGATCTGGCGCATGGCCGGAGCCAGCCACCCGATGGAAGCGCACAAGCTCGACAGCCGCGCGATCCAGTCGCGCGGACGCTCCGCCGACGTGAAGGAAGGCGTCAGCGCATTCCTGGAAAAGCGCCCCGCCGCGTTCCCGGAAACCGTGTCGCACGACATGCCGGATTTCTTCGACTGGACCAGTGAGCCGCCCTTCGCCTGATGCGCACGCGTCCACCCCTGTTGCCGGAGTCCCGATGAAAGTCAGCCAAGCCGTCGCCAGCCGCAAGTCCGTCCGCGGCTTCCTGCCCCGGGCCGTTGCGCCCGACACCATCCGCCGCGTGCTCGACGCCGCGGCGCGCGCGCCTTCCGGCGGCAACCTGCAGCCGTGGCATATCCATGTGGTCGGCGGGGAGGCGCTGGAGCGGCTGCGCGACATCATGCGCGCACGCATCGCCGAGGCCCCAACCGGTGAAGCGCGCGAGTACGACATCTATCCGCGCGAGCTGGTCTCGCCCTACCGCGAGCGCCGTTTCGAGGTGGGCGAGGCGCTCTACCACCACCTCGGCATCCCGCGCGAGGACAAGGCCCGGCGGCTGGCGCAGTTCGCCAGCAACTTCACCTTCTTCGGCGCGCCGCTGGCGCTGTTCTGCACCGTGGACCGGCGCATGGGCCCGCCGCAATGGTCGGACCTGGGCATGTACCTGCAGACGGTGATGCTGCTGCTGCGCGAAGAAGGCCTGGACAGCTGCGCGCAGGAGTGCTGGGCAATGTATCCGCAGACCATTGCTGAATTCTTGTCGCTGCCGGCCGGACGGATGCTGTTCAGCGGCATGGCGATCGGCTACGAGGATCCCGAGGCGCCCGCCAACCGGCTGCGCGCCGGGCGCGCGCCGCTGGCGCAATTTACCGATTTCATCGGTATCTGAGTCGCGGCTTCAGAGCAGGCCGAGCTGGCGCGCGATCGCAACCGCCTGGGTGCGGTTGCTGGCGTGCAGCTTGGCGCTGATATTGCGCAGGTGCGTGCGCACCGTGGTCTCGGACACGAACAGGCGCTCGGCCATGGCGACGTTGGAATAGCCCTCGGCCAGCAGGTGCAGCACCTTCTGCTCCTTGGGCGTCAGCGGCTCGACCAGCGCCGGCGGCGCGGGCCGGCCGGCGCCGGGCGGCTCCGCGGTGGCCTGGGCGCAAGCCTGCAGCAGCTTTTCGACGTAAGGCGCGGGCAGGCTGGCCGCCTGGCGCGCGCAGGCGTCGGCCACCAGCCGGCGCACATCGTCGCCCTCGTCGGCAAAGATGCGCACGAAGCCTTCGGCCGCGCCGAAGCGCAACGCCTCGCCCATCACCACCAGCGCATGCGCGCCGTCGCCGCAGCGCTGCCACGCCTGCGCCAGCAGGATGCGCAGCTTGAGCGCGCGGCGCATCAGCTGGTTGCCGGCGGCGGCCGCGAGTTCGCGTTCGATGGCCTCGCGCACCGGCGTGCCGGGGCGCGCGTACAGGTCCAGCCGCAGCCGGCCCAGCGTGATGTCCTCGACATCGCTGGCAAACGAGCTGACGCCGGGGCGCGTGCGCCACAGCGCCGGATCGGCGGCGCGCTCGATCGCTTCCTGCGCGGCATGCACATTGCCCTGCCGCAGCGCCAGGCGGGCGCGCTCCAGCATCGCCGCCATCACCAGCCGCGTCAGGCCGCGATGGTGGCCCAGCGCTTCGAGCTGGGCCAGCCATTCGTGGGCCTGGTCGGTCTCGCTGCGCTCGAAGGCGATGCGGGCCAGCACCGCGTGGCCGGTGATGATCTGGTCGGGCAGGCCGAGGTCGCGCGACAGCGGCAGGTAGACGTTGAGCAGCCGGCCGGCACGCTCGGAATCGCCGCTCTCATAGAGGCCCTCGGCCAGCAGGATGCCGGCCATGGCGTTGCCGTTGGTGGGACCGAAGCGGTTCGGCAGCATCGTGCTGGCGGCGATGCGGAAACGCGCCAGCGCCTGCTGCAGCCGCCCCTGGCGCAGGTCGATCAGCCCTTCGACCGATTCCGAGAAGATCTTGTTGAAGTTGCTGTCCGACCCGCGCACTGCGTGGCGCGCCACCTGCAGCAGCCGGCGCGCCTCGGGATAGTCGCCGGCCACCGCGGCCAGCCGCGCCATCGAGGTGGCCAGGATCGCGTCGGGGAAGGCATAGCCCATCGGCAACGGTGGCAGCTCGTTGCGGGCGAAGGCGCGCGCGTCGTCGAAGCGGTCCATCATGTTCAGCAGCATGTGGCGCAACGCGCGGATATGGGCCAGCAGGTCGCCGGCCGCGCCTTCAGTGGGGATCTGCTGCAGCAGGGCGATGGCTTCGGCCGGCCCGCGCGTGAACGACACCGCCCATACCCGCGCGATCTGCAACTTGGGCAGCCGCGCCAGTTCGTCGGCGGGCACCGACTCCAGCCAGCGCGTCAGCAACCGCATGCGCCCCTGCGCCAGCAGGTCGTCGGCGGCGCTGTCGAGCAACTGCAGCGCATGCGTCAGCGCACCGGCGGCGACGGCGTGTTCGATGGCGGGCACCAACCGCCCCTGCGACTCATACCAGCGCGACGCCGACAGGTGCAGCCGCGGCACGGACTCGGGCATGGCCTGCGCCAGCTGCGCGCGCAGGAAACCGGAAAACAGGCTGTGATAGCGATACCACTGCTCCGGGGCGGCGCCCGAGCCGCGTTCGCCATAGCGTTCGCTCTCCAGCGGCAGCAGGAACAGGTTGGCGCGCTCCAGCCAGGCGAGGATCTCCTCGCTGCTGCCGGCGGCGGGCTGGCACACTGCATCGCACAGTGGCCCACACAGCTGGTCCAGGATCGAAGTGCGCAACAGGAAGTCGCGCACCGGTTCGGGCAGGTGCAGGAAGACGTCTTCGACCAGGTAATCGGCAATGGCTGCGTTCGAGCCCGAGAAGCCTGCAATGAAGCCCTCCGGCTGGGTACGCCGCTCCAGCGCCACCGACGCCAGCCACAGCGCCGTGGCCCAGCCCTCGGTACGCCGGTGCAGCACGCTGATGGCAGCCTGCTCCAGCTTCAGCCCGCGCGCCTGGCGCAGGAAGGACGCAGTCTCGTCGGCGGAAAAGCGCAGCTGCGCCGGCTCGATCTCGAGCAGTTCGCCACGCGCACGCAAGCGGGCCAGGCCGGTTTCGGGGACCCAGCGCGTGCCGATCACCACGCGGCAGCCCGGCGGCAGGCTTTCCACCAGCTGCCAGACCAGCCCCGCCACGGCGGCGTTCTGCACCGCTTCGAAATCGTCAAGGAACAGCGTGAAGTCGCCGTGATGGCTGGCGAGGCGGTCGATCAGCGCCAGCGCCTGTTCGCCCGGATCCTGCGCCAGCGGCTGGCGCGCGGACCGGTCCGGCCCGCCGCTGCCCATGCCATGCGCGATGGCCGCCTCGATCGAGCCGAGGAAGCGCGAAGGGTCATTGTCCGAGCGGTCCAGCGTCAGCCACGCGGTGCGGCCGCCGGCGGCCTCGAGCCGCGCGCGGCACTGGAGCATGGCGGTGGTCTTGCCGAAGCCGGCGGGTGCGCGCACCAGCACCAGCTTGACGAAGCCCGCCGCGCACACGGCATCGCAGATCGCCGCGCGCTGGACCTGGAACGGGGTCAGCAGCGGCGGGCGCAGCTTGGCGGCCAGCGATGCCGCGCCGGCGGGTGGCGGCGTGCGCCGTCCGGTCTCCTCGATACTTGCCATTGGCTGTCAGTGGTCTCCCGCACATCGCGGCCCTTGGCGGGCGCGCCATGCGCCGCCGGCGCTGCAGGATGCAGGCGGGTGGCCGTGGCTGTGGTGTAGCGAGGCATTATGACGTAAACCGCTGCGCTCGCGAAAACGCAGGCCGCGGCCAGGCACAGCTTGCCGCTGTCTCACACCAGTTTGCTGGCGTGACCGGCCCAGTAGCGGTCGCGCAGCAGCCGCTTGAGCAGCTTGCCGGTGGGCAGGCGCGGCAACTCGGGCTCGAAGTCGACCGAGCGCGGGCACTTGATGGCAGACAGGTTGGCGCGGCAGAACGCGATCAGCTCGGCCGCCAGTTCGGGCCCGGCCTGGCCCATGTCGGCGGGCTGCACCACGGCCTTGACCTCTTCGCCAAAATCTTCGTTGGGCACGCCGATCACGGCGACATCCATCACCTTCGGATGCGTCATCAACAGGTTCTCGGCCTCTTGCGGGTAGATGTTGACGCCGCCGGAGATGATCATGTTGGCCTTGCGGTCAGTCAGGTACAGATAGCCATCCGCGTCCACGTAGCCGACATCGCCTATGGTGCTCCAGTCCGGATGCCGCGGATGGCGCGTCTCCGCGGTCCTGGCCTCGTCGTTGTGGTACGTGAACGGGCGGCCCTCGGCAAAGTAGATGGTGCCCGGCTCGCCCGGTGGCAGCAGCGCGCCGTCCGGCCCGCAGATGCGCAGCTTGCCCACCATGGCGCGCCCGACCGTGCCCTTGCGCTCTTGCCATTGCGGCGTGTCGACCACGGTCACGCCGTTGCCCTCGGTACCGGCGTAGTACTCCCAGATCACCGGTCCCCACCACGCGATCATCGCTTCCTTCACCTGCACCGGGCATGGCGCGGCCGCGTGGATCGCCACGCGCAGCGACGACACGTCATAGCCCTGCCGCTGCGCCTCGGGCAGCTTGAGCATGCGCGAGAACATCGTGGGCACCAGTTGCGTATGCGTGATGCGGTGTTGCTGCACCAGCCGCAGGAACTGCTCGGCGTCGAAATGCTCCATCACCACCGCGGTGCCGCCCAGCGCCTGCACCGACATGTTGTACCGCAGCGGCGCCGCGTGGTACAGCGGCGCCGGCGACAGGTAGCGCGTGTCGGCATCGAAGCCGTAGAGCCGCTGGCACAGCGCGGTCAGCGTGGTCGGCGCGTCGATGTCGGGACTGGACGGGGGCGCGTATACGCCTTTGGGCCGCCCCGTGGTGCCCGATGAATACAGCATGTCGCCGCCGGTCGTCTCGTCGTCGATGCGCGTAACCGGACAATCGGCCAGCGCGGTCTCGTAGGCCTGATAGCCGGGCACCGTGCCATCCAGCATCAGGCGCGCCTGCAGCGCCGGCGTCTGCCCGGTCAGCGCCGCGGCGATCTCCGCCTGCGTGTGCGTGGTGACCAGCACGCGCGCGCCGCTGTCGTTGACGATATAGGCCGCGTCGGCCGCGTTCAGGCGCGTGCTCAGGCAGATATAGACGATGCCGCTGCGCTGGGCGCCCCAGCACAGCTCGAACAGCCGCGGATGGTTCTCCACCATAAAGGCCACGCGGTCGCCGCGCTGCAGGCCGAGCTTGCGGAACAGGTGGGCGACCTGGTTCGAGCGCTGGTCCAGCTCGCGGTAGGTGACGACGGCGCCGCTGCCGCCCATGATGATGGCGGGCTTGTCGGGCGTGCGCTGCGCGTGGATGTGCGGATGCATGGCGTGGAGCTCCTCGACGGGGATGGTGGGTGGGCGAATGCCGCTTGCGCATTCTCGGAACCCTGGCCGGTTCGACCATCGTCGGAAGCGACGAAGCGGCACGGGCTGGTTTTGTCGCAGCGCCGCAAAAAGACCGCGCCTGCGGCCGGCGCGTCAGCTTCGTCCGATGCGACGATGCGCCGCCGGCCGGCCTGGCCGGAAGATGCCCGCCAGACTACCGCCCTCACGCCTCACCCTTATCCGAAGGAGCCAAGGTGGATTTCCAGTTCAGCGAAGAACAGTCGATGCTGCGCGACACGCTCGCGCGCTACCTGGCCGATCATTACGATTTCGAAGCCCGCCGCGCGGCGGCACAGTCCGCGGCGGGTTGGCGCCCCGACTGCTGGCGCGCGTTTGCGCGCGACCTTGGCATCCTGGGCGCCGCGTTTCCCGAGCACCTCGGTGGCCTGGGCGGCAGCGCCGTCGAGCACATGGTGGTGATGGAACAACTCGGCCGGCACCTGGTGCTGGAACCCTACCTGGGCACCGTGGTGCTGGGCGGCGGCGCGCTGCTGCACGGCAGTCCCGAGCTGGCGGCGCAGTGGATCCCGGCCATCATCGGCGGCGAGGCTACCGTGGGTTGGGCCCATGCCGAGCCCGCCAGCCGCTACTGCCGGCACGACGTGCAGGCCAGCGCCACGCGCCAGGGCGACGGCTACCGGCTCAGCGGCCACAAGCACGCCGTCGCCGGCGCGCCGTTCGCCTCGCATCTGCTGGTCAGCGCCCGCAGCAGCGGCGTGCGCCGGGACCGGAATGGCATCAGCCTGTTCTGGCTCCCGCGCGACACGCCGGGCGTGACGCTGCGCGAATATCCCACTTTCGACGGCCAGCGTGCCGCCGAGGTGCTGCTCGACAACGTGCAGGTGCCGGCCAGCCAGCGCATCGGCGCAGAAGGCGAAGCGCTGCCGCTGATCGAGCAGCTGTGCGACCACGCCATGATCGCGCTGGCCGCCGAAGCCAATGGCGCGATGGCGCGCATGCTGGCCGACACCATCGACTACGCGCGCCAGCGCAAGCAGTTCGGCGTGCCGATCGGCACCTTCCAGGTGCTGCAGCACCGCATGGCCGACATGTACATGCAGCTGGAGCAATCGGTGGCGCTGACACAGGTGGCCGCCATGCAGGCCGCCGGCGCTGCGCCCGTGCGCGCGCAGGCCGCGTGCGCGGCGAAGATCCAGGCCGGCCAGGCGGGCGCCTTCGTCGGCCAGGGCGCGGTGCAGATCCACGGCGGCATGGGCGTGACCGAAGAACTGGCCGTGGGCCACTACTTCAAGCGCGTCACGGCGATCGACCTGCAGATGGGCTCGGCCGAGCACCACCTGCGCCGCTATGCCGACCTGCTCTATCCCGCCCGGGCTGCGGCCTGAAGCCGCCCCTATCCACGATCGAATACCAGAGAGGCCCGCCGATGCATCTCGATTTCTCTCCCCAAGACCAGCAGTTCCGCGAAGATGTGCGCGCCTGGATTGCCCAGGCCTATGACGCCGACCTGCGCGCGATGATGGCGCAGTCCAAGAATGGCTACCTCGACAAGGCCGGACAGGTGCGCTGGCAGAAGGCGCTGCACGCGCGCGGCTGGGCCGCGCCGAACTGGCCGAAGGAATACGGCGGCCCGGGCTGGGGCGCAACCGAGCGCTTTATCTTCCAGTCCGAGCTGGCTGCCGCGGGATGCCCGCCGGTGTCGCCGATGGGCCTGAAGATGGTGGCGCCGGTGATCATGAAGTACGGCACGCCCGAGCAGAAGCAGCGCTTCCTGCCGCCGATCCTGAGCTCCGACGTTTGGTGGTGCCAGGGCTATTCCGAGCCCAACTCCGGCTCCGACCTGGCGTCGCTGCAGCTGCGCGCCGACCACGGCACCGACAGCGACGGCGAGCACTACGTCCTGAACGGCTCCAAGATCTGGACCACGCATGCGCAATGGGCCGACTGGATGTTCTGCCTGGTGCGCACCAGCCGCGAATCCAAGCGCCAGGAAGGGATTTCGTTCCTGCTGCTCGACATGCACACGCCCGGCATCACGGTGTCGCCGCTGCCGACGCTGGATGGTCCCATGCCCGGCCAGCAGGAGGTGAACCAGGTCTTCTTCGAAAACGTGCGGGTGCCGGTGGCCAACCGCATTGGCGAGGAAGGCAAGGGCTGGACCTACGCCAAGTACCTGCTGGAATTCGAGCGGGGCGGCACGTATAGCCCGATGCTGCGCAAGCAGCTTTCCAAGATCGCGGAGATTGCGGCGGAGCAGCCTGGCGATGACGGTGGCCGGCTGCTGGACGACCCGGTGTTCCGGCGCAAGCTGGCTGCCCTGCACCTGCGTGCGGCGGCGCTGGAGGCGGTTGAGTTGCGGGTGTTTTCCGGGGTGGAATCGGGCACCTCGATCGGCGCGGCTTCCAGCATGCTCAAGCTCACGGGCACCGAGACGCTGCAGGCGGCTAGCGAACTTGCGGTGGAGGCGGCGGGGCCTGCGGCGCTGCCGTTCGTGCAGGACACCTGGGCGGAACTGCAGGGGCGCGATGCGCCGGAGCGGGTCGGGGCTGACTATGCTGCGGTGCTGGCGCCGCGCTACTTTAACTATCGGAAGGCTTCGATATACGGGGGGTCTAATGAGATTCAGCGGAACATTATTGCGAAGCTTGTGTTGGGGCTTTGAGGGGGTGGGGGGGCGGGGTTTCGACTCGTTTTTTGGGTGGGCGCTGTTGGTGACATGCTGTCGGCTTTTGAACCGCCTGGTTCCGCCCTGCTGGGCGGGTCACTTTTTGGCCGAGCGCCAAAAAGTAACCAAAAAGCGCGTTTACTGCCCTGCGGGCGGCATGTCTTATCGTAGTGTGCGCAGGGTTTTCGTACGGGGCTGGGCTTCCTCACATAGCTGGACTGCCTGCCGCAGGGGTGCACCACGGTGGCAGGGGCGTTGAAGTGTTGGTTGAACGAGCCCAGAGCGCGGAGTGGTCCCTGCTGCGGGCCTTACCGTAGGAACGCCTACGGCTGCGCTGCGCGCCGGCCCTCTCGCGCGGCGTGGGCTCTGGCATGGGACGCATCACTGCGCTCGCTTGGCGCTGCCGGTCTGTGGTCGGGGCTGAGAATCGTACAACGCCTGCGACTGCGTTCGCGCGAACGGCAAATGACCGTCGCCACAATTGAGCCTGCGCAGCAGCCGCAGGCGTCCCCGCGATACGGCCGGCAGCAGGCTGCCTACACCCTCATTGGGATTGTTCAATAGTGGGTGATCTCAGGCACTATCCCTGACTCACATAGCGTAGCAGGGCCGAACGGGCACCCACGCCCAAACGGAAAGCACCACCGCCCGACCCACCAACGCCGTGGAATTGATTGCCAGCCGCACAGGCGACGCGCTTTTTGGTTACTTTTTGGCGCTCGGCCAAAAAGTGACTCGCCGGCTACGCCGGCGAAACAGCCGCGCCCGCTAAGAACCATAACAGCCGCACGTCCCTAGGGTTCCCCCTTAATTGACGCTCACCCCTCTCGCCCATATATTTTTATGAACATTTAGTTCATTTTTGAACACAACACAACGATCAGCTGGAAAAATGCCCCTCAAAATCGGAATCAATGGCGCCGGCATCGGCGGCCTCGCGGCGGCCATCGCGCTGCACAAGCTCGGCATGGATGCCGTGGTCTACGAACAAGCTCCCCGCTTTGCCCGCGTCGGCGCCGACATCAACCTGACCCCCAACGCCGTGCGCGCCCTGGACGGGCTGGGCGTGGGCGAGGCCCTGCGCGAAACCGCGGCGCGTCCCAGCCACCGCATCAGCCGCATGTGGGATACCGGCGCCGAAACCTCGCGCCTGCCAATGCAGGACGAAGCGGAGCGGCGCTATGGCGCGCCGCAGCTGACCATGCACCGCGCCGACCTGATGACGGCGCTGGAAGCCGCCGTGCCGGGCGCCTGTGTGCGGCTGGATCACAAGGCCGTGGCGATCGAGGCCCGCGCCGATGGCGCGACGCTGCGCTTTGCCAACGGGGCGCAGGACGATGTCGACGTGCTGGTCGGTGCCGACGGTATCCATTCCACCGTGCGCACCGCGCTGTTCGGCCAGGAAAGCCCGATCTTCACCGGCGTGGTCGCGTATCGCGCCGTGGTGCCGGCCGCGCGCCTGGCCGGCGTGCCCAACCTGGGCACCTTCACCAAATGGTGGGGTCCGGACGCGGCCACGCAGATCGTCACCTTTCCGCTCAACCGCGGCCGCGACATCTTTATCTTCGCCACGGTCGCGCAGGAAGCCTGGCGCCATGAGTCGTGGACCACGCCGGGCCGCGTGGAAGACCTGCGCAGCGCCTATGCCGGCTTCCACCCCGAGGCACGCGCGCTGCTCGACGCCTGCGACGACGTGCTGATCTCCGCGCTGTACGTGCGCGATCCGCTGCCGGCGTGGTCGGCCGGCCCGGTCACGCTGATGGGCGACGCCTGCCATCCGATGATGCCGTTCATGGCGCAGGGCGCGGGCATGGCGATCGAAGACGGCGTGGTGCTGGCGCGCTGCCTGGCCGATGCCGCGGGCGACGGCGCCGCCGGCGTGCCGGCCGCGCTGGCGCGCTACCAGGCCGTGCGCCACGCGCGCACCAGCCGCATCCAGATCGGCTCGCGCAGCAATGCCTGGCTCAAGGAAGGCGGCAATGCCGACTGGGTGTACGATTACGACGCCTGGAACGTCGCCCTCGGCTGAAGCCGCGGCCCGCGTTCCATGCCAGCACGGCCGCCAGCGCGGCCGTTTTCCATGGATAGTCAACGCCAACATGCCCAAATCCCGCCTGCCGACCGAACCCGACGACGACGGCGCAGCATCGGAAGACGCCCGCGAGGCGCAACTGGTGTCGCCGGTCATCCGCGGCCTGCGCCTGCTGCGCTTTATCGCCGAAGGCGGCGCCACCGCCAACCTGAGCGAGGTCGGCCGCCGCATCGACGTGAACCGGGTCACCGTGATGCGCCTGCTCGATACGCTCGAGCATGAAGGCATGGTCGAGCGCCTGCCCCAGGGCGGCCACCAGGTCGGCTTCAACTTCCTGAAGCTGGCCTCGCGCGTGCTGGCCTCCAACGATCTGACCAGCTTTGCCGGGCGCGTGCTGGCGCGGCTCAGTGCGTCGCTGCAGCTGTCGGCCTACCTGGCGGTGCGCGATGGCGGCGATGCGCTCTACCTGCTGCGGCAGATGCCGGCCGCCGCGCTGGTCAGCAATATCCAGGTGGGCAGCCGCGTTGCCGCGCACCTGACCACGCCGGGCCGGATGCTGATTGCCGAACTGCCGCCCGAGACGCTGCGCGAATTGCTGGGGCCCGATCCGCTGCCGGCGGTCACCGGGCAGAGCCCGGCAACCCATGCGCGCCTGGCCGAGATCCTGGCCGCCGACCGCGAGCGCGGCTGCGCCTGGAGCTTCTCGGCATACGAGCCGGGTATCGACGCCTGCGCGGCACCGGTGCGCGGGGCCGACGGCGCGGTGATCGCCGCCATCAGCGTGGCCGGGCCGCAGCAGCGTTTCGAGGCCGACGGCACGCTGCGCGAGCGCGTGGCGAAGGAAGTCCGGCAAGCCGCGCGCGACCTGTCGGGCCTGATGGGTTACCGGGGCGACGCTACTCCGCGGTGATGCCGTACTGGCGGATCACCTTTGCCCAGGTTGCGGTTTCCTCGCGGATGCGCTGAGCCAGCGCCTGCGGCGTGCTGCCCACCGGCTCCATGCCCTGGCGCTGCAGTTCGGCGCGCACCGCCGGCCTGGCCAGCAGCGCCCGCACGTCGGCGCCAAGCGCATCGGCCGCGGGCTGCGGCGTGGCTTTCGGCGCCAGCAGCGCGTACCAGGAACTGACGTCGATGCCGGGGACGCCCTGCTCCGCCAGCGACGGCACATTGGGCGCGGCCGGCGACCGTTGCGGCTGCGTCACCGCCAGCGCGCGCAGCGCGCCGGATTGGATGAACGGCGCCAGCGTCGGCCAGGTGCCGAACAGCATCGGCACCTGCCCGCCCACCACGTCGTTGAGCGCCTGCGTGGTGCCCTTGTACGGCACGTGCAGCAGCGTGATGCCGGCCTGGTGGCGGAACAGTTCGCCAGCCAGGTGCAGGCCGCTGCCGACGCCCGGGCTGGCGTAGCCCGGCGGCTTGCCCGACTTGTCGGCCTGCCTGGCCAGGCTGACCAGCTCCTGTACCGAATGCGCCTGCACCGACGGGTGCACCGCCAGCACGTTAGGCGAGCCCGCCAGCAGCGACACCGGCCGAAAATCGCGCTCGACGTTGTAGGCCAGCGTCGGCATCAGGGTCGGGTTGATGGTCAGGTTGCCGGCGGGAGCCACCAGCAGGGTGCAGCCATCGCCCGGCGCGCGCCGCACCGCGTCGATGCCGATATTGCCGTTGGCACCCGGCTTGTTGTCGACCACGAAGGGTGTGCCGCGCTGCTGCTGCAGCCCGTGGGCCAGCGTGCGCGCAAGCTGGTCCGCCGGCCCGCCCGCCGGGAACGGCACCACGATGCGCACGTTGGCGCAAGCGGCCTGTGCTGCCGGCCAGGGCAGGCATGCCGCCAGCGCCACGGCCAGCGCCGTGCCGGCCAGCCATCGGCGCCGCCGTGGCGCCCGCTTTCCTTGCATGCTTTGCTGCATCTTGTCTTCCCTGTAGCGGGACGGCACCTTGCCGTCAGGCGAACGGCCTGGGCACGTCCGGCCGGTAATCGAGCAACCGCGACAACTCGGCGGCGGCCCGCCGCACCTGTTCCACCATATTGTCGAGCTGGTCCGGGTCGATGCGCGCGGCCGGGATGGTGGCGCCCAGCGCCGCCGTCACCTTGCCGCTGCGGTCCCGCACCGGCGCCGCGATGGTGGAGATGCTGGCCTCGAAGAAGCCTTCGTGCAGCACATAGCCGCGCTGGCGGTCGCGCTGGACCATTTCGTACAGTTCCTCGACCGTGCGCGGCGTGCTTTCGGAATAGACTTCCAGCCGCTCTTCCGGATAGAGCGCGCGCAGTTCGGCCAGCGACAGGTCTTCGAGCAGCACGCGCCCCAGCACCGTGGCATGCGCGGGCAGCCGAGTGCCGACATTGACGGTGCTCGCAAACGGGCGCGACGCCACCGACTTGGCCACATAGACGATGGAGCGCCCGTCGCGCACCACCAGGTTGCACGGGTAATGGATCTCGTCGCGCAGCCGGTCGAGCAGCGGACGGCCCAGCTCGGTCAGCTCCAGCGAGGCCAGGTAATCAAAACCGAGGCGCAGCACCGCCATGCCCAGCCGGAACTCGCGTCCGCCGTCGGTGCGCTCGACGAAGCCCATCATTTCCAGCGTCGCCAGCAGCCGGAACACGGTCGAACGCGGCACCTTGAGCCGGCGCGCCAGCTCGGCGGCCGACAGCGTGCGCTCGCGGCTGCTGAATTCGCCCAGCAGGCGCAGGCCGCGCTCCAGCCCCGGCACGATGTACTTGTCCTGCGCGCTGTCCTGCGCACCCTCCGGGCCGCTTTCCTGCGTGTCTTCCTGCGGCGAATCGGTCGTCATGGTCTGTCTCTGCAATAGTCGGTCTTGGCGCAACGTTCTCATATATCACGCCTGCACCCGATAGGGTACCCGTATTGCGGACAGTCGCCGCCGGCAAGGCCGCGGACGCCGCTACGTGCCCGGGCGCAGGTAGTCGCGCAGCCACGCCGCGCACTGCTCGCCGTGCGCGGCGGGCCAGCGCACCAGGATGGTCTCGTCGGGGCGGCGCAGCTCGATGCAGATCTCGGCATGCGGCCCGCGCGCGGCGTCGGTGCGCCCGAACAGGCGCGCCAACAGCCCGGCCGGAGCGGCTTGCGGCGCCTCCGGGCGCGCCGGCAGCACTGCGTGGCCGTTGGCGGCCGAACGCGGCGCGACGGCAGCCGCCTGCGCCGCGGGCGCTTGCTGCGCCGGCTCGGGCGCAGCCTGCCCGTCCTGCGGCGACAGCCGCGCCAGCAGGTTGGCGCCGAACTCGTCCCACATGCGGTCGGCCTTGGTCTTCATCACGCTCAGGCCGAAGGTGCCCAGCCGGCCCAGCACATCGACCTGCACCCGGATGCGCAGCTGTGTGCCGCCATGGTCCAGCGGCGTCAGGAACAACTCGCTCGACTGCCGCAGCGAGCTGGCCACCGAAGCGTCCTCGCCGGTGCCCTCGGTGCGCAGGTAATGGGGCGCGCGAGTCTCGACGATCTTCGTATGCAGCCGGAAGCGCGCGTTGATGAAGGCGATCTTTACCGCCATGTGCGCGACGTACTCGACCTCGCTGAGCACTTCGATCGATTCCATGCCGGGCACGCACGCGCCCATCACGTTGGGGTCGAGCAGCAGCTCCCACACGCGCGCCGGCGGCGCCGCGGTGACCAGGGTCTTTTCAATTTCCACGCATTGCCTCCGCGGCGGACAGGACCGATTCGACGATGCCGACATAGCCGGTGCAACGGCACAGGTTGCCGTTCAGGCCATGGCGGACCTCCTCTTCGGTCGGATTGGGGTTGTTGGCGAGCAGCGCGCACGCGGCCATCAGGAAGCCCGGCGTGCAATAGCCGCACTGCAGTCCGCCGTGCTCCATGAAGCTTTGCTGCAGCGGATGCAGCTGGCCGTCGGCGGCCAGGCCTTCCACGGTCATCACATGGCGGCCGCGCGCCTGCATCGCGAGCATCAGGCAGGACTTGACCACCTCGCCGTCGACCAGCACGGAGCAGGCGCCGCAGATGCCGGTCTCGCAGCCGCGCTTGGTGCCGGTCAGGTTCAGGTCGTCGCGCAGCAGGTCGGCAAGCAGGCGCCGCGCCGGCACCTGCACCTGGTGTTCTTCACCGTTGACGGTGAGTTCTATGGTGACTGGGTTCATGGGTAGGCTCCTTACTCCGATGCCACGCCGAACAACGCGGCAATGGTGCGGCGCGCGACCACGCGCACCATCTCGCGGCGGTAGGCTTCGGCCCCGCGCGCGTCCGATACGGCGTTGATGTCCTCGGCGACGATCGCCGCGGCCTGCGCGGCCAGTTCCGCCGTTACTGCCTGGCCGGCCAGCAGCGCCTCGGCGCGCCGCAGCCGGCATGGCACCGGCGTGGAGGCGCCCACCGCCAGGCGGGCCTCGACGCAGAACGCGCCCTCTCGCCGCACCGCCAGCGCCACGCTGGCCAGCGGGCGGTGCTCGGCGGCCGTGCGCAGGAAGCGCGCATAGCGGCCATCGGCGCCGGCACCCGGCGCCGGCACGCGGATCTGCGTGACGATTTCATCCGGAGCCAGCGCCGTGACGTAGTAGTCGACCAGGAAGTCCTCGATGTCGATCACGCGCTCGCCGCCGCGGCCGCTTACCACCACCTGCGCGCCCAGCGCCATCAGGCAGCCGGGCGGATCGGTGGCCGGGTCGGCATAGCACAGGTTGCCGCCCAGCGTGCCCTGGTTGCGCACCTGCGGATTGGCCACGCGCGCGGCCATGCTGGCCAGCATCGGATAGTGCGTTTGCACCAGCGGCGAGCGCGCGAGTTCGGCATGCAGGGTCAGCGCGCCGATACGCAGGCCTTCGCGCGCGTCGAAGGCGATGCCGCGCAGCCCATCGAGCCGGCCCAGCGAGACCAGGTGACTGGGCGCCAGCATGCGCTGGCGCATGCCCAGCATCAGCGCGGTGCCGCCGGCAAAGAGGCGGCAGCTGTCGCCCAGGTCGGCCAGCATGGCGCTGGCCTCGGCCACGGTGGCCGGCTCCAGGAAGGCAAAGTCACGCATGGGCGGCCTCCGTTTCGCGCAGCGCACGCAGGCCCGCCAGCACCTTCTCCGGCGTGATCGGCAGCGACTGGATGCGCACGCCGACCGCGTCGAACACGGCATTGGCGATTGCCGCCGCGCCCGGCAGGATCGCGGTCTCGCTTGCGCCTTTGGCACCGTAGGGGCCGTTGGGGTCGTTCGATTCCACCACGTCGGTGCGCAGCATCGGCACCGCGTCGGCGGTGGGCATGGTGTAGTCGGCGAAGTTGCCGTTCATCAGGCGGCCATCCTCGTACTGCAGGTGTTCGTACAGGGCCCAGCCGATCGCCTGCACGGTGGCGCCAGGGGTCTGGCCATGCACCGCGAGCGGGTTGATGGCCTTGCCGCAGTCGTCGGCGACAAAGCTGTCGATCACGGTGACCTGACCGGTGCAGGTGTCGACCTCCACTTCCACCGCCTGCGCCGCGAACGAATGCGCCGGGGCGACGTTGCCGTAGTAGTCGGCATCGTGCATCACCGTGGGCGCGTCGTAAGTGGCGCGCACGTGGATGCCCTCGCCGCCGTGGCGGAAGATATGCAGCCGCGCGATCTCGGCCAGCGTGGCGGACTTGTCGGGCTGGTCCGGCACCGCGATGCGGCCATCGGCGATCACCAGTTGCTGCGCATCGACGCCGAGCTTTTCCGCCGCCAGCGCCAGCAGCTTTTGCCGCGCCTCGCGCGCCGCGCGCAACACCGCGTTGCCCGAGATGATGGTCACGCGCGACGCCAGCGAGCCCAGGCAGAACGGTGCGGTATCGGTATCCGGCGCCATCACGGTGACGTGCGACAGCGGAATGCCCAGCTCCTGCGCGCAGATCTGGCTGAGCATGGTGTTGGCGCCCTGCCCCATGTCGCATTCGCTGGTCTGCAGCATCACGCGCCCGTCCTCGTTCATCTTGAGCAGGATGGTCGAGCCGTCCCAGTTGCCCAGCGTGCGGTTGCCGCTGACATGCATCGCCGCGGCAATGCCGACGCCGCGCCGGCGCGTGCCGGTGCCGCGCGGCGCCGAGCGCTTGTTGTCCCAGCCGATGGCGCGGCGCGTCATGTCCAGGCATTCGGCCATGCCGGTGCTGCTGATCTTCCAGCCATGCACGCTGGTCTCGCCGGCGCCGATGGCATTGCGCTTGTGCACTTCGATCGGGTCGATGCCGAGCATGCCGGCCAGCACCGTCAGGTGGCAGTTCAGCGGAAACTGCATCTGCTGCCCGCCAAAGCCGCGGAAAGCGCCGCGCGGCGGGTTGTTGGTATAGGCCAGCACCGCGTGCGAGCGCACGTTGTGCAAGCGGTGCATGTTGTCGCTGCGCATGGCAGTGACGTGCATCACATCCCCGGCAAGGCCGGAATAGGCACCGCACTCGGCCGTGATGCGCACGTCCTTGGCCAGGATCACGCCGTCGGCGTCAACCCCCAGGCGCAGCCAGACCTGCATCGGCACGCTGGCGCGCGCGCCCTGGAAGTCTTCGAGCCGGTTGTTGACCAGCCGCACCGGGCGCTCCAGCCGGCTGGCCAGGAAGGCGCAGATCAGGCTGTTGTTCTCCTCGACGATCTTGGCGCCGAAGCCGCCGCCGGTAGTGGCCTGCACCACGCGGATGGTCGAGACCGGTCGGTCCAGCGCCTCGGCCAGCCGCGCGCGCGCCAGGAACACCGACTGCGTCGACGCCCACACCGTAAGCCGCCCGTTGCCGTCCTGCGCCGCGACCGAGGCCATCGGCTCGAGGTAGCCGGGGTACTGCGAGTGCATGTCGTAGGTCGCCTCGTATACCGCGGCGCACGCCGCGAAGGCGGCCTCGACGTCGCCGCGCTCGATGCGCATTTCATGGCCGATATTGCCCGTACCGGCGTGGATCTCCGGCGCGCCCGCGGCCAGCGCCGCGGCCGGCGTCAGCAGCGCGGGCAGCGTCTCGTACTCGACCCGGACCAGGTCCAGGGCATCGCGCGCGATCTCCTCGCTGACCGCCACCACCGCCGCCACTTCCTCGCCGACGTGTCGCACCACGCCGCGGGCCAGGATGCGCTGCTCCTTGCGGTGCGGTCCCCAGTGGCGGGCGGGCACGTCGTACCCCGTTACCACCAGCTTCACCCCGGGCAGCGCCCTGGCTGCGGCGGTGTCGATGCGCACGATGCGCGCGTGCGGGTGCGGGCTGCGCAGCACCTTGGCGTGCAGCATGCCGGGCAGCTTGAGGTCGCCGGCATACTGAGCGCGTCCCATGACCTTTTCCCGCGCGGTCACTTGCGGCGTGGACGTTCCCACGATGGCCCTGCTCATGCCGGCCTCCTGTCTGTCGTTATCCATGGCGTGGCGCCGGACTGCGATGCGCTGGCGCCGGTCATTCCGCGGTGATCGCCAGCTCGCGGATCACCTTGCCCAGGCGCTCGTAGTCGGCCGCGTTGACCTTCTCCAGCGCGGCCGGCGCGCCGCCGACGGGGGTGGCGCCGAAGGTGGCCATCTTGTCGGCCACCTCGGGCAGGCGCAGCACCTCGTTGAGCTGCTGGTTAAGTGTCCTGACTACCTCGGGCGGCGTGCCCTTCGGCGCCATGACACCGTGCCACGCTCCGACCACCACGTCCTTGTAGCCCAGCTCGGCCAGCGTCGGCACGTTGGGCAGCAGCGGCGAGCGGCGGGCATCGGTGATCGCCAGCGGAATCAGCCGGCCGGTGTTGATGTATTGCGCCACCGGGCCCAGCGTGACGTAGGCAAACGGCACGTGCCCCGCCACCACGTCGTTGACCGCGGGGGCCACGCCCTTGTAGGGGACGTGCTGGATCTTCACGCCGGCGGCGCGGTTCAGCATCTCGCCGGCGATATGCATCGGCGACCCCGCTCCCGGGCTGCCATAGGTCAGCGCCTTGCCGCCCCTGGCCGCGGCCACCATCTCGCCCACGGTCTTTACGCCCGCCTGCGGGTTGGCCACCAGCAGCACCGCCTGCACGGCGGTCTGGATCACCGGCGTAAAGCCATGCAGCGGGTCATAGCTGGCCGACGGCGCCAGCTTCAGCACCATCGGCGCCAGCGTGAACGGATTCGGCGTGTACAGCAGCGTGTAGCCGTCCGCCGGCGCACGGCTGACAAACGCGGCACCTACCACGCCGCCGGCGCCGGGACGGTTTTCGACGATGACCGGCTGCTTCAGGCGGGCCGACAGCTTGTCGGCGTAGAGCCGGGCCATGGCGTCGGTATCGCCGCCTGGCGGGTAGGCCACCACCATGGTCACGGTCCTGGCCGGATACGTGGTGGCGGCCAGCGCGCTGCCCGCGTTCAGCGCAAGCACGGCCATGGCAGCCATGGCCACGCCGGCAGCGGCGCGTCGGGAACGTTGTTGTCTCATCTACAGCTCCTGTGGGGGCGCATTCGCGACGCTGGAGTCAGTGGCTGTGCACATCGCGAAAACAGGGGTGGCTTGGGTACAACTCTCTTCGGTTGTTTTATTAATGAAACGCCAGTTCAACAAAGGAACACCACCATCGTAGGCACTGTAAGTTGACAACTCAACTTACGTTAACCACCAATTGACGGGTTGTGTTTTTTGCGGATTTATTCGCGATCATCCGGATCGCCCCACGGTGGCGGCAATGGCAAGCGCCTGTGAGACAATCTGCCCCGCCCACCGGCCACGCATCCTGGCCGGCAGACCAGACCAAGAGGAACGCATGTCCCGTGATGCCGCGCCCGCGCATGGCAAGCCCGCGCCCGCCCCTGCTCCCGCCGCCAACGCCAGCCCGTGGACGGACCTCGACGAGGCCGGCAGCGGCCTGACCGTCGACAACTTCCTGACCACGATGCTGAGCCAGCTGGTCACCGCGCTGCGCAGCACGGTCACCAAGCCCTACGCGGAGCAGTTCGGCCTGACCGTGCCCGAATGGCGCATCCTGGCGTTGCTGGCCCATGCGCGCACGCTGCCGTTTGCCGAGCTGGTGACGCAGTCGACCTCGGACAAGGCGCTGGTCAGCCGCACCCTGCGGCTGCTGGAGGACCGCGGGCTGGTGCGGCTGACTTCCGCGGGCAATACTCCGCGCAAGAAGCTGTTGTGCGCCATCACCGAGGCCGGCACCGCGCTGCACGATCAGGTGATGCCGCTGGCGCGGCGCGGCCAGGCCGAGGTGATCCGGCAGCTGTCGCCGCAGGAACGCGAGGCGGTGTACCAGGGACTGCGCAAGTTGTTGCGCGCCCAGGCATAAGGCCACCGCCGGCGCCGTCGCGGCATCCGCCGGATACCCGCCGGGTTTCATCCGGCAAAACTTCTCCACGCCCGGGCATGACGGCACCAGCCAGATAGCCTATAACGTCTGCTACCGGTTTCACTTAACGAAAACCGGACAATGGAGACAAAGGGCGTGACCATCCCGAGCACCTCGCTGCAGAAGGCCTGCCGCCTGCTGCGCGCGCTGACCGATGCCCGCAACAGCCGCCTGACCGACCTGGCCCTGGCAGCGGGTGTCGACAAGGCTTCGGCGCTGCGGCTCCTCGACACCCTGGCGGCCGAGGGGATGGTGCAGCGCGATCCGGCGACCAAGGCGTTTGCGCCGGGGCGCGAATGGCTGGCATTGCATGCCGCCGCCCTGCAGCGCACGGACCTGCGCCCGCTGGTGCGCCCGGCGCTGATCCGGCTGGCCAACGCCTTCGAGGACAGCGCCATCCTGTCGGTGCCGAGCGGCTGCGAATCCATTTGCATCGAGCTGCGCCTGGGCACCTTTCCCATCCGCGCCAATTACCTGGATATCGGCAGCCGCCGCCCGCTGGGCGTCGGCGCCGGCAGCCTGGCGCTGCTGGCCGCGCTGCCCGATGCCGAGGTCGACGCGACGCTGGACGGGATCGCACCGGCGCTGCGCCGCTATCCCCGCTTCAGCCGGCCGATGCTGCTGGAGCACGTGCATGCGACGCGCGAGCGCGGCTACGCGGTCCTGCTCGACGTGGTGATCGAGCGCATGGGCGGCATCGCCATCGCCCTGCCCGGCCCCGACGGCTATCCGCTGGGCGCCCTCAGCATCGCCGCGCTCAATGACCGTATCACCAGTCGCGAGCCCGCCATGGCCCGCGCATTGAAACGCGAGGCCGACGCCATCTGCCAGACCTGGCGCCGGCACGCCGGGCCACACCCCGATACCGGGCGGCCCGCGCCCCGCCCACGCCTGCCACACCGGCGCAAGGCTGCCGGCGACGCCGACCGCCCCGGCCCGGCCGGAGCCAGACACCACCACAGACCGGAGGAGACACCATGACGCTTTGCCATTCGATCCGACGCCGGACTGCCGGCGTCCTCGCGCTTGCCGCGGCGCTGGCCTGCGGCGCCGCCCAGGCCCAGCCCAGGGCCGCGCTTTCCGACGATGTGGTCAAGCTCGGCATGCTGCTCGACATGAGCGGCCTGTACGCCGACGTCACCGGCCGCGGCAGCGCCACCGCGGCGCAGATGGCCATCGACGATTTCGGCGGCAAGGTGCTCGGCAAGAAGATCGAGCTGGTGGTGGTCGATCACCAGAACAAGGCCGATATCGCCGCCAACAAGGCGCGCGAGTGGTACGACACCGGCAATGTCGACGCCATCCTCGACGTAGCCGCGTCGGCGCCGGCGCTGGCGGTGCTGGAGGTGGCGAAGCAGAAGAACCGCATCGTGGTGTTCTCGGGGCCGGGCACCGAGCGCATCACCAACGACCTGTGCACCCCGGTATCGGTGCACTACGCCTACGACACCTACGCGCTCGCCAACACCACCGCGCGCGCCACGGTGGAGCGCGGCGGCAAGAGCTGGTTCTTCCTGACCGCCGACTACGCCTTCGGGCACACACTGCAGGAATCCGCCACCGCGGTCATCAGCGAGACCGGCGGCAAGGTGGTGGGCGCCGCGCGCCACCCGATCGGCGCCAGCGACTTTGCCTCGTACCTGCTGCAGGCGCAGGCCAGCAAGGCGCAGATCGTCGGGCTGGCCAACGCCGGCGGCGACACCATCAACGCGATCAAGGCGGCATCCGAGTTCGGCCTCACGCGCAACAACGCGCAGCGCATGGCGGGCCTGCTGCTGTACGTCAACGACATCCACGCCATCGGGCTGAAGACCGCCGCCGGCCTCTTGCTCACCGAAGGCTTCTACTGGGACATGAACGGCGCCACCCGCGCGTGGTCGCGGCGCTATTTCGAGAAGCTGAAGAAGATGCCGAACATGAGCCAGGCCGGCGCGTATTCGTCGGTGATGCACTACCTGAAGGCGGTGCAGGCGGCAGGCACCGACGAAACCGCCGCGGTGATGAAGAAGATGAAGTCGATGCCCATCAACGACTTCTTCGCGAAGAACGGCCGCATCCGCGAGGACGGCCGCATGATCCACGACATGTACCTGTTCGAAGTCAAGACGCCGGCCGAATCGAAGTACCCGTGGGACTACTACAAGGTGGTGGCGACGGTGCCCGGCGAGCAGGCCTTCATGCCGGCAGCGAAGTCGAAATGCCCGCTGCTGCGGCACTGACATGAACGCCACCTATGTACGCGGCACCGGCAACACGCGCTTTGGCCGCATCGACGGCAGCACGCCGCTGACGCTGATGGCGCAGGCCGCCGACGCGGCGCTCGCCGATGCCGGACTGGCGCGGGCCGATGTCGACGGCGTGCTGTGCGGCTACGCCACCACGCTGCCGCACCTGATGCTGGCCGACCGCTTCTGCGAATACGCGTCGCTCAGGCCCGCCTACGCCCACGGCGTGGCCGCGGGCGGCGCCACCGGCGGGGTGATGGCGATGCTGGCGCACGAACTGGTGCGCGTCGGCCGCTGCCGCCATGTGCTGGTGGTGGCGGGCGAGAACCGCCTGAGCGGCCAGAGCCGCGACCAGTCCATCCAGACGCTGGCGCAGGTGGGGGAGCCGCATGCCGAAGTGCCCAACGGCGCCTCGGTGCCGGCCTACTACGCGCTGCTGGCGTCGCGCTACCTGCACCAGACTGGCATGGACGCCGATGCGCTGTCCGGCTTCGCGGTGCTGATGCGCGAGCACGCCGCCGGCCATCCGGATGCACACCTGCGCGAGCCGCTGTCGCTCGCGCAGGCCCGCGCCGCGCGCCCGATCGCCACGCCGCTGCGGCTGTCCGACTGCTGCCCGATTTCCGACGGCGCGGTCGCGGTGATCGTCTCCGCCGTTCCTGGCGCGGGCACGCCGGTGCGCATCGCCGGCGCCGGCCAGGCTCACCGGCACCAGCACCTCGGCGCACTCGACGACGTGATGCAGACCGGCGCCGCCGACGCCGCGCGGCGCGCCTTTGCCGAGGCCGGCGGCGACGTGGACAGCATCGACTGCCTGGCGATCTACGATTCGTTCACCATCACCCTGGTCATGCTGCTGGAAGAATTGGGGCTGGCGCCGCGCGGGCAGGCGCAGGCGCGCTTGGGTGCGGGCGATTTCGGCCGCGACGGCGCGCTGCCGCTCAATCCGCATGGCGGGCTGCTGGCCTTTGGCCATTCCGGCGTGGCGGGCGGCCTGATGCATCTCGCCGAGGCCGCGCGCCAGCTTGCGGGCCGTGCCGGCGAACGGCAGCTCGGCAAGCGCCGCCGGGCGCTGTTTCATGCCGACGGCGGGGTGCTGTCGTCGCATGTCAGCCTGGTGCTGGAGGCCGCGCCATGAGCAATCCCACCCCCCATCCCTATACCGACGGACTCGATGCCGGCGTGGTGCGGTACCAGTGCTGCAACGACTGCGGAGCCTCCCAAGCGCTGGCGCGCCACGCCTGCCACGCCTGCGGCAGCCGGCAATTGCACTGGCGCGATGCCGGCGGCCTGGCCACGGTCTATGCCGTCACCGAGATCAGCCGCGCCCCGACCGACGCCTTCCGCGCCCTGGCGCCCTACACGCTGGTGCTGGCCACGCTGGACGAAGGTCCGCGCGTGATGGGTCATGCCGAGCCCGGCGTGGCGATCGGCGAGCGCGTGCGTGCCGGCTTCGTGCGCTTCGGCGAAGGAACGCTGCTGCGTTTCCTGCGCGAGTAGCTGGCGGGCAACTGGCGCGTTGCTGCCTATAGGCGCCAGCCACCATTCCCTGCCGGCACCACGCCTTCGCTCCAGCCGGCATTCACAACCGGAGAACTCCCTTGGCACCGAATCCATCCCGGCGGCACGCGCTCGCCCTGTTTTCCTGCCTCGCCCTGTCCGCGGCGGCCATGCCGCCCGTGCTGGCGCAATCCTTCCCCGTCAGGCCGATCCGGCTGGTGGTGCCTTACCCGCCCGGCGGCCCCACCGACATCGTCGCGCGCGTGGTCGGCCAGAAGCTCTCGGACCGGCTCGGCCAGCCGCTGGTGGTGGAGAACCGCCCGGGCGCCGGCGGCAATATCGGCGCCGAGGCGGTGGCCCGCGCCGCGCCCGACGGCTACACGCTGCTGGTCGCCACCACCGCGCATGCGATCAACATGACGCTGTTCCGCAAGCCCGGCTACGACACGCGCAAGGACTTCGCCCCGGTGAGCCTGCTCACACGTGGCCCGCTGGTGCTGGTGACGGCGCCCGCCACGCCCGCCGTCAATGTCGCGGAGCTGATCGCACTCGCCCGGGCCAGGCCGGGGCAAGTCACCTTTGCCAGTTCCGGCAACGGCCAGTCCACTCATCTGGCCGCGGAGCTGTTCAACAGCATGGCCGGCGTGCGCATGACGCACGTGCCGTACAAAGGCAGCGCGCCCGCCCTCACCGACGTCATGGGCGGCCAGGCCACGGTGATGTTCGACACCATGCTGTCGGCGATGCCATTCGTGCGCGACGGCAAGCTCAGGGCGCTGGCCGTCACGGGCGCGGCACGCTCGCCGGCCGCGCCCGACACGCCAACCATCGCCCAGTCAGGCCTGCCCGGCTACGAGGCCACCGCCTGGAACGCGCTGCTGGCCCCCGCCGGCACGCCGCCCGCCGTGCTGGATACGCTGGGCACGGCGCTGAAATCCGTGCTCGACGATGCGGACGTGCGCGCGCGCTTTGCCACGCAGGGCTTTGCCGCGGAATGGACCGCGCCGGCGGCGACCGCGACGTTCCTCGACCGGGAAATCGACAAATGGGCGCGGGTCATCAAGGCCTCCGGCGCCACCGTTGACTAACCCCGACGCAACACTCACGCCTCCCAACATGACGACGCCTCTCCAGCCCCTGCTCGCCCCCCGCTCCATCGCCGTGATCGGCGCCTCCGACAACATCCACAAGATCGGCGGCCGGCCCATCCATTACATGCAGACGCACGGCTACGCCGGCACTCTCTACCCCATCAATCCGCAGCGCGACACCATCCAGGGCCTGCGCGCCTTTGCCTCGCTCGATGCGCTGCCGGAAGTCCCCGAGCTGGCCATCGTCATCGTCGCCGGCGACGCCGCCGTGCAGGCCGTGCGCGACTGCGCGCGGCTGGGCGTGGCGGCGGCCATCGTGATCGCGTCGGGCTTCGGCGAGGCAGGTGCCGAAGGCCGGCATCAGCAGGACGAGATGACGCGCGCCGCGCGCGCCAGCGGCCTGCGGCTGGTTGGCCCCAACAGCCAGGGGCTGGCCAACTTCGGCAGCGGCGCCATCGCCAGCTTCTCGACCATGTTCATCGAGGTGCCGCCGCAGGACGGGCCGGTCGCCGTGGTCAGCCAGAGCGGCGGCGTGGCGGCAATGGTCTACGGGCTGCTGCGCGGCCAGGGCATCGGCGTGCGCCACATGCATGCCACCGGCAACCAGGCCGACATCACCGTCAGCGAGCTGGCGCTGGCCGTGGCGCACGATCCCGGCGTGCGGCTGGTGCTGCTGTACCTGGAAAGCCTGTCCGACCCCGAGGTGCTGGCCGCAGCGGCGCGCGTGGCGCGGGCGCGCAACGTGCCGGTGGTGGCGGTCAAGGCCGGGCGCTCGCAGGCCGGACAGCGCGCCGCCGCGTCGCATACCGGCGCCATCGCCAACGAGGACCGCGCGGTCGATGCCTTCCTGCAGCGCCATGGCATCTGGCGCGTCGATGATGCGCACGCCTTGGCCCGCTGCGCGCCGATGTACCTGCGCGGCTGGCAACCCGAGGGCAGGCGGCTGGTGGTGGTCAGCAATTCCGGCGCGAGCTGCGTGATGGCAGCCGATGCCGCACCCTCGTGCGGGCTGACGCTGGCGCCGCTATCCGGACACACGCAGGCCGCGCTGGCGCAGCGCCTGCCCGGCTTCGCCGCCACCGCCAACCCGGTCGACGTCACCGCCGCGCTGCTGACCAACAGCGCGCTGTTCGGCGAGGTCCTGCCGGTGGTGGCACGCGATCCGGCCGCGGACCTGTTCCTGCTCGACATCCCCGTGTCCGGCATGGGCTATGACGTACCGCGCTTTGCCCGCGACGCCGCCGCGTTTGCCGACACCGCGGGCAAACCGATCGCGGTCGCGGTGTGGCAGGCACCGGTGGCCGAGGCCTTTCGCCAGGCCGGCGTGCCCACCTTCGCCAGTGCCGCCGAAGCGCTGGCGGCGCTGGGGCAGCTGGTGTCGCACCGGCAGCGCCTGCGGCAGATCGCGCAGGAAGGCGAGCCGCCGCTGCCCGCGGCCCCTGCCTCGCCGGCAGATAACTCCGCGAGCGTGACGCTCAGCGAGGCCGCCAGCCTGGCCCGCCTTGCCGCCGCCGGCATGCCGGTGGTCGAACACTACCTGTGCCAGGATGTCGATGCGGCGGTGGCCGCATGGCGGCGCATCGGCGCGCCGGTCGCGGTCAAGGCCAGCTCGCCGCAGGTTCCGCACAAGAGCGAGCATGGGCTGGTTGCCCTGCACTGCAACGACCCCCAGGCCGTCGCCAGCGCCTTCACCTTGCAGACCCGCACCCTCAGCGCCATGGGCGCCACTTGCGAGGGCATCGTGGTGGCGCGCATGGCGCGCGGCCAGCGCGAATGCATGATCGGCGCACACTGGGATCCGGTGCTCGGCGCGGTGCTGGTGGCCGGCGATGGCGGCAAGTATGTGGAAGCGCTGCGCGACACCGCGGTGCTGCTGGCGCCGTGCCGGGAGGCCGACGTGGCGCGGGCGCTGGAGCGGCTGCGTATCGCGCCGCTGCTGCACGGGGTGCGCGACGAACCCGCGGTCGACATCGGCGCGCTGTGCCGGCTGGCGGTCCAGGTGGGCGACCTGGTCCATGCCGCCGGCGGCGCGATCCGCTCGGTCGATCTCAACCCGGTGATGGCAAGCCCGCAGGGCGTGGTGGTGGTCGATGCGTTGATCGAGGTGCCAGAGAGGTCGCTGCCCGTGCGCGGCTGAGGAACGTGCACGGGCACGTTGACCGATCAGACCTCCAGCTCCTCCAGCACCCGTCCCTTGGTCTCGATGCCCAGGCAATGCACGGTGACGGCCGCCAACGCCGGCACCACCGACAGCGCGAAGAAGGCAAAGCTCAGGTCGCCGCTGCCGATGGTGCTGGCGATCAGCCCCGGCGCGAAGATCGCCGCCAGCTTCAGCCAGGCCCCGCCGAGGCCGCAGCCCATGGCCCGCACGCTGGTCGGGTACAGCTCCGGCGTATAGACGTAGGCAGTGATAAAGCCGCTGGCGAGAAAGCCCAGCGCCAGCGCGCACAAGGTCGCGACCACGTACACGCTGGCGGCGTGGAACACGCCCGCCAGCACCAGCGACAGCGCGCACAGCAGGAACGACACATTGATCACGGGCTTGCGCCCGACCTTGTCGACGATCATGGCGCAGACCAGCGACCCCACCACGCCCAGCACCGATGCCGCCGCGGCCAGGTTCAGCGCCAGCTGCAGCGGCGCGTGGTAGACGGTCTTGTAGACCGTGGGCAGCCACGTCGACAACCCGTACTGGATAAAGCCGCAGGTGGCCCACAGCATCCACACCGCCATGGTGCGCCCAACGTAGGCCTTGCTGACCAGGTCACGCACGCGGCGGCGCGGGTGCCGGGTCATGCGGTCGTAGGCGCTGGCATTCTGCGGCGGCGGCAGCGCTCCTTTGGCACGCGCCTCGAACGCGCGCAGCGCGGCGTCGGCTTCTTCCAGGCGGCCCTTCTCGGCCAGCCAGCGTGGCGATTCGGGGATCACGCGCTTCAGGATGAAGAACAGCACCAGCGGCACGCCGCCGATGAAGTACATCACCTCCCAGCCATAGTGCGGCACCAGCCAGGCACCGACGCCGTTCGACACCATCAGGCCGATCGGGAACACCACCTCGTACAGCAGCACGAAGCGCCCGCGGCCGTGCGCGCGCGTGACTTCGTTGATATAGGTGGCGGCCACCGGCAGTTCGCCGCCAAGGCCCAGGCCCTGCACGATGCGCAGCAGCAGGAAGATCTCGAACGACGGCGCGAAGCCGCAGGCAATGCTCATCAGGCCGATGATGCCCGCGCTCCAGCCGATCGAGCGCAAGCGGCCGAAGCGCTCGGCCAGCCCCGGGAACAGCAGCGCACCGACCAGCTGGCCGACCGACGGCGCCGCGATCAGCACGCCGATCTGCGCCGGCGTCAGCGACCACTGCGCGATCAGCAGCGGCAGCGTGGCGGCGATGGCGATGACGTCGAAGCCATCGAAGAAGGTGGCCAGGCCGATCAGCAGCCGGGCGCGGACATGCATGGCGTTGCCCGGCATGCGTTCGATGCGGGCGACGATATTGCCGCGCGTGACCGGGCCGCTGCGGGCGGTGGCTGCGGCGCCCTGGCCGGCACTGTCGGCCGTGGTCACGATACCTGCGGTGGCGGCCACCGGTGCGCCGGGGGACGCTGCGTCTTGTCTCTGGGTTAGCACGGGTATTTTTTGGGTTGGGTCTTTCGAATGGCTCCCCTCTCCCGCTTGCGGGAGAGGGGAGAAAACACTCGCGGAACGAGCAGACCGCAGGATTACAAATCCAGCACCAGCTTGCTGCCCTTGCAACCGGACACGCACACCATCATGGTCTTGTTGCTGGCGCGCTCGCTGTTGCTCAGCACGCTGTCGCGGTGATCCGGGCAGCCTTCCAGCACCGCGGTCTCGCACGAGCCGCACACGCCTTCGCGGCAGCTGTATTCGACCTCGACGCCGGAGTCGAGCAGCGCATCGAGCAGCGACTTGCCCGACGGCACCTTGACCAGCGAGCCGGTGCGCGACAGCTGCACCACGTATTCGCCTTCCTGCACCGCCTCGGTCGACGGATCGGCGGCAAAGCGCTCGATATGGACATTGGGGTAGGCATGCGCCTCGCACGCGGCTTCGAACGCATTCAGCATCGGGCCCGGGCCGCAGCAATAGAAGTGCGTCTGCGCATCCTGTCCGCCCAGCATTGCCTTCAGGTCCGGCGGCGCGCCCGCTTCGTCGTCGAAGTGGAAGCGCACCGCATCGCCATAGGCCGACAGCTGTTCGACGAACGCCGCCTCGGCGCGCGAACGCGCGCAGTAGATCAGCGTGAACGACTTGCCCAGCTCGGCCAGCCGGCGCGCCATGCAGACGATCGGCGTGACGCCGATGCCGCCGGCGACCAGCACGGTGTGCGCTGCGCTCTCGTGCAGCTCGAAGTTGTTGCGCGGGGCGCCCACCGTCAGCGTGGCACCCACGCGCAGCTGCTCGTGCACGTAGCGCGAGCCGCCGCGGCTGCCGCGATCCAGCAGCACGCCCACGGTGTAGCGGTTGCGCGCTTCCGGCGCGCCGCACAGCGAGTAGCTGCGCACCAGGCCGTTGCCCAGGTGCAGGTCGATATGGGCGCCCGGGCTGTACTCGGGCAGGGTCTTCCCTTCGGGATCTTGCAGTTCGATGCTGACCACGCCGCGCGCTTCAAAACGCATGGCCTGGACGCGCAGGGTCAGGGACTGGTGGGCACTCATTGCTGCTTCCTTCTGTTGCGCTTCTCTCTCTTACCGCTTCTCGGTCAGGAACTTGCCTGCCGGGCCGCCGGCGTTCTTCTGGCGGCGGGTGTTGCCGTCGATGCCGCCCTCGATCGCCCATTCGGCGAACATGGTCGGGCCTGGCTCGAAGGCGCGCGGCTCCCAGTGCTCGTCGAGCTGGTCTTCATCGGCGTAGTACTCGATCAGGCCGCCGGCCGGATTCTTGAAGTACCAGAAATAGGCCGAAGAGATCGGGTGCCGGCCCGGGCCAAGCTGCGTGTCCCAGCCCTTGCGCGAGACATGCATGCCGCCGCCGAACACTTCATGGATATCGCGCACGGTGAAGGCGACATGGTTCAGGCCGCTCTTCGGTTCCGGCAGCTGCAGCAGGAACAGGTCGTGGTGGCCGCCGTCCGCGGTGCAGCGCAGGAACGCGCCGCGGTCGGGATAGCGGTCGGACGGCACGAAGCCGAACTTCTCGACGTAGAACTGCTCGGTCGCCTTGACATCCTTCACGAAGAACACTACGTGGCCGACTTCGATCGGCGTGGCGTGGTCGTAGATCGGGCTGCGCTGGTTCATGCGCGGCTTGTCGTTCCACGTATTCATCAGCGCGCATTCGACCTGCACGTCATGCTTGCGCGTAACCTGGAAACGCACGGCCAGGCCATTCGGGTCGGTGCAGCCGATGCGCAGCGCGCCGCCTTCGCCTTGCCTCACAAAGCCCGGCGCATCGGCGATCGCGTCAGCCAGATGATCGAGCGATGCCTGCGACTCGACCCCCCACACCACTTCGCGCAGCGTCGGGCCGGCCTCGATCGCGGGCGGCAGCGACGGATCGTCGATGCGGCGCACCAGCACGCGGCAGCCGTTCAGCGTTTCGAAGTCCAGGCCCTGCGCGTCATCGCGCTTGATGGCCAGGCCCCAGTCCGAGAAAAAGCCACGGCAGGCGTCAAAGTCATCCGCGCCGTAGACGATCTCGTCGATTCCCAATACCTTGATCATTGCTTCTCTCCTGCGTGCCGGGCTCAGTGGCTGGCCCACGGCAGCGGTTGTTCGTTCAGGCCCCAGTACACGCTTTTCTGCTCCATGTACTGCAGGATGCCCAGCCGTCCCTTTTCGCGGCCCAGGCCGCTGTCGCGCCAGCCGCCGAACGGCGTCGAGATCGAGAACTGCTTGTAGGTGTTGATCCACACATTGCCCGCCTGCACGGCACGGGCCACGCGCCAGGCGCGCTTGTAGTCGCGCGTCCAGATGCCGGCGGCGAGCGCGTAGACGCTGTCGTTGGCCTGTTCGATCAGGTCGTCCTCGTTGTCGAACGGGATCGCCACCAGCACCGGCCCGAAGATCTCTTCCTGGCAGATGCGGGCGTTGTTATCCAGGCCTTCGATGATGGTGGGCGTGTAGAAGTAGCCGTTGGGCAGGCCGGCCACCTCGGGACGCACGCCGCCAGTGCGCAGCTGGCCGCCTTCATGCACGCCGGTCGCGACGTACGATTCGATGCTGTCGCGGTGGCGGTCGGTGATCAGTGGCCCCATCTGGGTACGTTCGTCGGCGGGATCGCCAACGCGCAGATGCGCGGCACCGGCGGCCAGGCGGTCGATAAAGGCTTCGTACTGCGAACGCGCCACGAACAGGCGCGAGCCCGCGATGCACGATTCTCCCGACGAACTGAAGATGCCGTACAGCACGCCATTGACCGCGTGGTCGAGGTCGGCATCGTCGAACACCATGGTCGGCGACTTGCCGCCCAGCTCCAGCGACACGGGCATCATCTTGTCGGCGGCGATATGCGCGATGTGCTTGCCGGTGGTGGTGCCGCCGGTGAACGACACGCGGCGCACCAGCGGATGCTTGGTGATGGCATCACCGATCACCGAGCCCTTGCCCGGCAGCACGCTGATCAGGCCCTTGGGCACGCCGGCTTCTTCGCAGATGCGCGCCAGTTCCAGTGCCATCAGCGGCGTGACTTCGGCGGGCTTGACCACCACGGCATTGCCGGCGGCCAGCGCGGGCGCCATCTTCTGCGCCTCGCTGGCGATCGGCGAATTCCACGGCGTGATCGCCGCGACCACGCCCATCGGCTCGTAGACGCTCATGGTCAGGCAATCGCCGCGCTGGGGGGTGATGGTTTCTTCCAGCGTTTCGCAGGCGGCGGCAAAGAACTGGAAGGTGCCGGCGGCGCTGGCGACCAGTGCCCGAGTTTCGCTGATGGGCTTGCCGTTGTCGAGGCGCTGGCGCTGGGCCAGCTGCTCACCCTTGGCGCGGATTAGCTCCGCCACGCGGTACAGCACGGCGGCGCGCTCGTGCGGCTTGCGCCGGGCCCAGCCGCTGGTGAGGAAGGCATGGTGGGCGCCCTGCACGGCCTCTTCCACGTCAGCCAGGCTGGCGGCGTTGAGTTCGGCCACCACTTCGCCGGTAGCCGGGTAGCGGGTGCCGTAGCGGTCGCCGGTCCCCAGGCGCCATTCGCCCGCGATGCAGATGGGGAGTACTTCTTGCGTCTTCATTGTCGTTGCCTGCTAAGTCTGTGGGGCGTGGCTGCCGGGGCTAGATCGATACCGCGTGCGCGCGGTTGCCCAGTGCGCGCACCACGCTGAACACCGTCAGCGCGGAAGTCTTGGGATTCGCCGCGAGCGGCTTGCCCCGCATCGTCAGTTCAAACCCGCCGAACGCCCCGCGCGCTTCCACGTGGTGCACGTTCTCCACCGCATGCGGGTCGGCCAGCAGCTTGACGGAGGTGCGGTCCAGCCCGAGGCCTGCCAGCGACACCGTGGCGGCCACGTTGGCGTTCTTCGGATACAGGCGCGCCGCATCGCGCGCCGTGCCTTCGAAGATCACCGTGGCTTCGGTCAGCGCATCCAGATCGAAGAGCTGCTCGGCCGGGGTGCCAGTCCACGCGCGCGCCGGCTTGCGGCCGGTGTAGATCACTTCATCCAGCCCGCCGACACGCGCCGCGGCCAGCGCATCGATCGCGCCGATCGCGCCCGACAACAGCTGCACCTGCGTGCCGCCGCGGCGCGCCGCCGCTTCCAGCCGCTCGGCCATGCCGGGTTCGGACAGCGCGCCCACCGACACCACCATGCACGGGATGCCGCGCTCCAGCGCCGGCACGATGTGCTCTTCCAGCGCATGGTGGCCGGCGCACTCGACCAGCAGGTCGGGCCGCTGGTCGTCCAGGTGCGTGGCGACGCGGGCGCGCGGCGCCAGCGCTGAGACCGCGCCGCGGGCTTCATCCATCGTGTGCTCCGGCACGATCACCACGTCAAACACCACGTCCGGATCGCTCTTGAGCAATTCCATCACGCCGCGGCCGATCGCGCCGCAGCCAACCATGGACACATGCAGCATTGCGGCTCTCCCTCAGGCGGTGACAGTGGTTTGTTCGCGCGCCGGCTCTTCGTTGTCCTTGTTCACCGGGGGGCCGGCAAAGATGGTCTTGAAGGAACCGATCGACAGCATGTCGATTTCCAGCAGGAACGGGCCGGATTCGGCCTTGGCCGCCTCGAGCGCGGCACCGACCTCGGCCAGGTTGCTGACGCGTGCGTGGCGCAGCGACAGCGACTTCGCCAGCGTGGCGTAGTCCGGCGTATGCAGGTCCACATAGTGGCGGCGGCCGCCGTATTGCGCGTCCTGGATGTTCTTGATGACGCCGTAGCCCTTGTCGTTCATCAGGACGATCACCATGTCGGCGCGCTCCTGCACCGCCGTGGCCAGCTCGCCCAGGTTCAGGATGAAGCCGCCGTCGCCGGCCAGCGTGAAAGTCTTCTTGCCCGAAGCCGTGGCCGCGGCGCCGATCGCGGCGCCGATGCCCATCGCCAGGCCCTGGCCGATGCCGCCGCCCAGCGCATGCACGCCGGCGCGGGAGTCGAAGATGCGCAGCTGGCGGTTGCCCCAGGTGCTGTTCGACACGGTCACGTCGCGCACCCAGTTGAAGTTGCGGCCGACCGCGTCCTGCAGCGCCTGCACCAGCGCCGAGTACGGACCCAGCCCATCGACCAGGCTGTTGACCGCGGTGTCGTGCGCGCGGCGCAGGTCGGCGGCGAAGGCCGGGTCGATCTGCATGCGCTTCTCGAGCCGATCCGCCAGCGCATCCAGCGCCAGCGCGGCGTCGCCACTGACGAAGTAGTCGCTCATGTAGCAGCGGCCTTCGGCGGCGGGGTCGGCGTCGATGCGCAGCAGCGGGCGCGGCAGCTTCAGCTCGTACTTCAGGGTTTCATTGCCGCGCAGGCGCGAGCCCACCACCAGCATCGCGTCGCAGCTCTGGTAGAAAGACTCGACCGGCTTGTGCAGGTTGAATGCGCCCAGCGAGCGCGGGTCGTCCTCGGGCACGATGCCGCGACCCTGGGTGCTGGTGACCACGCCGAAGCCCAGGTCCAGCAGGCGCTGCACCTGCTTGCTGGCATGGCGCGCGCCGCCGCCCAGCCACAGCAGCGGGCGCTTCGCCTTCGCCAGGCGCTCGGCCAGCGCGTCCAGCGCATGCGCGGACGGCACGTGCTGCGGCACCGGCAGCGGCTGCAGATCGGCCGGCAGGTCGATCAGCGCGGCCTGGATGTCGATGGGGATCTCCACGCTGACCGGGCCGGTCGGCGCCGTCAGCGCGGTCTGCACCGCCAGCTTGATGGTGCTGATGGCGGTGTCGGCGCTGCGGATGCGGAAGGCGGCCTTGGAAACGGCTTTCAGCATGGTGAGCTGGTCCGGCGCTTCGTGGATGTAGGCGAGGCTCTGGTCCAGGTAAGGCGTTTCGATCTGGCCGGTGATGTGCAGCATCGGCGTGCCGGCGGTCAGCGCTTCGACCATGGCGCCGGCGGCGTTGCCGGCGGCGGTGCCGGTGCTGGTCAGGCACACGCCCAGGCCGCCGGTGGTGCGGGCGTAGGCGTCGGCCATATTGGTGCCGCCCGCTTCGCCGCGCGCCGGCACGAAGCGGATCTTGCCGCGCTCGCCCATGGCGTCGAGGATCGGCATGTTGTGGATCGAGATCACGCCGAAGGCGGCCTTGACGCCGCACTGCTCGAGAAACGCCGTGATGGCGCAGCCGACGGTGACCTGCTGTTGTTCGTACTGGTGTTGATTAGGCATGACGGGAGTGTCCTCCGGAGATATCGATATGGCTGCCCGTGGTGTACGAAGACAACGGCGAGGCAAGGAACAGGATGGCGCGGGCTGCCTCGACGGGCAGGCCCAGGCGGCCAAGGGGAATATGTTTCTGCCGGGCCAGGCGCGCGGTCCACGCGGCCCAGTCCAGGTGGCGGTCTTCCTCGGGGCGCGCGTCGAAGCGGCGACGCCACTGGCCCGATTCGACCAGCCCGATCAGGATGCCGTTGACGCGGACACCCTTGGGCGCAAACTCGGTGGCCATCGAGCGCACCAGATTGAGCACGCCGGCGCGAGCGGCGGAGGTTGCCACCATGTGCGGCTCGGGCTGCTGCGCCAGCAGCGAGTTGACGCAGACGATGGCGCCCTGCCCGGACTGCTCCAGCTGCGGCAGGAATGCGCGCGTCGGGTGGATCACCGAGAAGAACTTGAGCTGCAGCTCGTCCATCCAGGCCGCGTCCTCGGTATTGGCGAAGGTGGACACGCGGCCCTGGCCGGCGTTGTTGACCAGCATGTCGACGTTGCCCAGCTTCTGCTGCACGTCGGCCGCGAAGGCCGCGACCTGTTCGGGCCTGAGCACGTCGCAAGTGGCGGCATAAAGCCGGCAGCCGGGAAATTGCTCGCGCAACTGCGCTTCGGCGCTGCGCAGGCGCGCTTCGTCGCGGCCGCACAGGGCGACCGCGGCGCCTGCCTCGAGCAGCAGTTCGACGGTCGCCAGCCCGATGCCGGAGGACCCGCCGGTTACGACGGCAACCTTGCCGCCGAGTTCAATCATGGACATTGTCCTCACTCCCGATACAGATTCACGACCTTGCCGGCGCTGTGCAGCGACGGCCGGTAGTCGAGCAGGCGCGACAGCTCGCCCGCGGTGCTTCTCACCTTCTCCACCATCGCGTCCAGCTGTTCCGGATCGATATGCGCCGCAGGGATGGTGGCGCCCAGCGCCGCCACCACCTTGCCGGTGCGGTCACGCACGGGCGCCGCGATGGTCGAGATGCTCGATTCGAAAAAGCCTTCCTGCAGCACGTAGCCGCGCTCGCGGTCGCGCTGGACGATGGCGAAGAGCGCATCGGCGGTGCGCGGCGTGCTGTCGGAGAACACTTCGAGCTGCGCCTCCGGATACAGCGCGCGCAGCTCCGCCAGCGACAGGTCTTCCAGCAGCACTCGCCCCAGCACGGTGGCATGCGCGGGCAGCCGCGTGCCGACGTTGACCGAACTGGCGAAGGGCCGCGGCGACACCGCCTTGGCCACGTAGACGATCGAGCGCCCGTCGCGCACCACCAGGTTGGTCGGGTAGCCGATCTCGTCGCGCAGCCGCTCCAGCAGCGGGCGGCCCAGTTCGGTCAGCTCCAGCGACGCCAGGTACTCGAACCCGAGCCGCAGCACCGCCATGCCCAGCCGGAAATCCCGCCCGCCATCGGCGCGCTCGACAAAGCCGAGCATTTCCAGCGTGGTCAGCAGGCGGAACACGGTGGAGCGCGGCACCTTGAGTCGGCGCGCCAGTTCCGCGGCCGACATGGTGCGGTCCTTGCTGCTGAACTCGCCGAGCAGGCGCAGTCCGCGCTCGAGGCCCGGGACGATGTACTTGTCCGGGGTCTCGTTGGCGGCGGGCGTCGTCGGGATGGCGTTGGTGCTCATGGTCAGTGCGTGTGGACGGGCCGATGGCGCATCAGCGCTTGATCTTCGTCAGCGGGTGCTCGGGCGGGTAAGTCGGCGTGATCGGCTTCTTGGCGCCGAGCATCACGCACATCAGCGCGTCTTCCTCGCCGATATTGATTTCCTCGCGGTACACGCCCGGCGGCACCGAAACCAGGTCGCGGTCGGTCAGGATGGTCTCGAAGCGCTCGCCGTCCTTTTCCAGGATCAGCTTGATCTTGCCGCGCAGGATGAAGAACACCTCTTCCACGTCGGTGTGGATATGCGACGGGCCTTCATGGCCGGCCGGGATGATCATCGTCGAGAAGGTGAAATGCTCCGATGGCACGGTGTTGGTGTCCGCGGCCACGCCAGTGCCGCCGGTGCCCAGGTAGCGCATCTGCGCGCGGCGGTACTTGGGGTCGTAGTCGGCCTGGAACTTCAGCGCGTCCCAGTCGTACTTGCGCGTGGAGAAGCGCGCCACGCGGCTTTCCATCCACTGGTCGAACGAGGCGCCTTCCGGCTGGTCCCAGGAACGCTTGATGTTTTGCTGTTGGGAAAGATCGCTCATTTGGATTCCTTCGGTTTTCTTCAGTGGATTTCGGATCAATGCATGACAAAGCCGCCGTTGACCGCCAGCGTCTGGCCGGTCACGAACCGGGCGAGGTCGGACAATGCAAACAGCACCGCGCCGCAGACATCGTCGGGCAGTTGCTCGCGCGAGATCGCGCGTTGCTCGCGGTACAGGTCGTGCCGGTGCTGGGGCACGTACTCGGTGGCTTCGACCAGCGTCAGGCCTGGCGCCACGGCGTTCACCGTGATCTGATCCTTGCCCAGTTCACGTGCCAGCGAGCGGGTCATGCCGATGATGGCGCTCTTGCTGGCCACGTAGGCGAGCAGGTTGGGCGCGCCCCACAGCGGCGTGTCCGACGCCAGGTTGACCACCGCGCCGCGGCCGCTGGCGCGCAGCGCCGGCAGGCAGGCGGCAGTCATCAGCCAGGTGCCGCGCACGTTGACGTTCATCACGCGGTCCCAGGTGGCAATGTCGATGGCGCTGGCGTCGCGGCCGCCGGAGTCGGTCACGGCGGCGTTGTTGACCAGGCCGTCGAGGCCGCCCAGTGCCTTCACCGCGGCTTCGGCGCAGGCCTGCACCGAGGCGGGATCCGACAGGTCCAGCGTGACCGGCACCACCTTCAGGCCGCGGGCGCGCAGTGCGTCGGCTTCTTGCTGCAGGCGTTCGGCCAGGATGTCGGCCATGGCCACGCTGGCGCCGGCTTCGGCCAGCGAGCTGGCGAAGGCCAGCCCCAGGCCCCGCGCGGCGCCGGTGACCAGCACCTTGCGGCCCGCCAGCAGCGTGTCGTTCTTGATGGCCTCAGGCATGGCTGGCGGCTCCGGCGGGCTTGAGCATGGCAACCGGTTCGTCGGCGACTTCCTGCTCGGCACGGCGCTTGAGCAGACGGCGCACGCGGGTGATGCCGGCGTCGTGCTGGTACAGCATCTCGTGGTCGCGCGCATTCGGCGCCATCATTTCCAGCACCACGCGGTCCTGCTCCAGCACGTCCCAGTGCAGCTGCTCCAGGCGGTTGCGATACAGGAAGCGCCACACGTCGCGTTCCCAGCCCTGCACGTGGCGGGTGCGCCAGAAGAACACCATGCAGTGGTCTTCGTCCACCGGCGTGGCCATGCCGACGATGCCGAACGGGCCGCCGGGGCCGACCTTGGCGCGGTACGGGATCGCCAGGCGCAGCCACAGCGTGCCGGTCTCGCCGAACTCGACCCAGTCGAAGTTGACGCCGCGCTGGCCAGTCTTCTCGAACACCAGGCCGTGCTCGGTCTCGCGGATCTGCATCACGGCGGACTTCTCGCCGGAGGCCATCGAGTGCGACACCGCGTGCAGGTAGGCGCCGTGCATCGGGTCCATTACGTTGTCGATGGCGTAGCGGTAGTTGCAGTCCCAGTGCGCCACGCACAGGAAGTTGCTGTGCTCGTCGCTGACCAGCTCTTCCGGCAGGCGCAGCTCGTCCGGGCTGCCTTCGCCCTGCGGAGCCTGGTCGCCAAACCAAAGGAAGATCGCGCCGGCCTTTTCCTGCACCGGGTAGCTGCGCACGCAGGTGCGCCCTTCCAGCGGGCAGCTTTCCACCGCCGGCACGCTCTTGACCTGGCCGTCGCCGCCGACTTCCACGCCGTGGTACCAGCAGGCGACGCGGTCGCCCAGGTTCCAGCCCATCGACAGGCGCGCGCCGCGGTGCGGGCAGCGGTCTTCCAGCGCGTGGACCTGGCCGGCGCCATCGCGCCACAGCACGATGTTCTGGCTCAGGCGGGTGATGCCGATCGGGGCGTGGGACACCGCCCACGAGGCGGCGACCGGGTACCAGTAGTTGCGCAGGCCGGTGTTGAGGCGGGCTTCGGCGCGGGCTTGCTTGTTCGATTCCATGTGGTTCTCGCTTAGACGCTGTGCTGGGGCGGCTGGGGCTCAGGCGCCCAGGCGGCGCATTTCCGACAGGAAGCGCTCTTCGGTCCAGGGCTGGCTGTCGACGGTGAGGAAGCTGGCGGCGTTGAACGCGCGCACGATGTCCTGCGGGTTCTGCGCACCGCCTTCGAAGGCGGCCTCGAGCGCGTCGCCGAGCGCGTTCTCATACGCGCTCGGTGCGGCGGCGCGGGTCTGCCAGACGATGTTGGCGACCTTGCCGGGTCGCTCGATATGGCCCTTGCCCGCGACGTTGTTCGGCGCCGGACGCTCCCAGGGCACCAGGTTCGGGTTGTACGAGAGGCTTTCCATTGCGCTTGGCTCCATGTCTTGCAGCTGGTGGACCGTGTTCCGCGTGCGTGCTCGGCCGGTCTGCTGGCTGCGCGCTACGTTTTACTAATGAAACACTGGTTTAGATATTGAACACAGGTACGACTATAGACAACGACGGCCTAAAAATTGACTGGGGTTAACCCGCGACCAGGCAGATTGCCCGGCGGTGCGGCGCAAGCGAGGCGCCGCCAAGGCGGAACGCGGCGACAGGACGCCGCAGGGCGGGGAATTACTGGCCGGCCGGCAGGGCCGAACGGATCAGCCGCGCCGTGGCCGCGGCCTGGTCGATATAGCAGGCGTGCCCTGCATCCGGGATCAGCGCGAACGGCAGGCCGAAGCGTTCGGCCAGCGCGGCGCAGGCGGGCGGCGTGGTGACGACATCGCGGCCGCCGCAGGCGATCTGCGTCGGGAGACGGTCAGGGCGTCGCGCCAGGTAGGCGTCGATGTCGTCGCCGCACAGCATCGCCACCGCCTGGCGGTAGCCGGCCGGGTTCAGCCGCCGCATGTTCCAGCGCACCCACGCCTGCGCGCCCGCATCGGCCGCTTCGCTGAGCAGCCGCGCCGGGCCGCGCTCGGCCAACCCTTCGACGCCCAGCGACGCCAGCGCCTCCAGGCGCTGGCTTGCCACCGCGCTGGCCTGCGCCTCCTTGCCGGCCGCGCCGTAGCCTTGCGCCACGCTCAGCAGCAGCAGGCGCGCCGGCAGCGCACGCGTGGTGGCGGCATAGGCGGCCGCCATCAGCGCGCCCAGCGAATGCCCGACCACCAGCGCCGGCTGCACGCCGAGCGCCGCCAGCAGGCCTTCGAGCCGCCGCGCATAGTCCGCTGCCAGCGGCCGCGCCTGTGCCAGTGGCGAAGAATCGCCGTAGCCCGGCGCGTCCCAGGCGATCACGCGGGCATGCGCGGCCAGCAGGCTGGCGCAAGGCAGCCACGACGCCGCGCCGGAACTGATGCCATGCAGCAGCACCACCACCGGACCTGAGCCGCCGCCGCAGCGATAGGCCACGCGCGCGCCATCCACCTGCGCCACGCGCTGGGCAAACCCGCCATCCAGGGCTTCCAGCAAGCCACGGTCCGGTTCGGGGGGTGTCGTGCGCTGATTCTGTTCCATATATAAAACGTTAGTTGGCAAATAAAACTCCTGAAGGATAGGCGCTGCCGCAGTACCGACGGGATCAGGGTTAACGATAGGCACACCGAAAAAACGGCGTCGCAGCGCCAGCCCCGGTCATCCGGGCCGGCAGCTTTAGGGATAACCCTCCTCACATCTTCAGGAAAGTCGCGGCTATATTTTGCTCAACGTTTCTTATGTTGTTTGATGTTTCATATGTAAAACGCAAAAGAGACCGAGACGACATCCGGTGCCGCCATCCGCAGGGGCACCGGAGCACAAGAGCAAAACACCACAAGACGGAAAACGGAAGGAAACCGGTAGATGAAACTTGCACGAACCGCCGCGGCGCTGCTTGCGGCCTCCCCCCTGCTGGCCTCGGCGCAATCGGCGCAATCGTCGGTGACGCTGTACGGCGTGATCGACAGCGGCGTCGAGTACGTGAGCAATGTCGGCGCTAACGGCGACGGCCTGGTGCGCATGCCCAACAACACCGCCACGGTGCCGTCGCGCTGGGGCATCCGCGGCACGGAAGACCTGGGCGGCGGGCTCAAGGGCCTGTTCGTGCTGGAATCGGGCTTCTCGCCGGACACCGGCAGCGCCAACCAGGGCGGCCGCCTGTTCGGGCGCCAGGCGCTGGTGGGCCTGAGCAACCCGTACGGCCAGCTGTCGTTCGGCCGCCAGTACACCATGCTGTTCTGGGCCATCCTCGACAGCGATATCCTGGGGCCCAACGTCTACGGCTCGGGCTCGCTGGACAACTACCTGCCCAATACGCGCGCCGACAACGCGGTCGCGTACAAGGCCAACTTCAACGGCTTCGTGGTCGGCGCCACCTACAGCTTCGGGCGCGACGCGGTCAATGCCGGGCCCAGCCCGGCCGGCACCAACTGCGCCGGCGAGAACCCCGCCGACAAGAAGGCGTGCCGCGAATGGTCGGCCATGGTCGGCTACGACAACAAGACCTGGGGCGTGATCGCGGCCTACGACTCGCAGCGCGGTGGCCCCGGCGCTTTCGGAGGCCTGACCAGCAGCAACCTGACCGACGACCGCCTGTCGCTGGGCGGCTACATGCTGCTGAAGAACACCAAGCTCGGCGCCGGCTGGATCCGCCGCGACAACGAGGGCAGCCCGACGCCGGTCAGCGACCTGTACTACGCCGGCGTCTCGCACGACATCACGCCCGCGGTCAACCTGGCCGGGCAGGTGTACTTCCTGAACTATCACGGCAGCGACAACCAGGCCATGCTGTACGCGCTGCGCGCGACCTACAGTTTCAGCAAGCGCACCTCGGTCTATGCCACCGCGGGCTTTATCAACAACGGCGGCCAGCTTGCCATGTCGGTCAGCGGCGGCTCGCCCGGTTCGGCCCCGCGTCCGGGCGAGAACCAGTGGGGCTCGATGCTCGGCATCAAGCACATTTTCTGAGTCCGTCGATCCATCGTCGCCGCCGGCGCCGCGCGCCGGATTCCACTCCACGCGGCACCGCCCCCGGGCCGGTGCCCGGTTTTACCGAGGTCTGAAGATCATGAAGTCCGCACGACGCCACCTCCTGGCCACCCTGGCCGCCGCCACGCTCGCTCCCGCCGCCCTGCTGGGCGCTGGCAGCGCGCTGGCCCAGGGCTCGTACCCGAGCAAGCCCGTCACCATCGTCGTCGCCTACCCCGCCGGCGGCGACGTCGACGTGCTGGCGCGCATGCTGGCCGAGAAACTGGCCCCGCGCCTGAAGCAATCCGTGGTGGTGGAAAACCGCACCGGCGCCGCCGGCACCATCGGCAGCGCCTACGTGGCGCGCGCCAACCCGGACGGCCACACCCTGCTGCTCGCGCCCAACACCGTCGCGATCGCGCCGCTGGTGCTGCGCGCCGGTACCGGCGCCAGCTACGACGTGCAGCAGGACTTCACGCCGATCAGCCAGATCGGCACGCAGTCGCTGTTCGTGGTGGTCAACAAGGGCACCGGCATCACCAAGGTCAGCGACCTGGTGGCGCGCGCCAAGGCTGGCAAGGTCGAGACCTATGCCACCCCCGGCAATGGCTCGCCGATGCACATCATGGGCGAGCTGTTCAACAAGTCCGCCGGCATCAAGATCAGCCAGGTGCCGTACCGTGGCCTGGCGCCCGCCATCGTCGACGTGATCGGCGGCCAGGTGCCGGTCACCTACATCACCTACGGCGCGATTTCACAGTACGTGGGCAACGGCAGCCTGGTGCCGCTGGCGGTGGCCGACCAGAAGCGCTCGCCGTTCGCACCCAGCGTGCCGACGCTGGCCGAGCTGGGCTATAAGGATGTCGAGATCGGCGCCTGGCAGGCGCTGCTGGGGCCGAAGAACATGCCGGCCGAGGTGGTGCGCACGCTCAACGCGCACGTCAACGAGATCCTGAAGATGCCCGACGTGGTGTCGCGCATGGCCACCATCGCGGTCACGCCTTCGGGCGGCGATCCCGCCGTGCTGGCCAGGCTGATTGCCGCCGACACGGCGCGCTACACCAAGGTCGTCAAGGAGTTCGGCATCCAGGCCGATTGAGCCCGCTGCGCAAGGCCGGGCTTCATGGCCCGGCCGCGGCAAACCATACTCGGCCGGTGTAAGAATTACTGCAACCGCGGCGACCCCGGCGCCACCGGCGCGCGCATTGCAATGTGGCCTGGAAGTTGCTGGCTCTCGCGTATGGACCTGTCGTTCGACTGGCGCGAAGCCCTTCTCTTCACCCTGTCGCCGCTCGAGATCATCGTGCGCGGCTCGCTGATGTACTGGGCGCTGTTCCTGCTGTTCCGCTTCGTGGCCCGGCGCGACGTCGGCTCGCTCGGTATTGCCGACCTGCTGGTGATCGTGATCGTTGCCGATGCCGCGCAGAGCGGCATGGCCGGCAAGGGCGAGAGCGTCGCCGATGCCGTGCTGCTGGTGGTGACGCTGATCGCGTGGAACCGGCTGATCGACCTGCTGGCCTTCCACTTCCCCGGCTTCCAGCGCTTTGCCGAACCGAAAAAGGTGCTGCTGGTGCGCGACGGCACCAAGCTGCGCGAAAACATGCGGCGTGAATCCATCACCGACGAGGAACTCGAGGCCAAGTACCGTGAGGAGGGCCTCGATTCGATCGACAAGGTCAAGGCGCTGTACCTGGAGGCTGACGGCAAGGTCAGCGTGATCAAGAAAAAATAGCCAGGGCCGGCATGCAAAACAGCCCGCCGGTTGCGGCGGGCTTGGCATTGCGGGGGACCGGGGCTTCAGTTCACCTGCCGGTTCATGCCCTCCCAGAAGGGCTCGCGCAGCTTGCGGCGCAGCAGCTTGCCCGACGGGTTGCGCGGCAGCGCCTCGACGAACTCGATGCTCTTCGGCACCTTGAAACCGGCCACGCGCTGGCGCGTCCAGGCGAGGATGGCATCGCGGTCCGCCGCCTGCCCCGGCTTGAGCACGACGATGGCCTTGACCGCCTCGCCCCACTTCTCGTCCGGCACGCCGATCACGGCCACGTCGGCCACCTGCGGATGGCCATAGATGGCGCTTTCGACCTCGGCCGGATAGACGTTCTCGCCGCCGCTGATGATCATGTCCTTGACGCGGTCGTGGATGTACAGGTAGCCCTCGGCATCCATGTAGCCGGCGTCGCCGGTGCGCAGCCAGCCGTCGGCATCGATGGTGCGCGCGGTCTCTTCGGGCTGCTTCCAGTAGCCGGCCATGTTGTGCTGCGAGCGCACCACCACCTCGCCGACCTCGCCCGGGGCCAGCTGGCGCCCTTCGTAATCCACCACCTTCAGCTCGACCCCCGGCAGCGCCTTGCCCGCGGCGCGCATGCGCGGCACCTCGTCGGTGGTGTGGTCCTCGGGGGGCAGCGCGACGATGGTGCCGGTGGTCTCGGTCATGCCGTACTGCTGCACGAAGCCGCAGCCGAATACCTCGATGCCCTCGCGCAGCAGCGCCGCGGGAATCGGCGCGGCGCCGTACAGCAGGTACTTCAGGCGCGAATAGTCGACCTGGCGCGCGCGCGGGTCGCGCAGCACGATCTGCATCGCGGCCGGCACCAGGAACAGCTTGCTGACGCGCTCGTGCTCGATAAAGTCGAGCACCGCGCGCGGATCGAACTCGCGCGCGACCACGCCCTTGGCGCCCGACAGCAGGTTGCGCAGGCCCCAGCCGGAGCCGCCGATATGCGCCACCGGCATCGCCACCAGCGAAATATCGTCGGCGACCCAATGCGACCAGGCCAGGTGTTCGCGCTCGCTGACCTCGGTGCCGATGGTCAGGTTGCGGTGCGTCAGCATCGCGCCCTTGGGCCGGCCGGTGGTGCCTGACGTGTACAACTGCAGCACCACGTCGTGCGCCTCCGGCTCATGCGCGGGCGGCGTGGCCGGATGCGCGTCGCGCCAGTCGGTGTAGCAAGGCCAGTGGCCCTGCCCGTCGCACGGCTCCATCACCACCACCTTGCGCACCAGCGGCAGCGCCGGCAGCAGCTTGCGCACCATCGCCGCCGACTCGGCGCCGACAAACAGCACCACGGCATCGCAATGCGCGAGGATGAACTCCACCTCGGGCGGCGCCAGGCGCCAGCTGGCCGGCGCCATCACCGCGCCGGTCTTGGCCGCGCCCAGCAGCAGCTCGAAATAGTGGTCGCTGTTCTTGCCGATATAGCCGATGCGGTCGCCCGCGCGCACGCCTTCGGCCAGCAAGGCCTGCGCCACGCGGTCGGTGTTGCGCTCGAATTCGGCGTAGGTGGTCTGCCGGCCTTCGAACGAATACGCCACCGCCTCCGGCCGCAGGCGCGCGAAATGGCGCACCGCGTGAGGCAGCGTCGTCAGATAGCTGAAATCCATCCGCGTCTCCCAAAGATTTCATGCCATGTGCGGACTCGCGTGACGCGGGTCCGCACATGGCGACAAGCCGGTCGTGAGTTCAGCGCGGCGCCATGCGGATGGCGCCGTCCAGTCGCACCGACTCGCCGTTGAAATAGCCGTTGCGGCACATCTCGACCGCCAGCGAGGCAAACTCTTCCGGCTGCCCCAGGCGCTTGGGGAACGGCACCGAGGCGGCCAGCGCGGCCTTGACGTTCTCGGCCGCGCCCTGCAGCAGCGGGGTATTGAAGATGCCGGGCAGGATGGTGTTGACGCGGATGCCCTCGCCCGCCAGGTCGCGCGCGATCGGCAGCGTCATGCCGACCACGGCCGCCTTCGATGCCGAGTACGCCGCCTGCCCCATCTGGCCGTCCTGCGCCGCCACCGACGCGGTGTTGATGATCACGCCGCGCTCGCCGCCCGCGGTGTCCAGCGTCAGCATGCCGGCGGCCGAACGCGCGATGCAGCGGAAGGTGCCGATCAGGTTGATCTGGATGATGCGCTCGAAGGCATCGGACGGGAAATGCTTGATCTGGTCCGGCGCCTCCTTGGAGCGCGAGGCGGTCTTGATCGCATTGCCGGTGCCGGCGCAGTTGACCAGGATGCGCTCCTGGCCGATGGCGGCGCGTGCCTTGGCAAAGCCGGCCTCGACCTCGGCCTCGGAGGTCACGTTGACCTGGCAGAACACGCCGCCGAGTTCACGCGCCAGCGCCTCGCCCTTCTCGGCGTTCAGGTCGAACAGTGCCACGCGCACGCCCTGCGCCGCCAGCGCCCGCGCCGTCGCCGCGCCCAGCCCCGAAGCGCCACCCGTCACCACTGCCGATACCGATGCATTGAGTTCCATGCCGTCTTTCCTTTGTCTCTTGTTGCCGTGCGGCCGCGCTGCGCGGCCGCGTTCTGGTTGAAGCCGGCAGGCGCGAGAAGCGCCTGTGCCGGAGTGGGTTCGAGATTCGGGGATCGGGGCCGCCGATGCATCGTCTGAAGCGACGAATGCGACGAATGCGCCCGGTGCGCGCCAGAACGCCGCCCGGCACACCACGCGACCGATGCGTTACAGTGGCGCGATCGATGGCCATTCCGGCGCCGGCGCGAGCCGGCAGACGATCACCCGCCATGCGCAAACCCCAACCTCACGCCTTTTCCCGGCGCCGCCGGCATGCCGCCCTGGCCTGGCTGGCCGGCCTGCTGGCGCTGCTGTGCGCCATGCCCGCGGCCCCGGCCGGCCCGCTCGCGGCCTTGCTCGCGCCGGCGGAAAAACCCGCGGCTGCCGCCAGCGCGCCCGCCGCCAGCATGCCGCTGGCGCAGTCGCTGGACCAGGTCATCGCCACGCTGCAGGACGACGGCGCGCGGCGCGCGCTGGTAGGCCAGCTGCAAACCCTGCGGCAGGGCCTGGCGGCGTCAGCGGCGATGGCGCCCGCCGCGCCGGCCGCGGCCTCGGCGCCCGGGCTGATCGGTGCCATGGCGCAGGTGCTGGACGAGGTCGACTCGCACCTGCGCGAAGACCGTGGCCCGTGGCAATACTGGGGCTGGCGCACGCGCTTCGCGGCCGAGGAATGGCGCGCCGCGCTGACGCTGGGCGGCACGCGCCCGGCACTGGACTCGCTGCGCGAATTCGCGCTGGTGCTGGCGGCATGGGCGGTGTGCGGCTGGCTGCTGTACGAGGCCGGCCACCGGCTGCGGCGGCGGCGCACCGCGGGCACCGCGCGCGCGCCGCGCGGCAAGCTGCCGGAACTGCCCTCGTGGGTCGACGTCGGCCTCTACATGCTGCGCCATATCGGGCCCTGGGTGGTGGCATTCGGGCTGACGCTGTTGCTGGCCCGGCACCTGTTCGCGCAATCGCCGGCCAGCGTCGCCGCGGTGCTGGTGGCCTACGCGATCGTGGCCGGCGCGATCGCCGCGGCGGTGTGCCAGGTCATCTTCGCGCTGTTCCGCAGCGCACACCGGCAACTGGCGGTGCGGCAACTGCTGGCGCGTTCGCCGTGGCTGCTGTTCTGCACCGGCGCGCTGGCGGCACTGGGCAACGGCGCGGCCGACGGCCGCATGGTCGCGTTGCTGGGCAGCAACCTGTCGGCGCTGGTCTCCACCCTGGCCAATATCGCCGCGGCGCTCGGCATCGGTGCGTTCGCGCTGTGTTTCCGGCGCCAGATCGGCCAGCTGATCAGCCAGCGGCCGCTGCCCTTCCGCCAGGCCCATCCCGCCGTGACCGACCTGCTGCGCCTTGCCGGCCACGCCTGGCACCTGCCTGTGCTGGCCGTGGTGGTGGCGTCAGTAATCGGCACGGTGCTGGCCACGGGGCATGCCGACGTGTTCCTGCGCCGCACGGTGGCATCGGTGGCACTGTTTGTCGCCGCGCTGCTGATGACGATGGTGCTGGGGCGCTCGCCCAAGGCCGACGCGCGCGCGCCGCGCATCCGCGACCGGCGCCGCTCGGCCTACCTGCAGCGCTTCGGGCGCTTTGCGCTGGCGCTGGCGCGTGTGGTGGTGTGGGCAGGGTTCGTGGAAATGGTCATGCGCGTGTGGGGCTCTTCGCTGGTGCGGCTGGCCGAATCGTCGGCCGCCGGACGTCACCTGACCGAGGCCGCGTTGCGCGTCACCGGTACGGTGCTGCTGGCCTGGCTGGTCTGGCTGCTGATCGATACCGCAATCACGCAGTCCTTGTCGCCCGCGCACGCGCGCGCCGCCCAGCCCAGCCTGCGCGCCAGGACCATCCTGCCGCTGGTGCGCAATGCCTCGTTCATCGGCCTGCTGGTGCTCACCGTGATCGTGGTGCTCGCCAACCTGGGGGTCAACGTGACGCCGCTGCTGGCCGGCGCGGGAGTGGTCGGCCTGGCCATCGGCTTCGGCGCGCAAAGCCTGGTGCAGGACCTGATCACCGGCTTGTTTATCGTGGTCGAGGATTCCATCGCCATCGGCGACTCGATCGAGCTGCCCGACCACGCCGGCGTGGTCGAGGCCATGACCATCCGCACCGTCAAGCTGCGCGACGGCCGCGGCGCGCTGCATACGCTGCCATACAGCCAGATCAAGGCCGTCAAGAATCTCTCGCGCGGCTATGGCTATGCCGTGCTCAGTATCGGCATCAGCTACCAGAGCGACCTGGACCGGGCGCTGGAACTGATCCGCGCCACCGGCGCCGAACTGGCACGCGACCTCCGCTTCGGCCACAAGCTGATGTCCGGGCTCGAGATCCTCGGCCTGGACCGCTTCGACCCGAGCGGCCCGGTGGTGCTGGCCCAGATCAAGACCCGGCCGCTGATGCAGGCGGAAATCACCCGTGCCTTCAATGCCCGGCTCAAGCGCAACTTCGATGCCAGCGGCATCCGCATGGCGTCGCCGAACCTGACCATCCAGGTCGATGGCGGCGCGGTGGAGTTGCCTGCCGGGGAGCTGGCGACAAAGCCCGCGCCCCGGTGACCGCCTGCACTCGGGCGAGCGGCTGAAGTTGCTTCTGGCCCAGCTCGTATCCGGCCCCGAAAGTCCACGCAGATAAGCGTGATGAGAATTTTGCGCCGCACAATCGGGGTTTCCCCCTCCAACACGGGGTATAAAACATACAACATTGTTTGGCATGATTGCGGCAAGGCAAGCGCGACCGACCAGGCACTGCCGGCAGCAGCCGTATCGGCGCCACTACAGAACGCCAGAACGGAACCGATAACACGAAGGGATGTAGCCACTTGCCGTGGCGCAGAGCAAGAGGCGTTTGCCACCGGGGGGATCTGAACATGGGCGAACACCCGACAACGGACGAGGACTTCCATCGTCTGGTCGACTCCATCTATGAGTCCGCGCTCGACGTCGCGGCCATGCCCGCCGCCCTTGACCTGTTTTCACGGTACACCTGCACCGTCAGCCCGCGCTACCTGATCTGGGACAAGCTGGCAGGCCATGCCCGCCTGGGGGTCACCCCGCACGGCTGCTTCACCAGCGGCGCCAGCTTGCCCGACTGCCTGCCCGGACCGCTCGACTGGTCTGGCGGCGCCGACAGTGCACTGCCCGACGCCGCGGCGCGCTGTTGCGGTGGCGACGCGACCGATACCGCGGCGCTGGCCTGCAACGAGCTGGAACAAGGCGTGCGCCTGGTAGAGAACGCCGAAGTGTGCGTGCTGATGAGCGGCACCAACGCCGGCAGCATCAGCACGGGCCAGCGCGAGCGGCGCCTGTCGCATGTGATGCCGCACTGGGTGCGCGCCGCGCGCATGCAACAGCGCAACTTCGAGCTGAGCGGGCTGGCCAGCCTGGGCCTGGCCGGCCTCGATACCCTGGACTTCGGCGTGATGGTGCTGCAGGCCGACCTGCGCGTGCGCTACGCCAACAGCTGGGCCGAAGCGCTGGTGCAGGCCGACAGCCACCTGTCGCTGCGGGACGGCGTGCTGCGCGCCCACAGCGACACGCTGCAGGCGGTGCTGCGCAAGCTGCTCGACGGCGCCATGCGCGGCCGCGGCGCCGACGCCGCGTCGGGCTCGTGGATGCATATCACCTCGGGTGGGCAGCCGGTGCCGATCATCGTCACGCCGCTGGTTTCGCGCCAGCCGGTGGAGGGCCCGTGGCAGCTGCCGGCGGCGATGCTGCTGCTGGGCAATTCCGAATCGCGCTCGGTGCTGGATGCCGGCGTGCTGACCTCGCTGTTCGGGCTGTCGCGCAAGGAAAGCATCATCGCCATCCGGCTGGCCGCGGGTGAAACCCTCAACGAGATTGCCGAGCGCGAGTTCCTCTCGCCCCATACCGTGCGCGTGCATATCCGCGACACGCTGCGCAAGACCGGCACGCACCGCCAGTCCGAGCTGGTGCGGCTGCTGCACCTGCTGCCCGGCGTCAACCTGGAGCGCGCCGGCATGACCTCGGCGATCCGGCCGCGCACGCCGCGCCCGCGCGCCGCCTGACGCGGCGCACGTCCTCGCCGGCTATCTTTGCGCCGCCTGCACCGCGGCCTGCGCCGCCGCCAGGAAGCGCTGCACCTGGCGGTCGCCATCATCGGGCCGCGCCGCCAGCGCAATGCCGATGCGGCCCGCCGGACGCGGGCTCGACAACGGCAGGAAGCGCACGCGCTGGTTGGCGTAGCGCGCCGCCACGCTGGGCACCAGCGCCACGCCCAACCCGCTTTCCACCAGGCTTACCTGGGTCTGCACCTGCACCGCCTCCTGGGTGACGCGCGGCACGAAGCCTGCCTGCTGGCACAGCATCATCGCCACCGCATGCAGGTTGGGCACCTGCGTCGCCGGATACATGATAAAGGGCTGGTCGGCCAGCGCGCGCAGCGCGATCGCGTCGGCGCGCGCCAGCGGGCTGTCGGCCGGCACCGCGGCGACGAAGACATCGTTCTCCAGCGGCGTGAGCGCGTAGCCGCCGCTGCTCAGGATCGGGAAACGCACCAGCCCGGCATCGATCTGGTGCTTCTCCAGCCGGTCGAGGATCGCGGCGGTGGTCGATTCATGCAGGATCAACTCGATGCCGGGATGCGCGGCGCGGAACGCCGGGATCAGCTTGGGCAGCAGCGCATAGGTGGCCGAGCCGATAAAGCCGATGCGCAACGCCCCGCGCTCGCCCTGCCCCGCCGCCATCGCCGCGGCGCGCGCCTGCTGCGCATGGAACAGCGCCCGGCGCGCGTCATGCAGCGCGGCCTCCCCTGCCTGCGTCAGCCGCACCCCGCGCGAGGTGCGCACGAACAGCGCCGTGCCGAGCTGCTCCTCGAGCTTGCGGATCGAAATCGAAAGCGGCGGCTGCGCCATGTGCAGCCGTTCGGCGGCGCGGTGGAAATTGCCGGTCTCGGCCAGGGCGACAAACTGCTGCAGTTGGCGCAGGTCCATGGTTTCCAATATCCAGACGATATCGATTGCTAAAAAACTAATATTAGACCAGCCGGTCCGCGCTGATCTACCCTGTGGCCCACAGTACAAAAGACCGGAGACACTATGTTGCCGCTTGCAGGCATCCGCGTGGTCGACCTGTCCACGGTGGTGATGGGGCCATATGCCAGCCAGTGGCTGGCCGACCTCGGCGCCGAGGTGATCAAGGTCGAGCCGCCCGAGGGCGATTCCACGCGCCGCACCGGGCCCGCCGCCGAACCCGGCATGGCGGCGATCTTCCTGGGGGTCAACCGCGGCAAGCGCAGCGTGGTGCTGGACCTGAAGCAGCCCGCCGCGCAGGCCGCGCTGGCGCGGGTGCTGGACCGCGCCGACGTGCTGATGCACAGCATGCGCCCGCAGAAGCTGGCGGCGCTCGGGCTGGACCCCGACACGGTGCGGGCGCGGCATCCGGACCTGGTCTTCGTCAGCCTGCTCGGCTTTGCCGAGGACGGCCCCTATGGCGGCCGGCCGGCCTACGACGACATCATCCAGGGCCTGTCTGGCAATGCCGCGCTGATGGCCGCGCAGACCGGCGACAGCCGCTACTTCCCGACCATTGCCGCGGACAAGACCAGCGCGCTGGTGGCGGCGCTGTCGGTGTGCGCGGCGCTGGCTGGCCGCGCCCGGCGCCGGGCCGACGGCGGCAGCGGGCATGGCACGCTGGTCGAGGTGCCGATGTTCGAATCGATGGTGGCGTTCAACCTGGTCGAGCACTTCTACGGCCGGCATTTCGAACCGCCGCGCGGCCCGAGCGGCTATCCGCGCGTGCTGGCGCGATTGCGCCGCCCCTACCGCAGCGCCGACGGCCATGTCTGCATGATGCCGTACACCGATGCGCACTGGCGCGACTTCTTCCACGCCGCCGGCCGTCCGGACCTGGCTGCCGATGCGCGCTTTGCCGGCATCGCGGCCCGCACCGAGCATATCGAGACCCTGTACGAACTGACCGGCGAGATCGTGCAGGCACACAGCACCGCGCACTGGGTGGCGCTATGCGAACGGCTGCAGATCCCGGTGGCGCGCATCAACACGCTCGACGACCTGCCGCACGATCCGCACCTGGCCGCCACCGGCTTCTTCGAGACCGCCGACGATCCAGTCATGGGCAAGCTGCGCTTTCCCGGCGCGCCGGTGCGCTTCGACGGCCAGCGCGCACCGCTGGCGCTGCCGCCGCGGCTGGGCGAACACACCCGCGCGGTGCTGGCCGAAGCCGGGCTCGGCACCGAGCAGATCGCGCAACTGCAACAGAGCGGCGCGGCGCGCTGCGCCCCCGCCACGGAGACACCATGACGCATGCAGAACTGCCCCGCCTGGGCCAGGGCTTCTACTGGCAAGACCTGCACGAGGGCCAGGCCTTCCGCACCTTCTCCCGCACCGTGACCGAGACCGACCTGGTCAACTTCATCTCGGTCACCGGCATGGTCGAGGCCATCTTTATCGAAGCCGGCTACGACGGCGGCGCGATCCAGGGCCGGCCGGTGCCGGCGGCGCTGACCTATACGCTGATCGAGGGCTTCATCCTGCAGACCATGATCCAGGGCACCGGGCTGGCGATGCTGGAACTGACGCAGCAGATCCACGGCCCGGTGCTGGTCGGCGACACCATCCACGCCACCGTGACCGTGACCGGCATCCGCCCGACCTCGCGCAGCGGCCGCGCCGTGGTGGACTCCCGCATCGAGGTGTTCAACCAGCGCGGCGAACAGGTGATGACCTATACCGCGCGCCGGCTGCTGGCGGGTCGGTAACGCTGCGGGGAATCCAAAGCACGCCTCTGCCATATCAAGCGACAGGACTCAAACGTGACCGCATTGCTCTCCACCTTCACCCTCACCACCTTGCCGCCCCACGCCGCGGCATTCCGCGCCGAGGTGCGGGCCTTCCTGGACCAGCACCTGCCGGCGCTGCCGCCGGAAACGCGGGCGCGCTCGTGGATGGGCTTCGATGCCGGCTTCAGCCGGGCGCTGGCCGCGCGCGGCTGGGTCGGCATCACGCTGCCGGCGCAGTATGGCGGCGCGGGGCTGGACCCGTTTTCGCGCTTCGTGCTGGTGGAAGAACTGCTGGCGTGCGGCGCGCCGGTGTCGGCGCACTGGATTGCCGACCGCCAGAGCGGCCCGCTGATCCTGCGCTACGGCAACGACGCGCAGAAGGCGCGCTACCTGCCCGCGATCAGCCGCGGCGAGGCATTTTTCTGCATCGGCATGAGCGAGCCCAATTCCGGCTCGGACCTGGCCAGCGTGGCCACGCGCGCGGTGCGCCAGCCGGATGGCAGTTGGCGCCTGAACGGGCGCAAGATCTGGACCACCAACGCCGACCGCTGCCACTTCATGATCGCGCTGGTACGCACCTCGGGCACGCCGCAAGACCGGCAGGCCGGGCTGTCGCAGTTCATCGTCGACCTGCACGCGCCGGGCGTCACGGTGCGGCCGATCCGCGACCTGACCGGCGATGCGCACTTCTCGGAAGTGACCTTCGACGACGTGGCGCTGGCCCCGGATGCGCTGGTCGGCAACGAGGGCAGCGGCTGGGAGCAGGTCAACGCCGAGCTGGCGTTCGAGCGCAGCGGCCCGGAGCGGCTGTATTCCAGCGTGGTGCTGCTCGACACCTGGCTCGACGCCCTGCGCCGCCTGCCGCCCGCGCGCCGCGACACCGTCACCGCGGGCCGCCTTGCCGGCCACCTGGCGGTGCTGCGCGCGATGTCGCTGGCGGTCACGGCGCGGCTGGCCGCGGGCGAAAGCCCGGTGGTGGAGGCCGCGCTGGTCAAGGACCTGGGCACCACCTTCGAGCAGTCGGTGCCGGCCCTGGTCGAAGCCGCGCTTGGCGACGAACCGGCACTCGCGGCCGATGGAGCGCTGTACCGCACCCTGGCCTATGTGACGCAGATCGCGCCGTCGTACTCGCTGCGCGGCGGCACCCGCGAAATCCTGCGCGGCATGATCGCGCGCGGACTGGGCCTGCGCTGATCCGCTCCCGTCGACCGCCATCCTGAACGAGATTGCCCATGCATAACGCCTACTCCGACGCCCTCGACGCGCTGCTGCGCGACTGCTGCACGCCCGCCACGGTGCGCGCGCTGGAATTGCAGGCCGACCCGCTGCCGCTATGGCAGGCGCTGCAAGACAGCGGCTTCGCCGACTGCCTGTTGCCCGAATCCGCCGGCGGCGCCGCGCTGGCGCTGCGCGAACTGGCACCGGTGCTGTTCGTCACCGGCCGCCACGCCCTGCCTCTGCCGCTGGCGCAGACCATCTTTGCGCGCGCGCTGCTGCATGCCAATGGCGTCGCGCTGCCAGACGGCCCGATCGCGCTGGCGAGCTTCGACGACGGTGCCGCCGCCACGCTGGTAGCGGACGCCCGCCATGCGCAGTGGTTGCTGCTGCAGGACGGCGAGCGCTGCCTGCTGCTGCCAGCCGCGGCGGCGCGCACCGAGGCCACCGGCGCCCACGGCGACCTGACGCTGCGCGTGCCGCGCCCCGACGCCGCCGCGGCCGCGGCATTCCAGTTGCCGGCCGGCACCGTGCGCACGCTGGGCGCCTGCCTGCACGCGGCACAACTGGCCGGCGCGCTATCGCAAGTGCTTGACGTTACGCTGCAATACGCCAATGACCGCCAGCAGTTCGGCCGCGCCATCGGCAAGTTCCAGGCGATCCAGCACCAGGTCAGCGAGATGGCCGAGCATGTCGCCGCGGCGCGGGTGGCGGCGCAACTGGCCTGCGACAGCGACGGCGCCACGCCCGACCCGCTGCGCGCGGCAATCGGCAAGCTGCGCGCCAGCGACGCGGTCACGCCGGTGGCGGCGATCGCCCATGCCGTGCACGGCGCGATCGGCATTACCGAGGAATATGACCTGCAGCTCTATACGCGCCGGCTGCATGCGTGGCGCGTGGCGGACGGGTCGGAACGCTGCTGGAGCCGCGTGCTGGGCGAAGCGGTCTGTGCCAGCGACGGCCGCAAGGCGGTGGAACTGGTGCGCGACTGGTGCGAGCCGGCGCCCGCCGCCTGAAGCGGCGGGGCCCGGGGGCCGCCTGCCGGTCAGGCGGCCAGGCTCAGCCCGCTGCCGTGCGGGCGACGGTGGCGGCGCTCAGGCTTGCATTCGTACTTGAGCTCGGTGCGGCCGTCTTCATAGGCCACCTCCAGCCGCACGGTAAAGCCCCACAGCCGGGTCACGTGCCGCACCACCTCATCGAAGTTGTGCGCCAGCGGACGCCGGTCGTTCTGCAGATGGCGCAGTGTCAGCGAGCGGTCGCCGCCGACATCGACGTTGGTGACCTGGATATTGGGCTCCATGCTGGACAGGTCATACTGCGCCGCCATCAGCTGGCGGATGGCGCGGTAGCCCTCGTCGTCATGGATCGCGGTCACGCGCAGCTTGCCCTCGCGGTCATCGTCCAGCACCGAGAACAGCTTCAGCTCGCGGATCACGCGCGGCGACAGGAACTGCAGCAGGAAGCTCTCGTCCTTGAAGTTGCGCATGGCGAAGTCCAGCGTCTTGCGCCAGTCGGTGCCGGCGATCTCGGGCGCCCAGCGATAGTCTTCGTCGGTCGGGTTCTCGCACATGCGGCGCAGGTCCTGGAACATCAGGAAGCCCACCGTGTAGGGGTTCATGCCGCTGTAGTAGGGGCTGTGGTACGGCGGCTGGTAGATGACGTTGGTGTGCGCCTGCAGCAACTCCATCATGAAGGCGTCGTTGACCAGCTTTTCCTCGTACAGCTGGTTGATGATGGTGTAGTGCCAGAACGTGGCCCAGCCTTCGTTCATCACCTTGGTCTGGCGCTGCGGGTAGAAATACTGCGCGATTTTGCGCACGATGCGCACGATCTCGCGCTGCCACGGCGCCAGCTTGGGGGCATTCTTTTCGATGAAATACAGCAGGTTCTCCTGCGGCTCGGGCGGGAACTGGACATCCGGCTCGGCCGTTTCGTCTTCCGACGCGAGCGCGTGCGGCCGGTGCTTGGGCAGGGTGCGCCACAGGTCGTTGACCTGCATCTGCAGGTAGTTCTCGCGGTCGGCCTGACGCGCCTTTTCCTCGGTGATCGACAGCTTCTTCGGTCGCTTGTAGCGGTCCACGCCGTAGTTCTGCAGCGCGTGGCAGGAGTCCAGCAGCAGTTCCACCTCCTGCTCGCCGTAGCGCTGCTCGCACTCGGCCACGTAGTTCTTGGCGAACAGCAGGTAGTCGACGATGGCGTCGGCGTTGGTCCAGGTGCGGAACAGGTAGTTGCCCTTGAAGAAGGAGTTGTGGCCGTAGCAGGCATGCGCGATCGTCAGCGCCTGCATCGGCATGGTGTTCTCCTCCATCAGGTAGGCGATGCAGGGATTGGAGTTGATGACGATCTCGTAGGCCAGCCCCATGTGCCCGCGCTGGTAGCTGCGCTCCGACGCCAGGAAGTGCTTGCCGTAGGACCAGTGGCTGTAGCCCACCGGCAGCCCCGCCGACGCGTAGGCGTCGAGCATCTGCTCTGCGGTGATGATCTCGATCTGATTGGGATAGGTATCCAGGCCGAATTCGCCGGCGATGCGGGAAATCTCGCGGTCATACCGGTTGATCAGCTCGAAGGTCCATTCCGAACCCGTGGACAGATAAGCCATCGTCGCCCCTTTCGTCCGCGCAGGACAGGCAGGCCGGTGCTTGCGGCGCGGGCGCGCCGCCAGGTCCCCTGTCTTGCCAATATTGCCTTCTTCACCGCGGCTTGCCGGCCATTGCCGCCAATGGCCGGCCCAGCACTGATTATGCCGCGCGTTTCTGGAACAGGTCGTGCAGCACCGGGTAGATCTCGTCCGCGCCGATGATGCGCTGCATCGCAAAGTGATCGAACTGGCTCTTCACCGTCAGATACTCTTCCCAGAGGTTCTGCGGCTCTTCCGACGCTACCTCCACATAGGCGTAATACTGCACCAGCGGCAGGATCGACTCGCGCAACAGCCGCCCGCACAACTCGGAATCGCCGGCCCAGTTATCCCCGTCCGAGGCCTGCGCGCAATAGATGTTCCACTGGCTGGGCGGATAGCGGTCATGGATGACCTCTACCATCAGCTTCAGCGCGCTCGACACGACGGTGCCGCCGGACTCGCGCGAGTGGAAGAAATCTTCCTCTTCGACTTCCTTCGCCACGGTGTGATGGCGGATAAACACCACGTCGATGCGCTCGTAGTTGCGCTTCAGGAACAGGTACAGCAGCATGAAGAAGCGCTTGGCCAGGTCCTTGCGGCTCTCGTCCATCGAGCCGGACACGTCCATCAGGCAGAACATCACCGCCTGGGCCTGCGGACGCTTCTTCAGCACGCGGTTGTTGTAGCGCAGGTCGAGCTTCTCGATAAATGGAACACGATCGATGCAGGCGCGCAGGTGCCGCATCTTCTCCATCAGCTCGAGCGTGCCTTCGGCATACGGTCCGTCCTGCTCCAGTGCCTCGGCATAGGCCAGCTCCAGCTGGCGCAGGCGCTTCTGGTATGGGCTGGACAAGGCGATGCGCCGCCCCAGCGAACTGCGCATGGTGCGCAGGATCGACAGGTTGGACGGGGTGCCGTCGATGGAATAGCCGGCGCGCACCTTGCGCACCTCGGCAATCTTGGCGAGGTGGCGCTTGGCCAGGTCCGGCAGCGCCATGTCCTCGAAGAAGAAATTGAGGAAGTCCTCGCGCGACAGCGTGAAGACGAAATCGTCCTCGCCCTCGCCGCTGTCGCTGGCCCGCGAACCGGTCCCGCCGCCGCCCTGCTGCTGGCGGTCGAAGGAATCACCCTTGACGAATTTCTTGTTGCCAGGGTGAATCCATTCGCGCCGCCCGCCCGGGCCGTGGTGGAAGATCGGTTCGCTGATGTCCTTGACCGGAATGGACACCTGCCCGCTCTGCTCGATGTCCATGATCTTCCGGCCGGACACCGCCTTTGCCACCGCTTGCCGGATCTGCTCGCGGTAGCGCTTGATGAAGCGTTGCTGGTTGACGGCACTCTTGTTGCCGCCGTTTTCGCGCCGATCGATGACCGTAGCCATATGTTGCCCTCGTTGAGAGACCTGTTCCGCGGCGCCGTTACGATGACTTTCTTACGCGCAGATACCACTCCACCAACAGTCTCACTTGCTTGGGCGTGTACCCCTTCTCGACCATGCGGTTGACGAAGTTCTCGTGCTTGTCCTGGTCTTCGCGGGAAGACTTGGCGTTGAACGAGATCACCGGGAGCAGGTCCTCCGTGGTGGAGAACATGCGCTTCTCAATCACCATCCGCAGTTTTTCATAGCTGGTCCAGACCGGGTTCTTGCCACCGTTGTTGGCCCGCGCGCGCAGCACGAAGTTGACGATCTCGTTGCGGAAGTCCTTCGGGTTGGAGATACCCGCGGGCTTTTCCACTTTTTCCAGCTCGTCGTTCAGCGCGTTGCGGTCGAGGATTTCGCCGGTGTTGGGATCGCGGTACTCCTGGTCCTGGATCCACAGGTCGGCGAACACCACATAGCGGTCGAAGATGTTCTGCCCGTACTCAGAATACGACTCAAGGTAGGCGGTCTGGATCTCCTTGCCGATGAACTCAACGAACGGCGTGGTCAGGTACTCCTTGATATACGACAGCAGCTTGGCTTCCTGCTCCGGCGGGAACTGCTCGCGCTCGATCTGCTGCTCGAGCACGTACAGCAGGTGCACCGGGTTGGCCGCCACTTCGGTGTTGTCGAAGTTGAAGACCTTGGACAGGACCTTGAACGCGAAGCGCGTCGACAGCCCGTTCATGCCCTCGTCGATGCCGGCGTAGTCGCGGTATTCCTGGTACGACTTCGCTTTCGGGTCCACGTCCTTCAGGCTCTCGCCGTCGTAGACGCGCATCTTGGAGAAGATGTTGGAATTCTCGGGCTCCTTGATGCGCGTGAGCACCGCGAACTGCGCCATCATCTTCAGCGTGTTGGGCGCGCACGGGGCGGCCGACAGCGAACTGCTGCGCAACAGCTTGTCGTAGATCTTGACCTCGTCGGACACGCGCAGGCAGTACGGCACCTTGACGATATAGATCCGGTCGAGGAAGGCCTCGTTGTTCTTGTCCGCCTTGAAGGTCTGCCACTCGGCCTCGTTCGAGTGCGCCAGGATGACGCCGTCGAACGGGATCGCGCCGAAGCCTTCCGTGCCCTTGTAGTTGCCCTCCTGGGTCGCGGTCAGCAGCGGGTGCAGCACCTTGATCGGCGCCTTGAACATTTCGACGAACTCGAGCAGGCCGCGGTTGGCCAGGCACAGGCCGCCGGAATACGAGTACGCGTCCGGGTCGTCCTGCGGGAAGTCCTCGAGCTTGCGGATGTCCACCTTGCCCACCAGCGACGAGATGTCCTGGTTGTTCTCGTCGCCCGGCTCGGTCTTCGAGATCGCGATCTGCGACAGCACCGACGGGCGCAGCTTCACCACCTTGAACTTGGTGATGTCGCCGTTGAACTCGTGCAGGCGCTTCACTGCCCATGGCGAGGCAATGGTATTGAGATAGCGCAGCGGGATGCCGTAGTCCTCTTCCAGGATCTTGCCGTCTTCTTCCGGCGAGAACAGACCCAGGGGTGACTCGTGGATGGGCGAGCCCTTCAGCGCGTAGATGGGGATCTGTTCCATCAACGCCTTCAGCTTCTCCGCGAGCGAGGACTTGCCGCCGCCGGGAGGCCCGAGCAGATACAGGATCTGCTTGCGCTCTTCCAGGCCCTGCGCCGCGTGCTTGAAGAACGAGACGATCTGCTCGATCGTGTCCTCCATGCCGTAGAAGTCGCGGAAGGCCGGATAGATGCGAATGACCTTGTTGAAGAACAGGCGGGACAGCCTGGGATCGTGGTGGGTATCCACCAGCTCAGGCTGACCGATCGCGGCGAGCATGCGTTCGGCAGCGGTCGCGTAGGCAGTCGGATCCTTCTTGCAGATCTCCAGGTATTCCTGGATGCTGTATTCCTCTTCCTTGCGAGCTTCGAACCGCGTAGCGTAATGGCCAAAAATGTCCATACCTCACTCCCGTCAGAGTTCACGTCCGAGGCGTAGGTAGTGCTACCCCCAAGGCTTCGCGCAACGTTCGCGGTACACCACCCCGGCCTGGAGACCTGTCATGTTGCGAAGTCTTTACTTCATCATAGTCAAATAACGGCGATGGTGGAGTCCGAGTTGACGAATCGTGCATCGATGCAACGGGTGTTTCGCTGCTGCATTTCCCTCTGCATTCCGCCGGATTTCGCTGTCAGCTTTTGGCTGATTCCACTCGGCTTCGCCTCCGCGCGCGACGGGCCATTGACCATGCTTGTGACACACCTTACACCTTTCCCGCCATCCGTGCACAGCCGGTTTTGTAACCATAAGCACGAAAGCCGGCACAGGTGCCGGCTTTCATTTTTCGCATGGTCTCAGACGTTTTGCGTCATGCGCGCACTAGCACATGGACAGTGCTGATAGCGCTTTGCGCCCGCCGGGCAGGGTCACAGCGTGCGCGCGACCAGCTCCTTCATGATCTCGTTGGAGCCGCCGAAGATCTTGCTGACGCGGGCGTTCGCGTACATGCGCGCGATCGGGTATTCCAGCATGTAGCCATAGCCGCCGTGCAACTGCAGGCACTCGTCGATGACCTGGCAGTTCTGTTGGGTACACCACCATTTGGCCATCGCCGCGGTGGCCGCGTCGAGCTGGCCGTCCATCAGGCGCTGCATGCAGTCGTCGACGAAGGTCGCGGCGATGGTGGCCACGGTCTTGCATTCGGCCAGCTTGAAGCGCGTGTTCTGCAGGTCGCCGAGCGGCTGGCCGAACACCTTGCGCTGGCGCACGTAGTCGGTGGTCAGCTCGATCGCGCGCTGCATGGTGGCGACGGCGCCCAGCGCAATGATCATGCGCTCCTGCGGCAGCTGCTGCATCAACTGGTAAAAGCCCTGCCCCTCCTGCGTGCCGAGCAGGTTGTCGCACGGCACCAGCACGTCGTCGAAGAACAGCTCGGCGGTGTCCTGGCCCTTCTGCCCGATCTTTTCCAGGATGCGGCCGCGACGGAAGCCTGGCAGGTCGCGGGTTTCCACCATGACCAGCGACACGCCGCGCGAACCGGCTTCCGGATCGGTCTTGGCCACCACGCAGATCAGGTCGGCGTGGTAGCCGTTGGTGATGAAGGTCTTGGCGCCGTTGATGCGATAGCAGTCTCCGTCCGCGGTCGGTTCCCGCAGCGCGCGGGTGCGTATCGCTTTGAGGTCGGAACCGGCGCCGGGTTCCGACATCGCGATGGCGGCCACCAGTTCGCCGCTGGCCATCTGCGGCAGCCATTTCTGCTTCTGCGCTTCGGTGCCGTAGCGCAGCAGGTAATGCGCCACGATGCCGCTGTGCACGTTGTTGCCCAGGCTGGTGCAGACCGCGCGCGACATCTCCTGGGTGATGATGGCCTCGTGGGCAAAGGTGCCCCCGCCGCCGCCGTATTCCTCGGGGATGCTGGCGCACAGCAGCCCGATCTGGCCGGCGCGGCGCCACATGTCGCGGTCGATGTAGCCTTGTTCGGCCCAGCGCGCCTCGTTGGGAGCGAGTTCGCGCTCGACGAAGCGGCGCACCGTGTCCTGGAACATTTCCAGCTCTTCGTTCATCCAGGGGGTCTGGCGTGCGGCGGGCGCCGCGTTCTGGTCTTGAGATCCCATAAGTCGTACCGGTATCAGGGTAAACGTGAACAATGATGCGGCAGGCGTCGGACGATGCCGGATACCTGCCTATATAGATAAGGGCGAAAACAAGGGGTGACCGATGCTGCGGGCAGCAAGCCCGGCCGGCCCCTCAGTCCGGCCAGCGGTAGCGCAGCGGCTGCTTGGCCATGAAGCGGTCGGCGGCCTCGCGGCGGTAGCCGGTGGAGAAAGCGATGCCCTGCGCGTCCGCCTCCATCGCCAGCATGGTGCCCAGGTCCTGGCCCAGCGATGCATTGAGCGCCTGCTTGGTCAGGCTGACCGCCACCGGCGAGGCCTCGGTGAATGCCTGCGCGAGCGCACGGGCGCGCGCCTGCAGGCCGTCGGCCGGCACGATTTCCATGACGATGCCAAGGTCTTGCGCGGCCTGGGCGCTGAGCTCGCGCATCGAGAACATCAGCGCCTTGGCCCGCTGCAGTCCGATCATGCGCGGCAGCGTGTAGAACACGCCACAGTCCGGCACCAGCCCCATGCGCAGGAACGGCAGCCCGAAGCGCGCGCGCGGCGTGGCCAGGATGATGTCGGCCGTCAGCGCCAGGCTGAACCCTGCGCCATAGGCCGCGCCGTCGACCGCGGCAATGACCGGCACGTCGAGCTGGATCAGGTCCTCCAGCCAGCCGTGGAGCTTGCGCAGGCGCCTGCGGCCCTGCTCCGCGCTGATTTCGACCTGCATCGAGCTGATGTCGCCGCCCGACGAGAAATCGGTGCCGGCCGCGGTCAGGATCAGCGCGCGCACGCTGTCGTCGTCCCGTATCCGGCGAATCACTTCGCCGATTTCCTCACGCATCTGGAGCGACAGCGCATTCTTGCGCGCCGGCGCGTCCAGGGTCAGCGTGGCGACGCCGTCCTCGACGGCAAAACGGATGGTTTCCATGGCTTGGCCTCCGCTACGGTGTCAGTCCAGCTGGATGTTGGCGTCGCGCACGATCCTGGCCCACTTGGGCGTGTCGCCCGTGACCACGGCGGCGAGTTCCTGCGGCGTCGAGCCGACCGGCTGCAAACCCATGCCGGCCAGCTTCTGCGTCACTTCGGGCAGCCGCACGATGCGCGCGGTCTCGGCGGCCAGCTTTGCGGTCACGTCCCTGGGCGCGTTGCCGGGCAGGAACAGTCCGAACCAGCCATTGGGCTCGAACCCCGCCAGGCCCAGCTCCGAGAAGGTCGGCACATTGGGCAGCGCCTTGTAGCGCTGGGTTCCGGTGATGCCCAGGATCTTGAACTTGCCGCTGGTGAGATAGGGATTGGCCGAGGTCACGTCGACGAAGGCGCTGTCCACCTGGCCGCCGAGCAGGTCGCTCATCAGCGGCGCCGCGCCCTTGTACGGGATATGCGCGATCTCGATGCCGGCCTGCTGCCGCAGCAATTCGCCGTGCAGGTGCGACGAGGTGCCGTTGCCGTACGAGCCATAGCTGAGCTTGCCGGACTTGGCCAGCGCCAGGAACTCGCGCATGGTGCTGGCCGGCACGCGGTTGGGCACCACGAACAGGTCCGACGACTTGGCGATCAGCGACACCGGGGTGAAGTCTTTGGCGACGTCGTACGGGGTGCGCTTGTACAGCGCCGGCGACTGGATCAGTGCGGTGATCGCCAGCAGCAGGGTGTAGCCGTCGGCCGGCGCCTTGGCGACGGTGTCGTTGCCCAGCATGCCGCTGGCGCCGGGCTTGTTTTCCACCACCACCGGCTGGCCCAGGCTTTCGGCCAGGCGCTGGCCGATCAGCCGGCCCACGGTATCAGTGCCGCCGCCGGCGGGGTATGGCACGATCAGCCGGATCGGCTTGGCGGGATACGGCTGCTGGGCGAAAACCTGGCCCGCGCCGCCAAGGATGGCCGCGCCGGCCAGGGTGCCGGCCTGCGCCAGCCATTTGCGTCTGCTCTGCTGCATGGTGTCTCTCTCTCTTTGCTGCTCGGGTTGCTGCGCTGGGTGGGCATCAGCGCCACCATCAGTTGCCGGGGTGGTCCGGCTGCATCTCGCGCTCCTGCAGCGCGCGCCACAGGATCTTGCCGGTGGCCGACTTGGGCAGCGCCTCGACCACGTCGACGATGCGCGGCACCTTGTACGCCGCCATGTGCTCGCGGCACCAGGCCATGATGCGCTCGGGTTCGGCCTCGGCCGTGCCGCGCGCGTCGGGGCGCAGCGCCACCACCGCCTTGACGGTTTCGCCGCGGCGCTCGTCGCGCGCCGCGATCACGCAGGCTTCGTGGATGGCCGGGTGGCCGTACAGCATGTTCTCCACCTCGGCCGGCCAGACCTTGTAGCCCGACGCGTTGATCATGCGCTTGAGGCGGTCGCGCATGAAGAAGTAGCCTTCCTCGTCCATGAAACCCAGGTCGCCGGTGCGCAGGAAGCGCTTGCCGTCGAGCTCGATGAAAGTGGCGGCGTTGGCGTCTTCGTTGTGCCAGTAGCCCTGCATCACCTGGCCGCCGTGGACCACGATCTCGCCGGTCTCGCCGTGCGGCAGTTCGCGCAGCGTTTCGGGATCGACCACGCGCGCGTCCACGCCGAAGGTGGCGATGCCCAGGCATTCGCGCTTGGGCTGGTTGCGCGGGTTCGACAGGATGAAGGCCGCGGTCTCGGTCATGCCGTAGGCCTCGACATAGGGCAGCCCGAAGCGCTGCTGCAGCATGTTGGCCACCGCTTCCGGCATGGCCGCGCCGCCGCCGCCGACGTAGGCCAGGCTGGACAGGTCGCGCGCGTCGATGCCGGGCTGGGAGAAAAAGTCCACCATCATCGCCGGCGGCGCGCCCCACACCGAGACGCGGTAGCGCTCGATCAGGTCCGCGGCCAGCGCCCGATCCCAGCGCGGCATCAGCACCACCGTCGCGCCCAGGTAGAGCGGCGAGTTCATGCAATTCTGCATGCCCAGCAGGTGGAACATCGGCGCCACCGCCAGCACCACCGATTCGGCCGAGCCGCCGCGCCAGATCACCGAACCGGCAGCCGCGGTCATCAGCGTGCCGTGGGTATGCATGCAGCCTTTGGGGTTGCCGGTGGTGCCCGAGGTGTAGGCCAGCATGCACAGCGTGTCGTGACCGGCCTGGTGCGGCAGCGGCCGGTGTCCGGCGCGGCTGGCGGTGTCCCATGCCACCGGCATCGCGCCCGACGGCGCGGCCTGCGGCGCGGGCGGCGCTTCGCGCAGCCAGGCCGGCACCGGCAGGCCGCCGTCGTCGCGCAGCATGCCCGCGTAGTCGTGCAGGATCACGTGGCGCAGCGCGGGACCGTGCAGCGGCGCCATGCGCGGGTACAGCTCGCCGCCGGCGAAGGCGGCGACCGCGCCGCTGTCCTGCACCACGTGGGCGAGCTCGGCTTCGAGCCACATCGGGTTGGCGGGCACGACCACGCCTTCGGCGCGCAGGATGGCGTAATAGGCAATGATGAACTGCGGGCAGTTCTGGCTGAACAGCACTACGCGGTCGCCGGGCTGGATGCCGCAGGCCTGCTGCAGGTAGCCGGCCATCCGTTCGATCTCTTCGCGCAGCTCGCCATACGAGATCGCGGTGCCGAAGTACTGGATCGCGGGCTTGTCCGGATAGCGCTGCGCCGCGACCTCGACGTTGTAGAACAGGCTGGTGCGCGGCGTATGCAGCGTGGCGGGCAGGCCGGGCGGCCAGGCGGGGGAACGGAATGGCTGGGTGGTGCGTGTGGCAGGCTTCATTGCAGCAATTGGTGGGTCAGATGCAGGTCAGATACAGCTCAGGCGGAGAGGACTCAATCCAGGCGGATATTGCGCGTGCGGATCACCTTGCCCCAGCGCACGTAGTCGGCCTGGATGGTCTGGGCGAAGGCATCCGGCGTGCTGCCGGTCAGGATCACGCCAAGCTCGCTCATGCGCTTGCGCACGTCGGGCTGGGCCAGCACGCGGTTGACGTCGGCGGAAAACTTCTCGACGATCGGGCGCGGCGTGGCGGCCGGCAGCAGCAGGCCGAACCAGCCCATCGCGTCCATGCCTTCGATGCCGGCCTCGCGGAAGGTCGGCACGTCCGGCAGTTGCGGCGCGCGCGCGGGTCCGGTCACCGCCAGCGCGCGCAGGCGGCCGGTGGCGACATGGGGCTTGGCGCCCATCACCGAGATCACCGCGGCCGGCACCTGGCCGCCGAGCAGGTCGTTCAGTTCCGGCGCCTCGCCCTTGTAGGACACGTGGAGCATGTCGATCTTGGCGGCGTCGTTGAAGACCTCGCCATACAGGTGGCCGCTGGAGCCTGCGCCAAACGAGCCATAGGAGAACTGCTTGGGCTTGGTGCGCACCAGCGCGATAAAGTCCTTCAGGTTGGTGGCCGGCACGGCATTGGCATTGACGGCGAACACCAGGTTGGTGGTGCCGAGCTCGGAGACGGCGGCAAAACCCTTCACCGGGTCATACGGCGCGCGCGCATACAGGCTCGGCGCCTGCACCAGCGGCGTGATCGTCAGCAGCGCGGTATGGCCGTCGGCCTCGGCACGGGCGACCACTTCGGCGCCCAGCATGCCGCTGGCGCCCGGGCGGTTCTCCACCACCACCGGCCGCTTCCACTGCTTGCCCAGGCCCTCGGCCAGCGCGCGCGCCAGCACGTCGGTGGCGCCGCCGGCCGGGAACGGCACCACCATGCGCACGGTGCGTGCCGGGAAGTCAGCCTGGGCGTGGGCCACGCCCGCGCCCAGCATGCCGGCTGCGAGTCCGCTCCACGCCAGCAATCCGGCGCCGAGGCGGCCGAGGGTACGGCGACGCGGACTACGCTTGCCACTACGACGATCTGCCTGCATGTGCTGTCTCCTTTGGTTTTTCCGTGGGCGGGCATGGGCATTTTTTTTGCCGCATTGCAGGATCCGCCCGGGCCGGTGGGCCGGCCTTGTAGAGGTACTTGCCGGAGAGTGCGCGATGCTGCGGTGCGTGGACAATGACCAGACGCGCCAAAATGATTGGCCGAATCGCTCAGGCGGAAGGCAGGCTTTGGCAAATCCCGATTGTGCGGCGCCGCGCGCGCTTGCTAAGGTGGCGCCATGATGTGGCCAGAGGGCTGAAAGGCCTGGAGAGGCCGGCACCGGCGCGTCGCCGTGACGAGGAGACCCATGCAAACAGCCGTTCTGCCATCGCTGCGCCCGCCGATGCCGGGCAAGCCGCACATTGCCGGCCACGCGCTGCCCGCGGCGCGCCTGCGCGAAGCCGGCAGCCCGGCGGCTTCAGGCGCGACGGTGGAACCACCCGCGCCGGCTCGCCACACCATCGCCATCCAGCATGTGACGCATATCCTGCAAGGAGCGCGGCGGCTCGGCTACGACATCGATGCGCTGCTGCGCCGCGCCGACATCTCGCCGGCCCTGCTGGCCTCGCCAAGCGCGCGTGTGACGCAGGGCCAGTATGCGGCACTGATCCGCACGCTGCGCCGGGTCATGCGCGATGAGCTGTGGGGCCTGCTGGACCGGCCCGTGACGCCCGGCGTGTTCGCGCAGGTGTGCCGCAGCCTGGTCCATTGCGCCACGCTAGAGGACGCCATCCGCACCGGGCTGCGCCTGTACCGGCAGCATATCGACGCCTTCGCGCCGCGCCTGCATGTGGGCGTCGACGGCAAGACCGCGGCGGTGGTGCTGCATCCGCGTGCGCCCGCGTCGGCGTGCCGCAGCTTTGCCGAATCGACCTTTGTGTTCCATGCCTATGCGCTGGTCAGCTGGCTGGTGGCCGGGCAGATCCCGCTGACGCGGGTCGACCTGAGCGCCGCCGCGTCGCAGGGGCGCACCGATACCGAGCGCGTATTCAAGGCCGCGGTCAGCTACGGCCAGCCCGTTACCGCCCTGCACTTCGACGCCGCCTCGCTGCGCCTGCCGGTGATGCAAGACGCCGCCAGCCTGCGCGACTTCCTGCGCGAGACCCCGCGCAACCTGCTGATCCGCTACCGCGACAACAGCTGCCTGGCGGAACGCATCCGGCAGCACCTGCGCTCGCACCTGGACGACGAACTGCCGTCGCTGGAGCAGATGGCGCAGCTGCTGCGGCTCACGCCGCAGACCCTGCGCCGGCGCCTGCGCGACGAAGGGCGCGGCTACCAGAGCATCAAGGACAGCCTGCGGCGCGACGTGGCCATCGGCATGATGGAGCGTCCCGGCATGACGCTGCAGGACGTGGCGCTGCGGCTCGGTTTTTCCGAGCCGAGCACGTTCCACCGCGCCTTCAAGAAATGGACCGGCGTGGCGCCGGGGGAATACCGGATGCGCGGCATGCGCAGGGAAGGCGTGCCGGCGGCCTAGCCGGCGATGGCGCAGCCGGCGGCTTACTCGAGCCGAATCTCGCCGTCGAAGCGCGCCTGCAGCTTCACCGCCGTCAGCTCCAGCGTCACCGCCACAGGCAGGTGTTCGTTGCCGGCCAGCGTGCCGTCGGCCACGGCCCGGGCGATGGCCTGCTCGATCTCGCGCTGGGAATTCACGCCAACCACCTTCAGGAACTTGCGGATGCTGAGGTTGAAGGTTTCTTCGTCCATGGCTGTCTCCGGGAAGGGCGCGGCATGCGGCCGCTACCCGGACAGCCTACGCCAGTGACGCGATCCCTGCAGCGGCGCGCCGGCCCGCGCGCTCGACGCGGCGGCCGGCACGCGCTCAGACCACGCCCTGCTCGCGCAGCCGCGCGATGCGCTCGGCCGACAGGCCCAGCACCGTCTGCAGCACCTGCCCGGTATGCTGGCCCAGGCGCGGCGGCGGCGCATCGTATTGCACCGGGGTGGCCGACAGCCGCAGCGGGCTCTTGACGGTCGGGCACAGGCTGCCGTCGTCGCGCACCAGGTCGACCTGCAGCTCGCGATGCCGCACCTGCGGATCTTCCAGCACCTGGCCATAGTCGTTGATCGGCCCGCACGGGATGCCCTGCGCTTCCAGCGCCTGCACCCAGTGCGCGGTCGGCCGCGTGCGCATATGCGCCTCGAGCAGGGGCACCAGCGTGTCGCGGTGGATGATGCGGCCGGGGCCGGTGGCAAAGCGCTCGTCGGCGGCCAGGTCGGGACGCTCGACACCGCGGCAATACGCCTGCCACTGCCCGTCGTTGCCGGCCGCGACGATCATGTAGCCGTCGGCGGTGGCGAACACATGGTAGGGCACCATGTTGGCGTGCGCGTTGCCGTAGCGCGGCATGGCCTGGCCGGTCACGCGCTGCGCGATGATGGGGGTGGCGCCCACCGCCACCACCGCGTCGAGCAGCGCCATGTCGATATGCTGGCCCTCGCCGGTGCGTTCGGCATGGCGCAGCGCGGCCAGCACGGCCACGGTGGCGTACATGCCCGTCAGCATGTCGACCACCGCCACGCCCACCTTCTGCGGCCCGCCGCCGGGCAGGTCGTCGCGCTCGCCGGTGACGCTCATCAGGCCGCCCAGGCCCTGGAAAATAAAGTCGTAGCCGGGCTTGTGCGCGCTCGGCCCGGTCTGGCCATAGCCCGTGATCGAACAGTAGACCAGTGCCGGGTTGACCGCCTTCAGGCTGTCATAGTCCAGCCCGTAGCGCTTCAGGTCGCCGACCTTGTAGTTCTCCAGCACGATCTGCGACTTCGCGGCCAGCTCGCGCACGATCTGCTGCCCCTGCGGGCTGGCGATATCGAGCGTGACCGACTGCTTGCCGCGGTTGGCGCCGGCAAAGTAGGTGGCGTCGCGCGACGGCTGCCCGTCCGCGCCGGGCAGCCACGGCGGCCCCCACGAACGGGTATCGTCGCCGGCGCCGGGGCGCTCGACCTTGATCACCTCGGCGCCCAGGTCCGCCAGGTTCTGCGCGCACCACGGGCCGGCCAGGATGCGCGACAGGTCCAGCACGCGCACGCCGGCAAGCGCGCCGCGCACCGGGGCTTGGCCGGCCGTCATCAGATCGGGTCCCAGCTGATCACGTCGGGCGAGCGCTCCAGCTTGAAGAAGCTGCTGCGCATCGCCGGCATGGCGACCTCGCCCACCGATTCCGGCGTCCAGCCCTCGCTCATATGGACCGAGCGCACCGGACGCGGCTGGCTCATCAGGATGATCTCGTTGGCGCGCACCGCGAAGATCTGGCCGTTGACCTCGCTCGCCGCCGGGCTGGCCAGGAAGACCGCGACTGGGCCGATCTTGCCGGCTTCCATCTTTTGCAGCTTGGCCACGCGCGCCTTTTCTTCCGGCGTTTCGGCGGGGATCGAGCTGGTCATGCGGCTCCACGCGAACGGCGCGATGCAGTTCGAGCGCACGTTGAAGCGCTGCATGTCCAGCGCGATCGACTTCGACAGCGCGGCGATGCCCAGCTTGGCCGCCGAATAGTTGGCCTGGCCCAGGTTGCCGATCAGGCCCGAGGTGGAGGTCATGTGCACGTAGGCGCCGCTCTCCTGGTCCTTGAAGTAGTTGGCCGCGGCGCGGCTGACGAAGAAGGTGCCGTTCAGGTGCACGTCGATCACCGAGCGCCATTCTTCCTCGTTCATCTTGAAGAACATGCGGTCGCGCAGGTTGCCGGCGTTGTTGACCACGGCGTCGATGCGGCCGAAGTTGTCGAGCGCGCATTGCACGATGGCGTTGGCGCCGGCCCAGGTCGACACGCTGTCGGTGCTGGCCACGGCTTCGCCGCCGGCGGCACGGATTTCCTCGACCACGCGCTGCGCGGGACCGGCGTCACCGCCCTCGCCGGTCATCGACACGCCCAGGTCATTGACCACCACCCTGGCACCGGCGGCCGCCATGGCCAGCGCGATGCCGCGTCCGATCCCACCCCCGGCGCCCGTCACCAGCGCAACCTTGCCTGCCATCAAACCGCTCATTGCATGCTCCTCGGAACTCGTCCTCTGAATACTTTTTGTGCGGTCACCGACCGCAAACCCGGTGAAACAGCCGCCGCGCAGCGGGCCACGCCCGCCGCTGCGGTCAATCCGGATGTCCACGCCGCAGCGGATACGATAAATTGACGCCCGAGCCTTTGGAATTCACGAATCACAAAACTGGCCTTTGGCCTGACAGAAGCCCATGCATTACGACCTGACCGACCTCCGCCTCTTCCTGAATGTCGGCGAGACGGAGAACCTGACCCGTGCCGCCGAGCGCAGCTTTCTGTCGCTGCCCGCCGCCAGCACGCGGATCAAGCAGCTGGAAGAGGCGTTCCAGACACAATTGCTGATCCGCCAGGTCAAGGGCGTGCGGCTTACGCCGGCGGGCGACGCGCTGCTGCGCCACGCGCGCGAGGTCTTCCGCGAACTCGAATGCCTGCATGCGGACCTGCGCCCGTATGCCAAGGGCGTGAAGGGGCGCGTGCGGCTGCTGGCCAACACCACCGCGACCAACTCGTTCCTCGCCACCGGCGTGTCGCGCTTCCTCAGCGAGAACCCGGACGTGGATATCGAGCTGGAAGAGCACCTGTCGCAGGAGATCGTGTCGGCAATCAGCGCGGGCGCCGCCGACCTCGGCATCGTCGCCGGCGAGGTTGCCACCCAGGACCTGGATGCGATGCACCTGTGCAGCGACGCGCTGATCGTGATCGCGCCGGTCAACCATCCGCTGCCGACCTTCAAGCGGCTGCATTTCGCCGACCTGCTCGATACCTGCCGCTTTGTCGGGCTGAACCAGTTCAGCGCGATCCAGTCATTCCTCGACCGCATTGCCGCCGGCATGGGCAAGCGCATCAGCCTGCGCATCCAGGTAGGCAGCTTCGATGCGGTATGCCGCATGGTCGAGGCCGGCGCCGGCATCGCCATCGTGCCCAACAGCTGCGCGCGCCGCTATGCCAGCCGCAAGGTGCTGCGCTTTATCCCGCTGGAAGACGAATGGGCCAGGCGCGAGCTGCGCCTGGTGCGCCGGCCGGGGCGAGAGCTGCCGCAGTTCGCCGAAACCCTGATCCAGTACCTGGTCGACGCCGCGCGCGAGCCCGTCTAGAGCGCCGCGCGGTTTCAGCCTGCGCCGGGCGCGCCGCCCAGGACCATCAGCGCCGCCAGCGGACGCAGCGACACCACCATCACCAGCAACAGCAGGCCCATGGCGAACACGCCCGGCCAGCTGGTGCGGCCGCGGCGTTCCAGCGAGTCGTTCACCAGCTCGGGCGAGTAGTGGTACTCGCGCACATGGCGGATGGTGGCCTCGGCGTGCCAGCGGTACAGCTCGTTGCCGTACAGCCCCAGCAGCAGCGCCATCGCGTACAGCAGCGGCCGGCCCGCCATCGGCAGCTGCAGGCCGAACAATGCATGCAGCAGCGGCTCGGCGCCGACGATCAGCGCATACACGCCCACCTGCCAGTACATGCGCCGGTAAGCCATCCAGAACGGGCCCAGCAGGCACGCCGCCCAGTTCCACGAGATGCCGCCGTGGGTCTCTGCCACCGACCAGCGCTCGCCGTAATACGGAAAGCGCGGCCCCACGAATGCGGCCAGCGCCGCGTCGTCACGGATCGATGCATGCATGCCAACCTCCCCTCTGCTGCGTCGGCAGCGCCCTGGCTTCGCGGCGCAACCTGTGCCACAGCATAGGGCGCGCGGGGCCCCGGCTGTGTGCGCCGGCGCGCATTCGGCGCGCGTTGGCCGCACGAACACCAAGAAAAAGGGTGGATTGGCGCGCAAGGGCACAGACCGGCGCACCGGTCCGTGGTGCGGCGACGTTACTTCCAGCGCTGCAGGATCTGCAGGATGACCAGCGTGAACACCGTGGCGATCACCGCCGTGGTGTCGCGCCCGAGCCCGGCCGCCACGCCGATCGCTGCCACCATCCAGATGCTGGCCGCGGTGGTCAGGCCCTTGATATGAGCTTCATCGTTCTGCTTGAGGATGGCGCCCGCGCCGAGGAAGCCGATGCCGGCGATCAGCCCCTGCAGCACGCGGCTCATGTCGGCCAGCGGCACGCCCGCCTGCAGCGGCACCAGCACGAACAGGGCCGAGCCCAGCGCCACCAGCATATGGGTGCGCAGCCCCGCCGCCTTGCCCGAGGACTCGCGCTCATAGCCGATCACGCCGCCGAGCAGCACCGCCATGAACAGCCGCACCAGGATGCGGGTGGCCTCGGCCGCGTCCGGCACATCGGCAAATTCCGCGCGAAAGGTACGGAAGATATCGGTCCAGACAGACTCCATCGCCAGCCTCCGGGGACTAGGGTGCAGGCCTGAGCGTAGCACGGCACACCTGGCACGCGGCAAGACTTGTGCGGCACATCCGGTCCTTCCGGCGTGTGCGGCGGCGTCCTACACGGCAAGCGGAAGCTCCCCGACAGTCCCGCCGACGCGGCATTCCTATATTGGAATCACCAACAACAGTCCTCCAATGGAGTTGCACCATGCCCTATATCCTCGCCTGGCTACTTGGTGTTCCGGCCTTTGTCCTGATCCTGATCTGGCTCTTCGTCCACTGATCGGCAGGCAGTGCCACGGCACCGGCCCACCCTCCACCGGCGCCCCGCGCGCCACACCTGCACGCCCGGTTCGCCGGGCGTTTGCATGGTGGCGCGGCCTTCGCTGCGACGCTTGCTGCCCACCTAAGCCGGCCCTAAGCCGCTCTTTCGCAAATCCGAATTTCAGCGTGCAGGGGGCTCGGGAATAATGGCCTCCAGTTCCCATCGACCCGGCCACCATGCACGCAGACCAGGATCCCGACCAGCTGTACCCCGAAATCCGCGAGGCGGTGCGCAGCCTGTGCGCGGGCTTCGATTCGGCGTACTGGCAACGGGTGGAAGAGCAGGAAGCCTTTCCCGAAAGCTTTGTGCAGGCGCTGACGCAGGCCGGCTGGCTGTCGGCGCTGATTCCGGAAGCCTATGGCGGCTCCGGCCTGTCTCTGACCGCGGCGTCGGTCATCATGGAGGAAATCAACCGCAGCGGCGGCAATTCCGGCGCCTGCCATGGGCAGATGTACGTAATGGGCTGCCTGCTGCGCCATGGTTCCGACGCGCAGAAGCAGCGCTGGCTGCCGGCCATCGCCTCGGGCGAGCTGCGCATGCAGTCGATGGCCGTGACCGAGCCCACCACCGGCACCGACACCACCAAGCTGAAGACCACCGCGGTGCGCCAGGGCGACAAGTACATCGTCAATGGGCAGAAGGTCTGGATCTCGCGCGTGCAGCACTCGGACCTGATGCTGCTGCTGGCGCGCACCACGCCGCTGGACCAGGTCAAACGCAAGTCGGACGGGCTGTCGGTCTTCGTGGTCGACCTGCGCGATGCCATCGGCAAGGGACTGACCGTCAAGCCGATCCGCAACATGGTCAACCACGAGACCAACGAACTGTTCTTCGACAACCTGGAAGTCCCCGCCGACAACCTGATCGGCGAGGAAGGCAAGGGTCTGAAGTACATCCTCGACGGCCTCAACGCCGAGCGCATCCTGATCGCCGCCGAGTGCATCGGCGATGGCTACTGGTTCGTCGAGCGCGCCAGCAACTATGCGCGCGACCGCATCGTGTTCGACCGCCCGATCGGCCAGAACCAGGCCGTGCAGTTCCCGATCGCGCGCGCCTACGTCAACGTCGAGGCGGCCAGCCTGATGCGCTACCAGGCGGCACGGCTGTTCGACGCCGGCAGACCGTGCGGCAAGGAGGCCAATATCGCCAAGCTGCTGGCCGCCGATGCCTCGTGGGAAGCCGCCAACGTCTGCCTGCAGACGCATGGCGGCTTCGGCTTCGCCGCCGAATACGACATCGAGCGCAAGTTCCGCGAAACCCGCCTGTACCAGGTGGCGCCGATCTCCACCAACCTGATCCTGTCCTACGTGGCCGAGCACGTGCTCGAGTTGCCGCGTTCGTTCTGAGAACCCTACATGTCCCACTCCTCCCAAGGCATCCGCCCGCTCGACGGCATCCGCGTGGTCTCGCTCGAGCACGCCGTGGCCGCGCCGTTCGCCACGCGCCAGCTGGCCGACCTGGGCGCGCGCGTGATCAAGGTCGAGCGTCCCGGCGTGGGCGACTTCGCGCGCGGCTATGACCAGTCGGTGCACGGCCAGGCCTCTTACTTCGTCTGGCTCAACCGGGGCAAGGAAAGCCTGGCCCTGGACCTGAAGGACAATGAAGCGCAGGCCATCCTGCATCGCCTGCTGGCCGATGCCGACGTGCTGGTGCAGAACCTCGCCCCGGGCGCCGCCGCCCGCATGGGCCTGGATTTCGAGACTCTGCACGGCAAGTACGAGAAGCTGATCGTCTGCGACATCTCCGGCTACGGCGACTCGGGCCCCTATCGCGACAAGAAGGCCTATGACCTGCTGATCCAGGCCGCCGCCGGCCTGGTGGGCCTGACCGGCGGCCCGAACGAGCCGTCGCGCGCCGGGGTGTCGATCGCCGACATCGCGGCCGGCATGTACGCGTACAGCGGCATTCTCTCGGCGCTGCTGCAGCGCGGCCGCACCGGCCGGGGCCTGCGCGTGCAGGTGACCATGTTCGAGGCGATGGCCGAGTGGATGAACCAGGTGCTGTATTTCGGTCACTACGGCGGCACGCCGCCGGCGCGCTTCGGCGCCTCGCATCCGACCATCGCCCCGTATGGCGTGCATCGCACCAGCAATGGCAGCGTGATTTTCAGCGTGCAGAACGAACGCGAGTTCGCCAACTTCTGCGAGATCGTGCTCGACGACCGCGCGCTGGCGCAGGACGAGCGCTATTCCAGCAATACCGCGCGCGTGCGCAACCGCCCCGAACTGACCGCGCTGATCGAGGCTCGCTTTGCCTCGCTGACGGTGGCGCAGGCCGAGGCGCTGCTGGACCAGGCGCAGATCGCCAATGCGCCGATGAACGACATCGAGGCGGTGTGGAACCATCCGCAGCTGCAGGCGCGCCAGCGCTGGCGCGAAGTCTCCACCCCGAACGGCCCGATCGGCGCACTGCTGCCGCCCGCCAACCTGTCGGGAGTCGAACCGGTCATGGGCGACGTGCCGGCGCTGGGCGCGCACAGCCGCAAGATCCTGGCCGAGCTGGGCTACGGCGAGACCGACATCGACGCCCTGGCTGACAAGCGCACCATCTAAGCCAACACCGGCGCCCGGCCAGCCGGGCGCCCTTCTTTTTCCGCAAGCACTGTTCAATCTCCGGAGCCGGCATGAGCCAAGCCGCAGACACCACTTACCCGACCCGCCAGCTTTGCGAATTCCTGGCCAACCTCAAGCTGGCCGACGTGCCCGCGCCCGTGATCGAGCGCACCAAGGACCTGTTCCTGGACTGGATTGCCTCGGCCATCGCCGGCAAGGACGCCCCGGCCGTGCGCAAGCTGCAGGAATTCGCCGCGGCCATGGGCCCGTCCGACGGCGCCGCCGAAGTGCTGGTCGACCGCCGCCGTACCTCGCCCTACTTCGCCGCGCTGATCAATGGCGCGTCCTCGCACGTGGTCGAGCAGGACGACGTGCACAACGGCTCGGTGCTGCATCCGGCCGCGGTGGTGTTCCCGGCCGTGGTCGCCGCCGCGCAGGCCGAGGGCAAGACCGGTGCCGAGGTGCTGCTGGCGTCGATCGCCGGCTATGAAGCCGGCATCCGCATCGGCGAATTCATGGGCCGCTCGCACTACCGCGTGTTCCACACCACCGGCACCGTCGGCACGCTGGCCGCCGCCGCGGCGGTGGCCAAGCTGTTCGGCCTCGACGCCGAAGGCATCAACCAGGCGCTGGGCTCGGCCGGCACGCAGGCCGCCGGCCTTTGGGAATTCCTGCGCGACGCCGCCGATTCCAAGCAGCTGCACACCGCCAAGGCCGCCGCCGACGGCCTGCAGTCGGCGTGGCTGGCGCGCGCCGGCTTTACCGGCGCGAAGCAGATCCTCGAAGGCGCCCAGGGCATGGCCGCCGGCATGTCGAGCGATGCCAACCCCGCCTGCCTGACCGATGGCCTGGGCACGCGCTGGGCCACCGCGGAGACCTCGTTCAAGTTCTTCGCCTCGTGCCGCCACACCCACCCGGCTGCCGATGCGCTGAAGGCGCTGATGCAGCGCGAAGGCGTTGCCGCCGACCAGATTGCCAGCGTCACCACGCATGTGCACCAGGGTGCCATCGACGTGCTCGGCCCGGTGGTCAATCCCGCCACCATCCACCAGGCCAAGTTCTCGATGGGCACGGTGTTGGGCCTGGTGGCCGTGCATGGCCACGCCGGCCTGGGCGAGTTCGAGCAGCATGCGCTGCAGGACCCCGCGGTGGCCGCGTTCCGCGGCAAGGTCGACATGGAGCTGGATGCCGAGATCAACGCCGCCTACCCGCGCCAGTGGATCGGCCGCGTGACGGCAAAGACCACCGACGGCCGCACGCTGGCCGCGCGCGTCGACGTGCCCAAGGGCGATCCCGACAACACCCTCTCGCGCCCGGAACTGGAAGCCAAGGCGCTGCAGCTGGGCGCGTTCCGCCAGGGCGCCAGCGAGGCCGAGATGCGCGCCATCATCCAGCGCGTGTGGGCGCTGGAGCAGGCCCCGAACGTCAACGACTGGCTGCCCGCCGCGCGCTGAGGATCGCCATGTCCACCGCCGTTACCTACCTGTTCGTGCCAGGCGACCGGCCCGAGCGCTTCGACAAGGCCGCCGCCGCCGGCCCCGATGTGATGATCCTCGACCTCGAGGACGCGGTCCATCCGGACGCCAAGCCCGCCGCGCGCGAAGCCATCGCCGCATGGCTCGCCGGCCGGCCCGGCGCCAACGCCTTCGCGCGCATCAACGACAGCGCCTCGCCCGCCTTTGCCGCCGACCTGGCCTGGCTGCGCACTCTGCCCCAGGGCACCGCGCTGGCCGGGCTGCTGGTACCCAAGGCCGAGGATGCCGCCGCGCTCGACACCATCGCCCAGGCCCTGCAAGCGATCAGCCCGCAGGGCGAACTGGTCGCCATCATCGAGACCGCGCTGGGCCTGCACCAGGTCGATGCCGTGGCAGCGGCCAGCGGCGTGGCGCGCCTGGCCTTCGGCTCGCTCGACTATGCGGTCGACCTGGGCTGCAGCCACACCCGCGACGCCCTCGCCTTCGCGCGCGCGCGCCTCGTGCTGGCCTCGCGCGTGGCCGGGCTGCCGCCGCCGGTCGACGGCGTCACCACCGCGCTCAAGGACGAAGCCGTGCTCGCCAGCGATGTCGCCTACGCACGCGAACTCGGCTTTGCCGGCAAGCTGTGCATCCACCCGGCGCAACTGGGTGCGGTCCGCGCCGGCTTCCTGCCCAGCCCAGAGCAGCTCGACTGGGCCCGGCGCGTGCTCGACGCCACCGCCAGCGGCAGCCACGCGGTGCAGGTCGATGGCAAGATGGTCGACCGGCCCGTGATCGAGCAGGCCCGCCGGCTGCTCGCGTTGGCGCCATAGCGCACACTCCGACTCCCCTCATGCATCTGAAGGCCACCTGCCATGACTGACGCCACTTCTGAACTCGAACGCCTGCGCGGCTGGATCGGCCGCAGCGAAACGCGCACCGAAACGCTGTCGCCGGAACCGGTCGCCGGCCTGGCCGCCACCTTCGACCTCGACCCCGAAGCCATCGCCGCCGGCCCGCTGCCGCCGCTGTGGCACTGGCTCTACTTCCTGCCGCGCGCGCCACAGCGCGAACTCGGCCGCGACGGCCACCCCACCCTGGGCGGCTTCATGCCCCCCGTGCCGCTGCCGCGCCGCATGTGGGCCGGCAGCGAAGTCAGCTTCAACCATCCGCTGCATATCGGCGACACCGTCACGCGCACCTCCACCATCCGCGACGTCCAGTACAAGACCGGCCGCACCGGCGAGCTCTGGTTCGTCGCCGTCGACCACGAACTGACCGTCAACGGCAACACCGCCGTCAACGAGCGCCACGACATCGTCTACCGCGCCATGCCCGACCCCACCAAGCCGCAACCGCCACGCCCGCGGCTGGAGCAGACCGCGCAATGGCAGCGCACGCTGCAGGCCGACCCGGTGATGCTGTTCCGCTATTCCGCGCTGACCTTCAACGGCCACCGCATCCACTACGACCGCCAGTACACGCGCGAGGTCGAAGGCTATCCCGGCCTGGTGGTGCACGGCCCGATGCAGGCCATGCTGATGCTGGACCTGGTGGCGCGCGAGCAGCCCAAGGCACGCGTGCGCCGCTTCGGGTTCCGAGGGCTGGCGCCGTTGTTCGACCAGGACACCATCACGGTCGGTGGCGCGGCCGATCCGGCGCAGCCGGGGCGGCTGGAGCTGTGGACGGGGGATGATGCTGGCGGGCAGGCGATGCAGGGGTGGGCGGAGGTGGAGGGGTAAAAAATAGGCGCGGCCGGGGATGCTGCAGTCGGACTTATCCGTCCGCTTGCCAGCGTTGCGCCGTCTCGCCGATGCGCGCCCCGGCTTGTGTTATCGGCCGATTGCCAGGCGAACGGGCTTGCCAATTCGGCTCAACATCTCGACCAGTGTGTCGATGGTGAACTTGGACGTCTTTCGGTTCACGACGTCGGACACGCGCGGACGAGACACCATCAGGATTTCTGCAGCGTCCGCCTGCTTCAGGTGATGCTGCTCGATCCATGCAGCCAGCTCGTCCATGAGTTGTTCCTTCAACTGCAAAGTGTCGTTGATCTGCTTTTTCGACGCGGCCTGCAGCCGCTTGGCTTCCGCCGGCGGAAAACCCAGTTCCAGGAACAGGTTGGCGCCCGGCTTGGTGACGTGGCGAATCTGGGTGTCGATCTTCATGGTTTGCCATTCCTCGCGTTGACGAATCCGCGGCGCGCTTCGTGCCGGTCGGCACGAAGCCTCGTGGGCCGCGATTGTTAACCGACCATCGCCTCCTCAATTCCCTCCGCGACGTCTTCTACCTTGTCGGCCAGCAATCCAAGGGACGCTTGACACAGCCCTCGCAAGGCATCCAACGTAGCCGCCTGCAAGGCTACGCTCCCCTCTTCCTGTGCATCGCATTCGCTGTGAGTCACCAACGTCAGCACGCATGCGGTGCCTCGCGCAACCGCATCGGCCTGGTCCAGCAGATTCAATAACAAGAGTTGCCGAGGAACAGGCAGCGCGTCCTTACGCGCTGCACGGCGGGTTTCGGGACTGAACCGGGAGAGGGAATCATCAAGTCGAGGCGGGATAAAGGCGTCGGATTCGATGTTGGGCTGATGCATTGCTGACCTCCATATCGTGGATGTGGCGGCCCGCCGCTCATTCTCACCTGAGGTGGCGGGCCAGACGACGGGGGTGAGAAAACCGGACGATATGGAAACCGGCCCAGCCGAAGCTGGCCCCGCCCGGCCCGCCGTAAAGTGAAGGCGCACACAAGCGCAACGGACTCGAAAATTGCCGCTTGCGCGACCGTCCGCTGTATCGTGAACCGGGTTCTCACACCCGACTCCTGTTGATCAGGAGCCAAGCCAGTCTAGAGAACCTTGCCGTTCACAATCAAGGCGCAGATTGTGAAGGATAGATACGTCGCGTCAATCGTAGAAGTTGGCAAACTTCACGTAGCACTCAGAGAAATCCGTGTTCCAAGCCTGCCAGACAAGGCCAAGTGCATACCTCGAGCGCCGTGGGTCGATTGTCCAAAACCTGTTGGACAATCGCGGAGTCGGGCCACATCTTCGGAGGCGCTAAGCGCGGGTCCTGGCTGGTGGGCTTGGCGCCGCGTCGCGTCAATCGCTTAAGAAATTTCTGGCGCAGGACGGGGCTGTGCGAACCGGATGGCTTTACTTCGTTGTAGCGCCGGCCCTCACCCCCGCCCCTCTCCCGCAAGCGGGAGAGGGGAGCAAACAAGCGGGAGGAAACACGCTGTTGGGATCGCACGCGACAGCGCGGTGCGAGCGCAGCGACGCACTCCGTGCCCGAGCCGTAGACCGGAGATAGGGAGCGCGCGCAGCGCAGCCGAAGGCGTCCCACCGATAGCGCCAGCAGCAGGCTGCCTACACCCTGTTGGGATCGTTCAAAAGTGGGTAATCGCAGGCACCGCCCCTGACTCACATAGCGTTAGCAGGCTCGAACGGCCACCCACGCCAAACGGAAATCACCACCGCCCGACCCACCAACGCCGTCAAATTGATTGCCAGCCGCACAGGCGACGCGTTTCTTGCCTACTTCTTGGCGCTCGGCCAAGAAGTAGGTCGCCGGCTACGCCGGCGAAACAGCCACGCCAGTCAAGAGCGTTCATCCCAAAATACACCCGCGCCCCCCAAACAACGACAAGGCCGGCTTCCCGCCGACCCATCGCGCCAATCCAAGAATCCCTTTCAATCCGCCTGGATATTCGCCTTCTTCACCACCCCACCCCACAACGCCAGTTCCCGCTGAATCCGGTCCCCCAGCGCCTTGGGCGTGCTGATGTTGACGTCATAACCACCGGCGGTCATCCGCTGCCGGAAGGCGGCATCCTCGCCCACCGCCTTCTGCGCCTTGACCAGCTTGTCCACCACATCGGCCGGCAGCTTCTGCGGCCCAACCAGCGCGTACCAGCCGGTCAGGTCATAGTCCTTCTGGCCCGACTCGATCATGGTCGGCACGTTGGGCAGCGCCGGGTTGCGGGTCTTGGACGTGACCGCCAGCGCGCGCACCTTGCCGCCGTTGATATGACCGATGGCGGTGCCGGTGATGTCGAACATGAACGTCACCTTGCCGCTCATCACGTCGGCCATCGCCGGCGCGTTGCCCTTGTACGGCACGTGCAGCATCTTCACGTTGTTCATCTGTGCCAGCAGTTCCGCCGACAGGTGGTTGGAAGCCCCCACGCCGGCGGAGCCGAACGAGACGCCCTCAGGGTTCTTGCGGGCGTAGGCGACCAGCTCGCCGACGTTTTTGGCGGGGAAGTCCTTGTTCACCAGCAGCACGTTGGTGTAGTCGGTGATCAGGCCGATGTAGGTGAAGTCCTTGACCGGACTGAAGTTGACCGAGTGCTGGATCAGCGGCGTCATGGTCATGGTGGGGCTGGCGACGAAATACAGCGTGTAGCCGTCCGGCGCCGCCTTGGCGGTCATGTCGGCGGCGATCGCGCCGCTGGCGCCGGCGCGGTTGTCGACCACCACCGGCTGCTTGAGCACGCGGCCGAGCTGCTCGGCGTAGATGCGCGCGGCGGTGTCGACCGGGCCGCCGGGCGCGTAGCCCACCAGCAGCTTGACCGGGCGCGACGGGTAGGCGTCCGCGGCCCATGCCGCGCCCTGCAGCAGCAGCGTGGCGGTCAGCGCCGCCAGCGTCTTCCATGTTTTCATTTGTAATCTCCTCCAGGATGGCTTATTGCCCGGGGCCGCGTGCCCCGGGGGCTTAGTCGAGCATGGCGCGCAGCGGCTGCTTGAGCAGCTTGCCGCTCGCCGTGGTCGGAATCACGTCGACGGTGCGGACTTCGGCGGGCCGCTTGTACGGCGCGAGGCTATCGCGCAGGTAGGTGTCCAGCGCCTTGCGGTCGAGCTCGGCGCCTTCCTGCAGTTCGATGAAGGCCACCACCTCTTCGTTGCCGTCGGCCGTGCTACGCCCGACCACCGCGGACTGGCGCACGCCGGCAAAGGCGTTGATCACCGACTCCACTTCGATCGGGTACACGTTGAAGCCGGAACGGATGATCAGGTCCTTGGAGCGGCCGGAAATGAACAGCGCGCCGTCGGTGTCGAGATAGCCAAGGTCGCCGGTATTGAGCCAGCCGCCCGGCAGCAGCGCCTCGGCGGTCTGTTCGGGATTGCGGTAGTAGCCGACCATCACGCCCGGGCCGCGCACGCGGATCTGGCCGCGTTCGCCGGCGGGCAGCGGCTTGCCTTCGGCGTCGGTGATGGCGATCTCCACGCCTTCGACGATATAGCCGGCCGAGCAATCGGCGCGTGGCGCGTCCATGCGCGTGATGAAGAGCGAGCCGGCGTATTCGGTGATGCCGTAGCCGTGGTGCAGCGGCTGGCCGAACAGCGTCTCGACGTCGCGCTTGAGGGTGGGATCGAGCGGCGCGCCGCCGGTGTAGAGGTAGCGCAGGCGCGGATAGGCGCCCGGCTTCGCGCCCAGCGCGGGCGCCACCGCCATGATGCGCGTGAACATGGTCGGCACGCCCTGCAGGATGGTGACGCCGGGCGCAGCCAGGGCCTCGAACACTTCATTGGCGTCGAAGCGCGGGCGCAGGAACAGGCTGGCGCCGGCATACAGCGTGGCCATCAGCACCGTGGCGATGCCGAAGATATGCGACATCGGCAGCGCGCCGTAGGCCACGTCGGCCGGGCCCATGTCGCGCGAGGTGGCGGAGATGCGCGCAAACTGCGTCAGCCCCGCGTGCGGCACCATCACGCCCTTGGGCGCGCCGGTGGTGCCGGAGGTATAGATCAGCGTGGCGACGCGGCGCGCCAGCTCGGCAGGCTCGCGCTGCGGCGCGGTGGCGGCACGGACTACGCGCATGCCATCGGCATAGACTGCGCAGCCGGTGGCCTGCGCACCCAGCCGCTCGCCGTGCGCCGCGGCCACGTCGGAAACATGGCCGGTGAACAGAACCAGCGCCGGTTGCGCGTGGTCGCGGATATTGTCGATCTCGCGCGCGGACAGGCGCGCGTTGACGTTGATCGGCCACGCGTGCAGCAGGCTGCAGGCGAACAGCGTGACCACCATCTCGTTGCAGTTCTCGCCCACGACCATCACGCGGTCGCCCTCGCCTGCGCCCTGCCCCGCCAGCCAGTCACGCGCGGCTTCGATGCGCCGCCACAGCTCGCCATAGCTGACGACGGTACCGTTCTCGTACAGGCATGGGGCCTGCGGGGTCTGCGCGGCCCAGTGGGCGGGGATCTCGTGGATGAATTGGGGGCGGAAGGAAGACATGGTGCTGGGGGATCTCTCGAATGCGGGCGGAGTCGGATATGCGGCGGAATGCACCCGGCCACATCAAAACCGGCTGCATCAGTTTGCGGCAAGCCCCGCGCCGCAGCCATTTGGAATTCACTAAGGTCGTGTTCGTCCCCGCGAGGGCCCTGGCGCTGGCGCCCGTGCTCAGGCGCGACCGGGTGCGGCTGGTTCCACCTGCGCGAAGGACGCCTTCCGGATTGATAAAGCAACGAATCCCGGCCCGCCAATACAATCGGCCGGCACAGCAAGGGCTTGCGCCATGGCGCGCTGCACAGCCGGCAACACCGCCGGTTTGCACGCCGCACCGCGGAGCCCGCGTACCACAGGGGACATTCAGATGGATTTGCGTTTCACCGCCGAGGAACAGGCCTTCCGCGAGGAAGTCCGCGCTTTCGTGCAGGAAAAATTGCCGGAAGACATCCGCAACAAGGTGCTCAACCACCAGCGCGTGGAGAAGGACGACTACGTCCGCTGGCACCGCATCCTGCAGGCGCAGGGCTGGGGCGCCCCGACGTGGCCGAAGCAATGGGGCGGCACCGGCTGGACCGCGCTGCAGCGCCTGATCTTCGAGATCGAGACCTTCCGCGCCGGCGCACCGCGCCTGCTGCCGTTCGGCCTGACCATGATCGGTCCGGTGCTGATGAAGTACGCCAGCCCGGAGATGCAGCAGCGCTTCCTGCCGCGCATCCCGGGCGTGGAAGACTTCTGGTGCCAGGGCTACTCCGAGCCGGGTTCGGGTTCCGACCTGGCCTCGCTGAAGACCCGCGCGGTGCGCAAGGGCGACAAGTACATCGTCAACGGCCAGAAGACCTGGACCACGATGGCGCACTTCGCCGACTGGATCTTCTGCCTGGTACGCACCGATCCCGAAGCCAAGGCGCAGGAAGGCATCTCGATGCTGCTGATCGACATGAAGTCGCCCGGCGTGACGGTGCGCCCGATCACCACGCTCGACGGAGGCCACGATGTCAACGAGACCTGGTTCGAGGACGTGGAAGTGCCGGTCGAGAACCTGGTCGGCGAAGAGAACCGCGCCTGGACCTACGCCAAGTACCTGCTCGGCCATGAGCGCACCGGCATCGCCGGCATCGGCCATTGCCACCGCGAGCTGCGCCAGCTCAAGCACTACGCCGCGCAAGCCACCGACGGCGCCGGCCGCCCGCTGATCGAGGACGTGCGCATGCGCGACAAGATCGCGCGCGTCGAGATGGACATCATGGCGCTGGAGATGCTGCTGCTGCGCGTCGCCACGCAGGCCGCCGGCACGCCGGGGCCGGAAGCGTCGATCGTCAAGATCCGCGGTTCGGAAGTGCAGCAGGACCTGGGCATGCTGATGATGGAAGTGGCCGGCCCCAATGCCTGGCCGTACTCGCCGGACTGGCTCGAGCCCGGCGCGACGCAGCCGGTGTCCGGTCCCGAGTGGGCCGCCCCCGCCGCTTCCACCTACTACGACATGCGCAAGACCTCGATCTACGGCGGCGCGACCGAAGTGCAGAAGAACATCATCTCCAAGATGATCCTGGGTTTCTGAAGGGATAGCTGACATGGACTTCACCTACAGCGAAGAGCAACAGATGCTGGCGGACAGCCTGCGCCGCTTCATCGATACCGAATACACCTTCGAGGCCCGCCGCAAAAGCGCGCGCCAGGGCGAAAGCCTGGACCGCGGCGTGTGGAACAAGCTGGCCGAAATGGGCGTGCTGGGCCTGACCGTGCCGGCCGACTTCGGCGGCTTCGGCGAAGGCCCGGCCAGCCAACTGGTGGTGCAGCGCGAGCTGGGCCGCGGCCTGGTGCTGGAGCCGGTCACGCCCAGCGGCGTGATGGCCGCCGCCATCCTGTCCGCCTACGGCAGCGACGCGCAGAAGCAAGAGTGGCTGCCCGCGATCGCGTCGGGCGAGCGCATCGTCACGCTGGCCTACCTGGAGCCGACCACGCGCTACCGCCCGGAATCGGCCCGCGCCAGCGCCGAGCGCAGCGGCGACGGCTACGTGATCAGCGGCAGCAAGAGCGTGGTCTGGCACGGCGCCGCCGCCGATGCCTACCTGCTGAGCGCGCGCGTCTCGGGCAGCAACGAGATCGCGCTGTTCCTGGTACCGCGCGACAGCAAGGGCCTGACGGTGACCGCCTACCCGACCATCGACGGCCTGCGCGCCGCCGACCTGTCGCTGCAGAACGTCACCGTGCCGGCCAGCGCCCTGGTGGGCCAGGCCGCCGACGGCCTGGCGGCGCTCGGCGTGGGCCTGGAGCACGGCATCGCGGCGCTGTGCGCCGAGGGCGCGGGCGCGATGGAAAAGCTGATCCAGATCACCGGCGAATACCTGGGCACGCGCCAGCAGTTCGGCAAGCCGCTGGCCAGCTTCCAGGCGCTGCAGCACCGCATGGCCGACATGCTGGTGCAGAAGGAACTGGCGCTGTCGATGGCCTACGTCGCCGCGCAGGCGCTGGACGAGAACGATCCCGCCGCGCGCCGCCGCATGCTGTCGGCGGCCAAGGTGACGGTGGCCCGCGCCGGCCGCTTCGTCGGCCAGCAGGCGGTGCAGCTGCACGGCGGCATGGGCATGACCGACGAGCTGTCGGTGGGCGACTACTTCAAGCGCCTGACCATGCTGGACCAGCTGCTGGGCGACAGCGATTACCACCTGCAGCGTTTTGGGGAAGTGATGGAGGCTTGATTCAGGCCCTTGCGACCTGTCAGGACTACGGAGGCCGGGCACTTGCCCGGCCTTTTTGTTGCCTGGCCTCAACCTAGGGGAAATCCACTAGTCCGTTCCAACGATTCCCGGCCGCGACGCCGTCACTACCCTGTGTCCACAGGCACGGACGTCGCCGGCCATTCCCAAGGAGCGAGACTGCAATGACATCCACTACACATCGACTGCTGCGCGGCGGCCTGCTGGTGACCAGCATGGCACTGGCCGCGGCATCGTGGGCGAAGGTCACCCCCGAAGACCTCAAGCAGCTTGACGGCAACCTCACGCCGATGGGCGCCGAGCGCGCCGCCAGCAAGGACGGCGATGTGCCGGCCTGGAGCGGCAAATGGCTGGGCACGCCGCCTCAGGTCAAATACCAACGTGGCGAGCGCTATCCGGACCCGTACGGCGACGAGAAGCCGCTGTTCGTCATCACCGCGCAGAACATGGCGCAGTATGCCGAGCGGCTGACCGAAGGCCAGAAGGCGATGTTCAAGAAGTACCCCGACACCTTCAAGATGCCGGTTTATCCCAGCCATCGCGATTTCCGCTACGAAGACGCGGCCTACAAGGACATCCGCACCTACGCCACCACCGTCAGCATGACCCCCGACGCCAACGGCCTGAAGGATGCTGGACCGCAGGTGCCCTACCCGATCCCGAAGACGGCGATGGAGCTGCTGTGGAACCAGCGCTTCTCGTCGGCCATCGGCGCCGAGAAGGCGCAGTATGACCAGGCCGTGGTCTATCCGAACGGCTCGATCGCCTGGGGCCGGGTCTCGTACAACATCTTCTCGCCGCGCAATCACGGCAAGTTCGACCCTGAAAACAAGCTCAACGACCGCTCCTTCTTCCGCACCGCCACCGACCTGCCGCTGCGCGACCGCGGCCAGGTGATCGTCGGCTATGCGGTGTGGGACCAGGAGGGCTCGGACACCAACCGCACCTGGATCTACAACCCGGGAACGCGCCGTGTGCGCCAGGCGCCGGAATTCGGCTTCGACCAGCCGCAGGGTCCCGGCGGCTTCCGCACCGTGGATGACGACCGCCTCTTCAACGGCTCCGGCGAGCGCTACAACTGGAAGATCGTCGGCAAGAAGGAAATCTATGTTCCGTACCACAACTACAAGCTGCTGAGCGCCTCCGTCAAGTACAAGGACCTGCTCACCAACGGCCACGCCAACCCGGACGTGATGCGCTACGAGCTGCACCGCGTATGGATCCTGGAGGCCACGCTCAAGTCGGGCTTCCGCCATCAGTATGCGAAGCGCGTGCTGTTCCTGGACGAAGACAGCTGGCAGGCCCTGGCCGCCGACAACTACGACGGCCGCGGCCAGCTGTGGCGCACCAACCTGCAGGCTTCGGTCTATGCCTATGATGCGCGCCGCTACTACCCGACCACCACGTTCTACCATGACCTGATCTCGGGCGCGTACCTGGCCGACCGCCTGACCAACGAAGGCCCGATGCCGAAGCTGAACAACAGCCCGGAGTTCAGCGAGGCCTTCTTCTCGCCGGACGCGGCGCGCGGATCGGGGACCTGATTGCGGCATTAGTGCCGGCCGGGCGCACGGATTGCGCCTGGCAACGCTGCAAAGGGCCTGCGGGCCCTTTATTGCTTTTCGGCGCAGCGACGGGGGCTAGATGGAGGGCTCGTGCGGGTAGCTGGAGAAGGCGGTGTTGGTGGTTCGGGCGGTGGTGACTGACGGTGAGGCAGTGGGTGGTTCGACCCTGCTGACGCTAGCTGGATGTGCCTGGCGTCCAAGGTCGGATGGACGAACCCGACCAAGAAAATCGCCGGCCGCATTGTTCCACGCCGGCCGGCGAAGTGCTACTGGCGTCCACCTGGTGCCATGCGGCGCGGCCCGCGCGCATCGTCCGCGCGCGCGAACGGCCTCAGAATCTCAGCGGCCGCTGCGCGGCATCCAGCCCGCCATCGATGAACAGCACGCTGCCGTGCAGGTAAGCCGCCTGGGGGCCGCACAGGAAGGCGATCAGCTCAGCCACTTCCTCCGGCCGGGCGCGGCGGCCCAGCGGCGCAACGAAATCGCGGATCGCGTCACCGTAGCGCGGGTCCGCCAGCCCCGCCTGCAGCAGCGGCGTTTCCACCGCGCCCGGGGCCACCACGTTGAGGCGCACCCCGGCCCGCCCCCACGCCAGCGCGCGTTGCCGCGCAGCGGCCGTTACCGCATGCTTGGAGCTGGCGTAGGCGATGTATCCGGCCTGGTCGCGCGTGGCTTCGGCCTGCGTGGCAGCGGCCAGCATGGCCAGCACGCCAGCCTCGTCATTGGCGAGGTAAGCGTCGCGCAGCGGGCTGCCGTCCCATGACTGCAGCGTTGCCGAGTTGGAAGACACTACCACGGCGCACGGCTGCGTGCCCTCGCGCAGCGCATCGAACAAGCCATCCAGCAACGCCACCACGCCGAAGTAGTTGACCGATGCCACCAGCGTGGCCGGGTCGACATGCGGGCCCAGGCCGGCGCAGCAGACCAGCTGGTCGATGCGGCCGCCCGACTGCGACAGCACGGCATCGATCGCCGCGGCGCGGCCTGCTTCGGTGGAAAGATCGGCCAGGATGTCGGCGTCGCGCAGGTCGACCCCGATCACGCGGCAGCCGTCGGCCAGCATGCGCCGGCGCACCGCCGCGCCCATGCCGGACGCGGCGCCGGTAACGATCACGGTTTTCATGGTCAGTCCTCGAACACGTGGCGCAGCGCCGGCGGCTCGATATTGCCCGGGTTCATCTCGACCACGCGCCGTGCCACGCTGGACGGCCGCACCTGCTCGACGTCGGTATAGAACTGCTGGTACCAGTCGCGCATCTGGTACATCGGCCCGTCGCCTTCGCACAGCAGCGGGTTGTCGATGCGGATCTTGTTGTCCCAGATCGCCACGTCCTCGTAGAACGCGGCGCGGGCCTGGTCGACATAGGCTTGCGCCATGGCACGGTTCTGTTCGTCGGACAGCCCGGGCACCTTCTTCACCAGCACGCCGTAGCGCAGCACGAAGCTGTTCAGGTCGATCGGCACATGGCAGTTGAGCAGCACCGAATGGATCTCCTGGTCGCCCATGCGGCCGCTCATGTCGGTGATGTGGTAGGCCGGCCCGAAGTACGTGGACAGCGCCGTCAGCTGCGCGTCGCCGGAGAGCCGGGCGCTGCGCCCGATCATCAGCTGGGTGGCCTTGTGGTTCTCGAACAGGTTGGCGAAGTAGTCCACCGGCGCGCCGTGGACCACGCCGAAATGCGCCATGTCGGAGATGTTGTCGACCAGTTCGCGGCAGTTGGTGCGGATCACCATCTCGTCCATGGCCCAGTCGGACCACTCGTCCGAGAAGCAGGCGTCGATACGCGGGATGGCGACTTCCGGCGGTGCCGGCCGGCCCTCGGGATCGTGCCAGATAAACAGCAGGCGGTTCTGCTCGCAGGTCTCCCAGGCGCCGATGCGCGCCTTGGGCGGCACCCGCTTGCAATAGGGGATGGACTTGCAGGCGCCGTCACCGCCCCATTGCCAGCCGTGGAACGGGCATACCAGGTTGTCGCCCTGCACGGTGCCGGTGCTGAGGTCGGCGCCCATGTGCGGACAGTGGCCGTCGATCACCCGGATGGCACCGGTCGAGTCGGCAAATGCCGCCAGGCGCCTGCCGAAGATGTCCAGCGTGTGCGGCTTGCCGTCGCGGTAGCTGTCGGCCAGGCCCAGGCAATGCCAGCCGCGCGCGTAGCGGGCCTCGGGCGGGCGCGATTCGATCTTGTAGCCTTGAACGCTCATGGCGTCTGTCTCCTTGAAAATCCCGTGGGACCTTCAAGATAGGGGCGTCCGGCCCGGCCCTCATCGTCCCATCGGACTACTGCAGCGCAACCATGCGGGTCAGCGCCGGGTCGTTGCCGGGGCCATGCACGCAGCTGACACCAGCGGGATCGTAGATGCGCGCGACGCAGCCGTTGCAGCTGTCGCAGGCCGAATGCCGCAGCGTGCCGGCGCGCCAGCCAGCGACCAGCGCGGGGTCGTGGATCAGCGCGCGCGCCAGGGCGACGGCGTCGAAGCCCTCGCCCATCAGCTGCGCCACGTTGTCGAGCGACTTGACCCCGCCGATATAGGCCAGCGGCATCCGCACCGCCTGGCGCACCACGCGCGAGGCTTCGAGGAAATACAGTTCGCGGAAGGCCAGGTCGCGCGGCGTGCGCTGTTCCAGCATGGTGATGCCCAGGCGCGCCAGTGCCGTCGGCGCTGCGGCCTTCATCTGCGCGGTCGGCATCGGGCTGCCGAACAGCGCCCACGGGCTCTCCACGTTGCGCCCGCCGCTGAGGGTCAGCAGGTCGGCGCCCACGGCTTCCAGCAGGCGCGCGCTCAGCGCCGAGTCGGCCGGCTGGTTGCCGCCCGGCACGCCGTCGCTGACGCTGAGCTTGCAGCACACCGCGAGGTCGGCGCCGACCGCATCCTTCACCCGGCGCAGCACCGCGGCCGGAAAGCGGGTCCGGTTCTCGACGCTGCCACCGAAGGCATCGCGCCGCCGGTTGCTCAGCGGCGACAGGAACTGGTTGAGCAGGTAGCCGTGCCCCATGTGGATTTCCACCGCGTCGAAGCCGGCGTCGCGCGCCAGCCGCGCCGCGGCGGCAAACTGGCCGGCCACGCGCTCCATATCCGGTGCGCGCATGGCGCGCTGGAAATACACGCCATGCATCATGCCGAAGGCATTGAGGCCCGACGAGGCGCTGCCCGGCGCCCGGCTGCCGCCGTGGCGCATGGTGGTGAACGAGCCCGCGTGCGTGATCTGCAGGCAGGCCGCCGCGCCTTCGCGATGGACCGCGTCGGTCAGCACGCGCAGGTGCGGCACCTGCTCCGCGCGCATGCTGAGTTGGTGCGCGAAGGTCAGTCCGTCGTCGGCGACCGCCGCGTAGGCCACCGTGGTCATACCCACGCCGCCCGCGGCCAGGGTGCGATGGTGCTCGACCAGCGCCCGGGTCGGCAGGCCATGCGGCGTCATGCCTTCATTCGCGCCGGCCTTGATAAAGCGGTTGCGCAGCGTCAGCGGGCCGATGCGAAGCGGCGTGAAGGCCGGCGCGGCGGAGGTATGGATCTCGGGCATGCAGTCTCTCCGTTGCGATGCTCAGGCCGCGTCGGACTTCAGACCATGCGTCACCGGCCCCGACTCGGCGCCACCGGCAGCCCCGGCCGGCCTGGCGGCCGCGCCGCGGGCGCGGGCGCGCTCCTCCTGCTCCACGCCCAGCCACGCCGCCAGCGCCGGCAGCAGCGATACCGCGCCGAACAGGTTCACCAGGAACATGAACGCCAGCAGGATGCCCATGTCGGCCTGGAACTTGAGCGCGGCAAAGGCCCACGTGCACACGCCGATGCACATCGTCAGCGCCGTGAACAGCGCCGCCGAGCCGCGCTGGCGCATGGCCTCGGCAAAGGCCTGCGGCAGCGCCTGCCCTTGCTCGCGGATCTGGTGCTGGATGCGCTCGTACAGGTAGATGCCGTAGTCCACGCCGACGCCCACGCCCAGCGTAATCACCGGCAGCGTCGACACCTTGAGCCCGATGCCCAGGCGCGCCATCAGCGCATTGCACAGCACCGACACCAGCGTCAGCGGCACGATGATGCACAGCACCGCGCGCCACGAGCGGAAGGTCAGCAGGCACAGCAGCGTGATCGCGCCGAAGATTGCCAGCAGCATCGCCACCTCGGCTTCTTCCACCGCCTCGTTGGTCGCCGCCATCACGCCGATATTGCCGCCCGCCAGGCGGAAGGCCACGTTCGGGGTCTTGTCGCTGGCATCGAAGCGGCGGATCTCGCGGATGATATGGGCGATGGTCGCGCCTTCGTGGTTGGCGGTGTAGACCAGCACCTGGATCGCCTGGCAGTTCGAGGTATTCATGCCGTTGTCCGGGTCGAAGGCCTTGGCACCCTGGCTCAGGCCGGCGCTGTTGCGCGGCAGCGCCTCCCAGCGCGGGTTGCCCTCGTTGTAGGCACCGATCACCACCTTGGCCAGCGACGACACGCTTACCACTGACTGCACGCCGGCCACGCCGCGCATATGCATTTCGAAGCGCTCCACCGCGCTCATCACCGGGTAGTGCAGGCAGCCATCGTCGAAGCCGGTGGGCTCGACCACCACGGTCAGCGCATCCGAGCCGATGTTGTACTGGCTCACGATGCTGGCGCTGTCGCGGTTGTAGCGCGAATCCGCGCGCAGCTCCGGCGCGCCGGTGCCGACATCGCCGATCTTCAGGTCGCGCGACTCGATCGCGCCGTAGGCCAGCAGCGCCAGCGCCGCGACGAACACGCCCAGTGCCGGCGCCGGCCGCGCCAGCGCGCCGAACTTGTGCCACAGGCTGCCCTGTCCCTTTGCGTGCGCTGCGCGCGTTGCCCGCGCCAGCGCCGACGGCTCCAGCCGCGTGTAGGACAGCAGGATCGGCAGGAACACCTTGTTGGTCACGATCATCAGCAGCACGCCCAGGCAGGCGGTGATGCCGAGCTCGCGCACGATATCGATCTCGATGCGCATGATCACCATGAAGCCCAGCGCATTGGTCAGCAGCGCCACGGTGCCGGGGATGAACAACTTGCGGAAGGCCGCGCTGGCGCTGTCGAGCGGGCCGTGTCCCTGCGCCACTTCCTGCTTCCACGCATTGGTCATCTGCACCGCGTGCGAAACCCCGATCGAGAAGATCAGGAACGGCACCAGAATCGACATCGGGTCGATGCCGTAGCCCAGCAGCGGCAGCAGCCCCAGCAGCCAGCCCACTGGCAGCAGCGCCACCACCAGCGCCAGCGCGGTGATGCGCAGCGAACGCGTGTACAGCCACAGCAACAGCGCCGTGACGGCGAAGGCCAGCGCGAAGAAGCCCATCACGCCGGCGATGCCGTCTTCGACATCGCCCACCAGCTTGGCGAAGCCGACGATATTGACTTCGACATCGGTGCCGCCGAACTGCGCGCGGATTTTCTCGAGCTGGCGCGCCACCGAGCCGTAGTCGATGGTCTTGCCGGTAGCCGGGTCGGTCTCGCGCAGTTCCGCGCGGATCAGCGCGGACTTCAGGTCATTGCTGACCAGCCGGCCGATCTGGCCGGAGCGGGCCACGTTGCGCCGCACCTGGTCGAGCTCGTCCGGCGCGCCGGAAAAGCGCCCCGGCACCACCACGTCGCCGCGAAAGCCGGCTTCGGTGACCTCGGTGTAGCGCACGTTGGGCGTGAACAGCGAGAACACGCGCGAGCGGTCCACGCCGGGGATGAAGAAGACTTCATCGGTGGCGTGGCGCAGCTTGTCCATGAAGGCGGCGTTGTAGATGTCGCCGTCGCCCTTCCAGCGCAGGCTTACCAGCACGGTATTGGCACCGGAGAAGGTGCTCGCGTACCTGGTGAACACCTGCATGTACGGGTGCTGCAGCGGGATCATCTTGTTAAAGCCGGGATCGAGCCGCAGGCGCGTGGCGGAAACGCCCAGCGCCACGGTCACGGCCAGGCACAGCAACAGCAGCAGGCGGCGCCGGCGCATCAGCACGCCGGCGCAGGCATCGACGAAGCGGCCCAGGCGGCCGGAGGATTGGGGGCGGGTCATGATGGTTCTCGCGTCCGGTCGGTCGGGTTCAGGGATTGGCGGCGAGCGTGGCGCCGGCCAGGCCGCCGTTGCCGCCGAGCGCCAGCGTGTCCTTGCCGGTGGCGGCCAGCGCCGTCAGGGTCTGCGGGCTGCCCGCAGGCAGCGCGGTGAAGCGGCGCCCGCCATCGGCGGACATCACCAGCACGCCGCCCTGGCCGGCCAGCACGATGCGGCCATCGGCAAGCTCGGTGCCGCCGAAGAACGAGGTCCTGAGGCCGGTCTCCGCCGCGCGCCAGGTGGTGCCGAAGTCTTCGCTGCGCAGGGCGTTGCCGCGCATGCCGAAGGCCAGCCAGGCGCCGTCGCGCAGCGGCAGCACGCCGTAGAGCGAGCCTTCGTAAGGGGTCTTGACCGGCTCCCACTGGTTGCCGCCGTCGGTCGAGCGCAGCACCAGTCCGGCCTCGCCGACCAGCATCAGCCGCCCCTGCCCGTCGCTGGCGATGGCGTTGAGGTGACGGTCCTGCATGGCCTTGCCGCCGGCCTCTTGCCAATGCCGGCCCTGGTCGCGCGACACCAGGAAACGGCCGAAGCTGCCCACCGCGAACCACGGCCCGCTGGCCTGGGCCAGCGCGCCCAGCAGCGGATCCGACGATTCCGGATCGAAGGCAACCTGCTGCCAGTGCGCGCCGCCGTCCTCGGTGCGCAGGATCTGGCCGCTGTGGCCGACCGCGATGCCGCGGCGGCTGTCGGCAAAGGCCACCTGCGTCAGCGTGGCGCCTTGCGGCTTATCCACCGCTGCCGGGCGCCAGCTGTGCCCCAGGTCATCGCTGAACAGGATCTTGCCGCGCTCGCCGACCGCGACCAGGCGCTCGCCGGCGCGGGCGATGCCGTTGACCTGCAGGCCGTCCGGGCGCAGCGCGGTGGCCGGGAACGGCGGCAACGGACGCGGCGCGAAGGCCCATACCGCGGTGGCCAGCACGGCCAGCGACATGGCAATGCCGATCAGTCGTTTCATGATGTCTCCTCCGGGTTGGAGTGATGGCACTTGGCCTCGTGATTGTTTGCTCCCCTCTCCCGCTGGCGGGAGAGGGGCGGGGGTGAGGGCCGGCGCTCGCAATGCCGACACGCCCAACTTCGTGGAAGCTCTGGCCCTCACCCCCAACCCCTCTCCCACTGGCGTGGGAGAGGGGAGAAAGCCGGCAGCTTCGTTTATGGCAAGACGTCGAACAGCGCCGCCGCCCCCATGCCGCCGCCGATGCACATCGTCACCACCGCCTGCTGCACGCCGCGGCGCCGGCCTTCGATCAGCGCGTGCGCGGTCATGCGCGCGCCCGACATGCCGAACGGATGGCCGATCGAAATGGCGCCGCCGTTGACGTTCAGCCGCGCATCGGGAATGCCAAGCTTCTGCTGGCAGTACAGCACCTGGCAGGCAAAGGCTTCGTTCAGCTCCCACAGGCCCACGTCGGCCACCGTCATGCCGTGGCGCGCCAGCAGCCTGGGCACGGCGAACACGGGGCCGATGCCCATCTCGTCCGGCGCGCAGCCGGTCACCGCCATGCCGCGGTAGCGCCCCAGCGGACGCAGGCCGCGGCGGCGCGCCTCGTCGGCGCTCATCAGCAGCACCGCGGCGGCGCCGTCGGACAGCTGCGAGGCATTGCCGGCGGTGATGTGTTCGCCCGCGGCCACGGCCTGCCCGCCGCTCCAGACCGGCTTGAGCGCCTCCAGGCTGGCGGCCGTGGTGTCGGGCCGGTTGCATTCGTCCTGCGCCAGCCGCACGGTCTCGTGACCGGTCAGCGCGCCGGCCTTGTCGAACAGCGCGCGGCGCGTTTCCAGCGGCACGATCTCGTCATCGAAGGCGCCGCGCCGCTGCGCCTCGGCGGTGCGCTGCTGGCTGCGCCAGGCGTAGGCGTCCTGCTCGGCGCGGCTGATGCCGTAGCGGCGCGCCACCACCTCGGCGGTCTCGATCATCGCCATGTAGGCCGCCGGCTGGCGCGCCAGCACCGCTTCGGACTGGGCGCGATAGCTGTTCTTGTGCTTGTTCTGCGTCAGCGAGATCGACTCCGCGCCGCCGGCGACGATGATGTCGGCCTCGCCGCACTGAATCGCGCGCGCACCGGCCGCGATCGTCATCAGGCCCGAGCCGCACATGCGGTCCATGGTCATGCCCGGCACGCTGTCGGGCAGGCCCGCCGCCACCGCGCTCAGGCGGCCCAGGTTGTAGCCCTGGGTGCCCTGCTGCGCGGCCGCGCCGATCAGCACATCGTCGACCTCGGCCGGGTCCACGCCGGCGCGCTCCACCACCGCGCGCACCACGTGGCCGCCCAGCACCGGGGCTTCGGTATCGTTGAAGGCGCCACGGAAGGCCTTGCCGATCGGGGTGCGCGCGACGGCGACGATGACTGCGTCTTTCATGCTCGGTTCCTGTTCAGAAGTAATAGCGGCTGATGGTTTCAGCCACGCAGGCGGGCTTGGGCTCGCCTTCGATTTCCACGGTCATGCGCACCACCGACTGCACGCCGCCATCCAGGGTCTCGGCGCGCACCAGCTCGCCCACGCCGCGCACGCGTGCGCCCACGCGCACCGGCGCCGGGAAGCGCACCTTGTCGCAGCCGTAGTTGACGCCCCACTTCATGCCCTCGACGGTGACCAGCTCGGGCAGGAACTGGTTGACCAGCGCCAGCGTCAGGTAGCCGTGCGCGATGCAGGCGCCGTAGGGCCCTTGCGCGGCGCGCTCCGGGTCGACGTGCAGCCACTGGTGGTCGCCGGTGGCATGGGCGAACTGGTCGACCTGTTGCTGGGTGATGCGGGTCCAGGCGCTGGCGCCCAGGTGGTGGCCGACGGCGGCGTGGATGTCTTCGGCGCAGCGGAAGATTGTTGGCATTGCTGTTTCCTTCGATTCCTCATCGGTGCAACTTTCACCGGTGAGTCCTGCATCCCGCTTGTTGCTCCCCTCTCCCGCGAGCGGGAGAGGGGAGCTTTTGCGCGGGGTGGCGGCAAGCGCCAGTGCTTTCACATACCGGCTGCTTATGCCCGCTGACTACTCACCGGCAACACCTCCCCCGTCATATACGACGCATAATCACTAGCCAGAAACACCATCACATTGGCCACCTCCCACACCTCCGCCGCGCGCCCGAAGGCCTCGCGCTCGCTCAGCTGGCGCAGCAGGTCCGCCGGCGCCGACTTCTTCAGGAAGTCGTGCAGCGCGATGCTCGGCGCCACGGCATTGATGCGCACGCCAAACTCGGCAGCCTCCATCGCGCTGCAGCGCGTCAGCGCCATCACCCCGGCCTTGGCCGCGGCGTAGTGCGACTGCTCCTTCTGCGCCCGCCAGCCCAGCACCGAGGCGTTGTTGACGATGGCGCCGCGGCGGCGGGCCTGCATGTGCGGCAGCATCGCGCGCATCATGCGGAAGGTGCCGGTGAGGGAAATATCGATGACGCGCGACCACTCGGCATCGTCCATATCAACTAGGCGGCGCGAGCCGCCCAGGCCGGCGTTGTTGATCAGCACGTCGGTGCCGCCGAGTGCCTCTTCCGCCGCGGCCACCAGTGCGCGCACCTGCGTTTCGTCGGAGACATCGCACAGCTGGCCATGGATAGCCTGCAGCCCGGTTTCCGCGCGCAGGCGTTCGACCGCCTCGTCCAGGCGCTTGGGATGGATGTCGGAGATCATCAGCGCGCGGCAGCCCTCTTCCGCGCAGCGGCGCGCGGCGGCGAAGCCGATGCCGGCGCCCGCGGCGGCGGTGATCAGCACGCTCCTGCCGGCGAGCAGTTGGTGACCCGGCACATAGGCCGGGGCGGTGGGGGTTTCTGCGTGAAGGGTCATGACTGTCCTCGGGCCTCGCGCGGCATGCCCAGCCCGCGTTCGGCGATGATGTTGAGCTGGATCTCGTTGGTGCCGGCGTAGATGGTGTCGGCGCGCGAGAACAGCGCCATTTGCTGCAGCCGCGTGCGGCGCGTGTCGGCCGGGTCCAGCACGTTGGCGAGCGGGCCCAGCACATCCAGCGCCAGCTGCCCCAGGTCGCGGTGCCAGTTGGACCAGTAGTACTTGTAGATCAGCGCCTCGCGCTGCAAGGCCACGTCGACATCCTCGCCGTCCTGGCCCGCCTGCGCGGCGCCGGCCAGCATGCGCAGCGCGTTGGCGCGCATCACGCGCAGGCCGGCCCAGGCGCGCGCGATGCGCTGGCGCACCAGCGCATCGCGGCTGCTGCCGTTGTCGCGCGCGGCCTGCGCTACCCATTCCAGTTCATGCGTGAACTGCATCTGCTGGCCCAGCGTGGAAATGCCGCGCTCGAAGCCGAGCAGCGCCATCGCGATGCGCCAGCCGTCGCCGGGCTCGCCCAGCACGTCGGCGGCCGCGGCGCGCGCGCCGTCGAAAAAGACCTCGTTGAACTCCGCACCGCCGCCCATCTGACGGATCGGGCGGATCTCGATGCCGGGCTGGTCCAGCGGCAGCATCAGGAAGATCAGGCCCTTGCTGCCGCGCGAGCCGGGCTCGCAGCGCGCCAGCACGAAGATCCAGTCGGATTCATGCGCGAGCGAGGTCCAGACCTTCTGCCCGCTGACCAGCCAGTCGCCGCTGTCGGCATCGCGCATCGCGCGCGTGCGCACATTGGCCAGGTCCGAGCCCGCGCCGGGCTCCGAATAGCCCTGGCACCAGAACGTGGTGCCGTTGCGGATGCCGGGCAGCAGCCGCGCCTTCTGGTCGTCGGTGCCGAAGGCGATCAGCGTCGGGCCGATCAGCCCCTCGCCGATATGCCCCATGCGGCCCGGGCCGCCGGCGCGTGCGTATTCCTCGTGGAAGATCACCTGCTGCATCACCGGCAGCTCGCGCCCGCCATGCGCGCGGGGCCAGCCCAGGCCGGTCCAGCCGCCCTCGGCCAGGCGCCGTTCCCATGCCTTGCGCAGCTCGGGATAGGCTTCTTCGTCGCCGGGGCCGCCGCGGTGTTTCAGGCATTCGAACTCGCCGGCCAGGTTTTCGGCCAGCCACCGCGCCACCTCGGCGCGGAATGCCGACTCTTCATGCGTTTTCATGCTGTCCTCCATGCCTGCGGGCCGTTGGCGGCAATGTAGGCAAGCGCGGCGCCGGCACCGCCCAGCCACTGGCTGGCGGCCTGCGCGCGCTTGAAATAGAGCTGGGGGTCGTACTCCCAGGTAAAGCCAACCCCGCCATGCAGCTGGATGGCTTCCTGCGCACAGAAGCGCAGCGCGTCGTCGGCGGCGACAGCGGCGGCGCAGATCTCGAGCCGCGCGTCGGCGACATCCGCCGTCTGCCACGCCTGCGCCGCGCCATACACCGCCGAGCGCGCGGCCTCGACCAGCACCATCATCTGCGCGCAGCGGTGCTTGACCGCCTGGAACGAGCCGATGGCGCGGCCGAACTGGATGCGCTCAGCTGCATAGGCGACGGTCAGGTCCAGGCATTGCTGGGCCGCGCCCAGCTGCTCGGCGGCCAGCATCAGCTTGCCGTGCCACCACGCCTGGGCCAGTCCCTGCACGGCGGCGTCCCCGCGGGCCAGGCAGGCGCTTGCGGCAACGGCCAGGCCGTCGAACCGCAGCGACGCCAGCGGCCGCGTGCGGTCGAGCGTGTCCAGCGGCGCCAGCGCGAAGCGCGCATCCCGCGCCAGCGCAGCGGGCTCCAGCAGGAACAGCGCCGGTTCGCCATCGTCGAGCCGCGCCGGCACCAGCAGCCAGTCGGCCCCGGCGGCATCGGCGACCTGGTCGGCGCTGCCGCGCAGCACGAAGCCGTCCGCGCCGGCCTGCGCAGTGATCGGGACACCGTCGTAGTGCCAGCCGCCATCGTCCGGCAGCACCGCTGCGGCGCGGCACTCGCCCGTGGCCAGCCGCTCCAGCCACGGCCCACTGTGGCCGACGCTGCCCTGCAGCCACGGCGCCGCCACGCAAGCGGTCGACCAGAACGGCACGCACGCCAGGCGCTGGCCCAGCTGCTCCTGCAGCAGCGCCAGCCCGGGCGCGCCCAGGCCGGCGCCGCCCACGGCTTCAGGCAGCGCGATGCCGCACCAGCCAAGCTCGCCCGCGAGCGCGCGCCACAGGGCGTCGTCGTGAGCCGGCCCCGCCTCGGTCACGCGCCGCACCGCCGCCGAATCGCTGTGCGCGGCGAGGTAGTCGCGCGCGCTGTCGCGGACCATCTGGTGTTCGACTCCGAACTCGACGGAACTGGAGAAATCCATGGCCGTCGCGCTCAGCTGCCGTACACCGCCTGGGGCGGCTGCGCCTGTGCCAGCAGCCCCGCCACGGCCGCACCCACTTCGGCCGGTTGCCAGCGCCCGCCCTTGTCGGCCTTCGGGCCGGTGCGCCAGCCGTCTGCCACCGACACCATGCCGCCGGCCGCCTCGAACATGCGGCCATTGACCTGCGCGGACGCCGCGCTGCCCAGCCACACCACCAGCGGCGCGACGTTGGCCGGATCGTAGTAGTCGAAGCCGCCTTCCGGCGCCTTCATCATGTCGGCGAACACGTCTTCGGTCATGCCGGTGCGAGCAGCCGGCGCCAGCGCATTGGCGGTGATGCCGTAGCGCCCCAGCTCCGCGGCCTGCACCAGCGTCAGCGCGGCGATGCCAGCCTTGGCGGCGGCGTAGTTCGACTGCCCGACCGAGCCCTGCAGGCCCGCGCCGGAGCTGGTGTTGATGATGCGTGCGTCGACCGCGCGGCCGGCCTTGGCGGCATCGCGCCAGCGCCGCGCCAGCAGGTTGGCCAGGCAGAAGTGGCCGCGCAGGTGCACGCGCATGACGTCGTCCCAGTCCGACTCGGTCAGGCTGACGAACATGCGGTCGCGGCAGATGCCGGCGTTGTTGACCAGCACATGGACTTCGCCATAGGCCGCGACCGCGGCATCGACGATGCGCTGGGCGGTGGCCAGCTGCGTGATGTCGTCATCGCTGGCGAGCGCACTGCCGCCAGCGGCGCGGATCTCGGCGCAGACCGCCTCGGCCGCGTCGCGCCGGATGTCGTTGACGACCACGTTGGCGCCCTCGGCGCCGAATGCCAGCGCATAGGCGCGGCCCAGCCCGCCGCCGGCGCCGGTGATGATGACGGTGCGTCCGTCGCAGATACCCATATCCCTACTCCTTGCGATCACGCAAAAAATGGCGACCGTCATTCCCGCGCAGGCGGGAATCCAGCGTCTTTCAGGCCATCTGATAGCCGTTAAGAGTCACTGGGTCCCCGCCTGCGCGGGGACGACAGACTTACAACCGTTCAATAATCGTGACGTTGGCCAGCCCGCCGCCCTCGCACATGGTCTGCAGGCCATAGCGGCCGCCGGTGCGTTCCAGTTCGTGCAGCAGCGTGGTCATCAGGCGCGCGCCGGTGGCACCCAGCGGGTGGCCCAGTGCGATGGCGCCGCCGTTGGGGTTGGTGCGCTCCGGCGCGTAGCCGGTCTCGGCCAGCCACGCCATCGCCACCGAAGCGAACGCTTCGTTGATCTCGACCACGTCGATATCGGCCAGGCGCAGGCCGCTGCGCTCCAGCGCGCGCTTCGTCGCCGGAATCGGGGCGGTCAGCATCCACAGCGGGTCGTCGCCCAGCACGCTCATATGGGCGATGCGCGCGCGCGGCGTCAGGCCGTAGCGCTTGAGCGCGTCCTCCGAAACGATCAGCAGCGCGGCGGCGGCATCGGCGGTCTGGCTGGAGACGGCCGCGGTCAGCGAGCTGCCCGGCATCAGTGGCTCCAGCGAAGCCATCTTGGCCAAGGTGGTATCCGGGCGCGGGGTCTCGTCATGCTGCACGCCTTCGCAAGCGACGATCTCGCGCGCGAAGCGCCCGTCCTCCCTTGCGGCCGCCGCACGCTGGTGGCTCTCCAGCGCATAGGCCTCCATGGCCTCGCGCGACAGCTTCCAGTGCTCGGCAATGCGCTGCGCGGCGTGGAACTGCGACACCGGCGCATCGCCGAAGCGCGCCTGCCAGCCCTTGCTGCCCGAGAACGGATCGGCAAAGCCCAGCGCCTGCCCCGCCAGCATCGCCGACGAGATCGGGATCTGTGTCATGGTCTGCACGCCGCCGGCGATCACTACGTCCTGCGTGCCGCTCATCACCGCCTGCGCGGCGAAGTGCACGGCCTGCTGCGACGAGCCGCACTGGCGGTCCACCGTCACGCCCGGCACCGTCAGCGGCAGGCCTGCGGCCAGCCACGCGCTGCGGGCGATATTGCCGGCCAGCGGGCCGATGGTGTCGACGCAGCCGAACACCACGTCGTCATAGTCCTCGGCCGGGATCCCGTTGCGGCGCACCAGCTCGGCCAGCACGAAGCCGCCCAGGTCGGCCCCGTGGACGTGCGACAGTCCGCCCTTGCGGCGCCCGGTGGGGGTGCGCAGGGCATCAACGATATAGGCTTGTGTCATGGTCATAGGTCTCCTTGGGATCGGGCCATTCAGGCAAAGGTGGCGCCGGCGCCGATCGCGTGCTCGCCGTCCAGGATGTGCGCGCCCAGGCGTGCCTTGTGGAAGGCGCGGTCGCCCCAGCTTCCGGCCAGGGCCCAGGCGCGCTTGGTGAAGATCTGCAGGTCCAGCTCCCAGGTGTAGCCCATCGCGCCATGCACCTGGATCGCCTGCCGTGCCGCGCTCCACGCGCAGCGCGCTGCGGCGACGCGGGCATGCGAAACATGCAGGCCGGCATGCGGCAGGCCACGCGCCAGCGCCGCGGCGGCGCGGAGCAGCACCGGCTTGGCGAACTCCAGCTGGATCGCCACGTCGGCCAGCAGGTGCTTGACCGCCTGGTAGGCACCGATGGCCTTGCCGAACTGCTTGCGCTGCGCGCTGTAGTCGATCGCCAGGTCGAGCATGCGCTGCGTCAGGCCCAGCTGCTGCGCGGCCACGCCCAGCGCGCCGCGGTTCAGTGCCGCGTCCCACAGGCCGGCACCAGCTCCGGCCGGCACCAGCTCGGTTTCGGCGCTCGGCGTCCACGCCAGCTCGAACAGCCGGCGCGATGGATCGAGGCCGGTGCGCGCGGTCAGCGTGGCCTGGTCCGGCCGCAGCAGGTGCACGGCACCTTCATGCGCGCACAGGATGGCGTCGGCGACGTGCGCGTCGGCCACCAGCCGCTGCTGCGGATGTGCCACCGCCACGCGGGCTTCGCCGGCGGCGATGCGTTCCAGCAGCGCGGCGCAGCGCGCGCGCGATGCGGCGTCGGGCGCGGCGTCGAGTGCATCGCGCAGCAGACCGGCCGCCACCAGCGCGGTGTCGAGCAGCGGCTCGGGCAGGGCGAAGTAGCCGCATGCCTGCGCCAGCGGCGCCCATTCAAGCTCGCCCAGCCCCAGCCCGCCCTGCTCCGCCGGCACCATCACGGCGGTCATGCCCTGGTCGGCCAGTTGCCGCCACAGCGCATCGGAGCGGCCGGTCTCGGTCGCCCACAGCTCGCGCGTCAGTTCCGGCGTCATCTCGGTCATCAGGAAGCGCCGGATCGCCTCGGCAAACTGTTCCTGCTCTTCGGTCAATGCGAAATCCATGTGTTTTCCCCGGGTGCCGTCATGCGCGCGGCATGCCGAGCAGGCGCTCGGCGACGATGTTGCGCTGGATCTCGTTGGTGCCGGCATAAATCGGCCCGGCCTGCGCGAACAGGAAGCCATCCAGCCAGTGGCCGAGCGAACCCGGCGGCTGGCCCGCGGGCGCGACCTCGGCGGCCTGCCCCAGGATCGCCAGCGCGGTATCGTGCATATGGATATCCAGCTCGGACCAGAACACCTTGTTGGTGCTCGATTCCGCGCCGATGTGGCCGCCCTTTACCAGCCGGCTGGCGGTGGCGTAGGTGGAGAGCGTGTAGGCCTCCGCATCCATCCATGCGCGCAGCACCGCCTCGCGCAGCGACGGGTCGCGGTCCGCGGCCTCGCGGTTGGCCTGGTACAGCCGCACCAGCGCGCGCGCGGTTTCCTGGAAGCGGGCGGGCGAGCGCAGCATCAACCCGCGCTCGAAGCCGGCGGTGGCCATCGCCACCTGCCAGCCGGCGCCCTCGGCCGCCAGCCGGTTCTCCACCGGCACGCGCACGTCGTCGAAGAAGATCTCGGCAAAGCCGGTCTGGCCGTTGAGCTGGCGGATCGGCCGCACGGTGATGCCCGGCGTATCGAGCGGCACCAGCACGAAGGTCAGCCCGTGATGGCGCGTCGACACCGCATCGGTGCGAAACAGGCCGAACAACCAGTCCGCCCATACCGCGCGCGTCGACCAGATCTTCTGGCCGTTGATCACATAGTCATCGCCGTCGCGGATCGCGCTGCAGCGGATCGCGGCCATGTCGGAGCCGGCATTGGGCTCGGACCAGCCCTGCGCCCAGATATGCTCGCCGGCGGCCATGCGCGGCAGGAAGCGCGCCTTCTGCGCCTCGGTGCCGAATTCCATCAGCGTAGGGCCCAGCAGGAAGATGCCGTTCTGGTTGACGCGCATCGGCGCGCCGGCACGCCAGTACTCTTCCTCGAAGATCAGCCACTCGATCAGGTCGCAGCCGCGCCCGCCCAGCTCGGCCGGCCACGTGACCATGCTCCAGCGGCCCTGGTTGAGCGTGGCTTCCCAGGCGCGGTGCTGGGCAAAGCCCTCTTCCGTGTCGAAGCTCGCCAGCGGCGTGCGCGGCACGTGCGCGGCCATCCAGTCGCGCACCTCGGCGCGGAAGGCGCGCTGGGTGTCGGTGTATTCAAGCTGCATCGCGGGCTCCCGGTGCGAAGGAAGCCTCGCGGCCTTCGACAAAGGCGGCACGCGCCTCGCCGGAATCGGCACTCATGTACGCCTGCAGCGTGAAGCCCTGCTCCCAGCGGTACTTGTCTTCCAGGTAGCCGTCTTCCACGCCGTTGAGCGCTTCCTTGGCCAGCTGCAGCATGGCCGGGCTCTTGGCCGCGATCTGGCGCGCCAGCGCCATGGCGGCGTCGCGCAGTTCAGCGCGCGGCACCACGCGCTCGACCGCGCCCAGGCGATAGGCTTCGGCGGCGTCGATCATCTCGCCGGTGAAATACATGGCCCGGACCTTCTGCACGCCGAACATGCGCTGCAGGTGCGCGCCGCCGCCCATGGCGCCGCGGTCGATCTCGGGCACGCCAAAGCGCGCGCATTCCGAGGCGACGATGATGTCGGCCGCGCCGCAGATGCCGATGCCGCCGCCCAGCACGAAGCCGTGCACCGCGACGATGACCGGCTTGGGATTGCGGTGCACGGCGCGGAAGGTGGCGTAGTTGCCGGCATTGACGCCGACGATGCGCTCCGGGTGCGCGGCCAGTTCCTTGATGTCGACGCCGGCGCAGAAGCCGCGGCCTTCGCCGCGCAGGACGATCACGCGCACGGCGGGATCGGAGCCGAGGCGGTCGATGGCCGCGGCCAGCGCGTGCCAGCCGGCGTTGTCGAGCGCGTTGACGGGTGGGTGGTCGATCACCAGTTCGGCGATGCCGTCGGCGGTGTCGATGCGGAAGGGTTGGTGCGTCGGTTTCATGGTGGATATGCCTGTCATGGTTGTTGGTGCGATGGGGTGGGTTTTGATGATTCCTCGCATTGGAAGCGCCTGCCCTCACCCCCTGCCCCTCTCCCGCAGGCGGGAGAGAGGAGCACACCGGCGGCGCTTGCAGCGTCTGCGGTCTTGATCGCTGCGGTCTGTGTACTCCCTCTCCCGCTCGCGGGAGAGGGCCGGGGTGAGGGCCGGGCGCATCAACGAAGCTCACCCTCCCGCAATACCAGCGCCTCCATCCGCGCCAGCGCCTGCCTGACCATCCCCGCCACGATCTGCTCGCACGACTCGATCGCGCCGATTGCCGCCGCAGCCTGTCCGCTCGGCAGCACCCCTTCATCCGGGCACCCCTCCACCATCGCGCGCTGGATCAGCACCGGCGCATTGGCAGCCATCAGCGTTTGCGCGGCGCTGTAGTCCTGCTCGCGCATCGCGCGCCACGCGGTCGCCAGCATCTGCGTGCTGCGCATGCCGGTGCGTGCCTGCCACTTGCGCGCGGCCGACAGCGCCAGCCACGTGCGGCGCAACGGGCCGGCCTGTTCCAGCCCGATCAGCAGGTCGTTGTCGATCATCCGCTGCGGCAATCCGTCGATCGCCAGCGAGACGCGGATCTGGCCCGCGTCACGTACCTTGACGTAGCGCTCCAGCGTCTGCGCCGGCACCGGCGACTCGGCCGACATCAGGAAGCGCGTGCCCATGGCCACGCCGGCGGCGCCGTAGGCCAGCGCCGCGGCCAGCCCGCGGCCGTCGAAGAAGCCGCCCGCCGCCACTACCGGCACGCTGACACTGTCCAGCACCTGCGGCAGCAGCAGCGTGGTGGGCGTGCCGCCGGTATGGCCGCCGCCCTCGCCGCCCTGCACGGTGACCACGTCCGCGCCCATCTCCACGGCCTTGGCCGCGTGCTTGGCGGCGCCCACCGTCGGCATGCAGACGATGCCTGCTGCCTTGAGCCGGCCAACCATCTTCGCGTCCGGGCCGCGCCCATAGCTGACCGCGCGCAGCCGGTGGCGGATCGCCATCTCGATGACCTCGTGCGCGTTGGGCTGGAACATGTGGAAATTGATGCCGAAGGGCCGGTCGCTGAGCGCCTTCACGCGCAGGATTTCGCGTTCGACCTCGCCCGGCGGGATCGTGGCGCCGGCCAGGAAGCCGAAGGCACCGGCGTTGCCGCTAGCGGCGACGAGCTTCGCGTCGGCGACCCATCCCATTGCCGTCTGCACGATCGGATAGCGGCAGCCGAGCAGGTCGCACAGCACGGTGTGCAGGCTGGCGGCGCTCATGCCTTGCCCTCGCCGCCGGTGCGTTGCGACGCCGCCATGGCGCGCGCGTCATAGCCGCCGAGCTTGTCGCCGCTGACCAGTTCGTTGTGCGCGTGGGCAAAGTGGTGCCAGGCAAAGACCGCATCCATCGCCGTGCGCTTGCCCTGCAGGTCTTCCACGTGGTTGACGGCCTGCTTGGTCAGCGTCAGGCCCAGGCGCGGCATCTGAGCGACCTTGGCGGCCATGCCGTATACCGTGTCCTCGAGCGCGTCGCGCGGCACCACGCGGTTGACCATGCCCATGCGCTCGGCGCGCTCCGCGCCCATGCGCTCGCCCAGGAACAGGAATTCCTTGGCAATGCGCGGGTGCAGCTCGTACGCATGCGCGAAGTACTCCACGCCCGGGATGCCCATGCGCACCACCGGATCGGCAAAGAAGGCATCGTCGGAGGCCACGATCAGGTCGCACACCCAGGCCAGCATCAGCCCGCCGGCGATGCACGCGCCGTGCACCATGGCGATGGTCGGCTTGGGCAGTTCACGCCAGCGCCGGCACATGCCCAGGTAGACCTCCTGCTCGCGCGCATAGAGGAACTCGCCGCCGGGCTTGTTGACATGGTCATACCAGAGCGACGCTCGCTCGAAGGTCTCGTTGATATCGCGCCCGGGCGTGCCGATGTCGTGCCCGGCGGAGAAGTGCTTGCCGGCGCCGCGCAGCACGATCACCTTGACCGAGTCGTCGGCGGCGGCGCGCCGGTAGGCCTCGTCCAGCGCATACGTCATCTTCGAGTTCTGCGCGTTGTGGAACTGCGGCCGGTTCATGGTCACCGTGGCGATGCCGTCGGCGACCTGGTAGAGCACCTCGGCGTTCGGGCCGAGGCTGATGGGTTCGATGGCAGGCGATGTCATGGCAGTCTCAGGCGCGTCCGGAAGGGTTGCCGCGCACGATCGCAGCGCGCAGGTTGTGCGGGTCGAGCTGTGCGATCAGCCGCAGTTCTTCCGGCGTCGGTGCCGCCGTCTCCGGCAGCGCTTCGCCGCGCGGGTTGGCCAGCGCAAAGCCGGTGGCGGCCTGCACCTGCTCAAGGCTGACCCCCGGGTGCAGCGAGCGCACGCGGATGGCATGGTCAGCGCCGCCAAAATCCATCACGCACAGGTCGGTGACGATCACGCGCAGGTCCACGAAGCTGCGCATGCCTTCGATCTGGCGCGCCGGGTTGTAGCCGACGCTGCAGACCATGTCGACTTCGCCGGCGACAAAGGCGCGCGTGCTGTGCCCCGGCACGAAGTAGGAGTTGGCGTGGTTGATGCTGTTGCCGGGAAAGCCGCGCGCGCCCAGCAACTGGGTCTTGGGCTGCGCATGGGTGCCGCCCAGGCAGGAAATATTGGCCTGGCCGAAGCGGTCGATCTGCGTCGGCATCACCAGCGCATGGCGGCGCCCGCCCCACAGGCAGTCGAACACGCGCGCATAGCCCATCCAGCCGCTCGCGCGCACCTGGTAATCCGGTTCGCGCGGGCCAAGGGGCACCGGCGTTTCGACCAGGTAGGCCTCGCCGTCGGTCAGCAGCAGGCCGGGGTTGTGCGCAAGCCGCGCGAGGCCTGCTGCGATGCGCGGGCCGGTGCCGATGCCGGTGGCCAGCACCTCGCCGTCGTCGCACCAGGCGCGGGCGGCGACGGCGATCATCAGCTCGGCGCGGGTAAAGTCATAAGTGGCGCTCACGGTCGCTCCTTGGGATCAAAGTACGGGCAGCGGCAGGTCGCGCACGTGCCCCACGCCGCCGATGCACGCCAGGTAGTGCGCCTCGCTGGCGCCCACCACCTCGTCGCGGTAGGCGCGGAAGCCGTCTTCCGCATCGGCGCTGGCGCAGTAGGACTTCAGCGCCGGCAGGTCCCAGCCATAGGCCGGCGCGCATGAGGTGGGATGGGCTCCCGCCGGCGCGTGCACCACGCCGGTCACCAGCGCGCGCTCGAAAGGGTTGTTGCGGGCGCGCGCCAGCTCGGTGTCTTCGAGGCGCGGGTGCAACGTTTCGCAACTGACATAGCAGTGCTGCGCGGCGCGCGCGAACCATTCATCGAAGAACGGATCAGGGCCGTCGATGCGGGTGTTGCCCAGCACATCGCTTTGGTTCACGTGCAGCAGCGCCGCATCCAGCGGAATCGCCGGCATCGCCAGCAGGACTTCGCCATCGTCGTACGGCGAACGGACGGTCTTCAGGTGCGGGTTGCGGTCCAGCACGTCGGTGCCCAGCGCGGCGCGCGTCGGCAGGAACGGCAAGCGCGCGGCGGCCGCGCGCAGGCCCAGCTGCAGCATGCCTTCGTCCAGCTCGGTCACCTCCAGCAGGCCGCGCTCGCGCGCCTGGCGGAAGTACGGCTCGAGCGGGATCACGTCGAGCGAGACAAAGCCGAACACCAGCCGGCGCACCTTGCCGGCGGCGCACAACATGCCTACCTCGGGGCCGCCGTAGGCCACCACGGTCAGGTCTTTCAGCGGCGAGCGCAGGATCTCGCGCACCAGCGCCATGGGCTTGCGGCGCGGGCCCCAGCCGCCGATGCCGATGGTCATGCCGTCGGCGAACTGGCCGACCACGTCGGCCGCGCTCATGGTCTTGTCGATGGTCTTGGTCATAGGTCTGTGCCGCGCTTAGCGGTATCCGATGCTGAAGTCATGGCCCCACAGGCTGACGCGCGTGGCCTCGTAGGCGGCGTGACGGCTCCAGTCCACCTCCAGCCCGCCGTGCCCGAACTCGAGGTCGAAACCGCCGGGGGTCTTCATGTAGAAGGAAGTCATGCGGTCATTGCAGTGCTGCCCCAGCGTGGCCGACAGCTTCACGCCGTGCTGCTGCACCCGGTCGAGGGCGCGGCCCACCTCCGTCATGTCGGGAACCTCGGCCATCACGTGGATGCAGCCGGCTTCGGACGGCATCTCGAAGATCGCCAGGCTGTGGTGGCGCGCATTGGCGCAATGCAGGAAGTGGATGCGCTTCTCCGGCTCGTTGGGATCGCTGGTGAAGCGCACGCGGTAGATGTCCGACAGGCCGAAGCCCATCACGTCGCGCAGGAACGCGTAGGTCTTGTCGAAGACCGGCGCCGGCAGCACGGTATGGCCGGCGCCCATCGGGTCGGTGATGAAGCGCGGCACGCCGACCGGCGAGACGAAGCGCAGGAAATCGGAACGCATGCCCCACGAGACCTCGTGGCGGTTGCCGGACGGATCGGCAAACCAGGCCATCGCCTGCACCCGGCGCTGCGCCAGTTCGGCGGGGCTGGCCTGCACGACTTCGACGTTGGCCTGGCGCAGCGTCTCGAGCGCATGGCGATAGGCCGCCTCGTCGGCCAGCTCCCAGCCCGATGCCAGGTAGCGGTCGCGCGTACCCGGCACCACCAGGTAGCGGTAGTCGCGCTCATCCATCTTCACATACAGCGCACCGCCGGGCGCACCGGCACAAGCCATGCCGAGCACTTGTTCGGCATAGCCTCGCCACTGCCCGATGTCGGTGGACTCGACCACGATGTAGCCAAGCGCACGAATGTCCAACATGCCGGTCTCCTCAGGTTCGATGTGGGTGTTCGATGTGAGTGTCGAACGGGACGGCTGCGGCGCGGCTGCAGCCTGTCGATGGGACCGATTCTTTCGTGTGCGGGCACTTGGTGCATCGTCCTGGCGGACTAGCCGGTATCGCCACGCCAGGCCTTCCGGCCGGCGCGCGGGCGCGGCCGGAGGTAGTCCGAACGAGTGATGTGCGGGCGGTGCGCTGGCCGCACCCTCTGCGCGGGACAGACCCTTACACAGAGGAGCAGAGATGACGGAATCAGGAAAAACCTGCGTCGCCGTGGTGACCGGCGCATCGCGCGGCGCGGGCCGCGGCATTGCGCTGGCGCTGGGTGCCGCGGGCGCCACGGTGTATGTCACCGGCCGCACCGAACAGGAGGGCAGCGCGCCGCTGCCTGGCACCATCCACGCCACCGCGCGCGAGATCGATGCGCTCGGCGGGCGCGGCATCGCGGTCGCCTGCGACCATGGCGACGACGCCCAGGTCGCGGCGCTGTTCCGCCGCGTGCGCGCAGAGGCCGGGCGGCTGGACATCTTGGTCAACAACGCCACCTTCCTGCATGATGAGCTGATCCAGCCGGGGCCGTTCTGGCAGAAGCCGCTGGAAATGGCCGGCATCCTCGACGTGGGGCTGCGTTCCGGCTATGTCGCCAGCTGGCACGCCGCGCCGGTGATGGCGGCGCAGGGGCGCGGGCTGATCGTGTTCACCTCGTCCTTCGGCGCCAACTGCTATATGCATGGGCCGGCCTACGGCGCGCAAAAGTCCGGCATCGACAAGTTCGCGCACGACATGGCGGTGGACCTGCGGCCGTACGGCGTGGCCGCGGTGTCGCTGTGGATGGGCCCGCTGCGCACCGCCCGCACGCTGCGGGTATGGGAGCAGCATCCGGACAAGTACGCGGCGTTTGCGCCGGTAGCGGAGACACCGGAGTTCACGGGGCGCATCATCGACGCGCTGTACCGGGATCCGATGCTGATGGAGAAGTCCGGGCAGGTGCTGATCGGCGCGGAAGCGGCGCTGGCCTATGGCATCGTCGACGCGGAAGGCGTGCAGCCGCCGTCGTACCGGGAGGCGCTTGGCGGCCCGCCGGCGGTGCATCCGGCGATCGTGGAATAGGGGTCGTAGGCAGTGGCGTATTGGCGCGCTTGCCTTCTCCTCAGGGCTTCAAACTGCCGATTGCGTACTCCCTCTCCCGCTTGCGGGAGAGGGGAGGAAACACGCGGCGTCGTCATCTTGCCTCAGGCCTTCGAACTCCCGCTTGTGTACTCCCTCTCCCGCTTGCGGGAGAGGGTTGGGGTGAGGGCCGGAGCATCAACCAAGTAAAGGCCGTCGCTATTGCATGCGCCCGCCCTCTCCCCCGCCCCTCTCCCGCAAGCGGGAGAGGGGAGCAAACAATCGGCAAGCGTCAGCCAGCGCCCACAGACAACAACCCCGTCGTGAACACGGTCGACCGGATCACCCAGTCCCCTTGCACCCGTACGTACACATCCAAGTAGCGCCCCGTCAGGAAAGTCCGCGTCCCACTGGCATCATCCAGCGCCAGATAGGCCAGGTCCCAGCTACCCTGCGCCGTGCCATCCTCCCCCACGCGAATATCCCCCTGCCCCGCGAAATGCATTTCCCGCAGCGTAGGCCGGCAGGCCAGTTCGGCAAAGCACTGCACCAGCGCATCGCGGCCCGCAAAGGTCCCGATCCGGTCATAGTGGATATGCGCCCCGTCGGCAACAAAGCACGCCCGCATGGCCTCGGGGTCCTTGTCGTCGCAGGCGCGCAGGTAGCGCAGCTTGAGCGCCCGGATCGCATCGGCGGCTTCGAGCCGGTCCAGCCGTTCGGCAAGCGACTTCATGTCCGTCATGGTGTCTGCCCCCGTCACGATGCGCGCAACTGGTACTTGAGCACCTTGCCCGCCGCACTCACCGGCAACGAGCTCACGAACAGCACCTCGCGCGGCACCTTGTAGTTGGCCATGTGCCGGCGTGCCCAGGCAATCAGCGTGTCGGCATCGACCCGCGCGCCGTGGCGCAGCACCACGTAGGCGCGGCCGACCTCGCCCAGCCGGTCGTGCGGCATGCCCACCACCGCCACCTGGGCCACCGCCGGATGCGCCACCAGCAGCTTTTCCACCTCGGCCGGATAGCAGTTGAAGCCGCCGACGATAAACATGTCCTTGATGCGGTCGGTGATGCGCAGGTAGCCGCGCGCATCGAGCGTGCCGACGTCGCCGGTATGCAGCCAGCCGTCGCTGTCGACAGCTTCGGCGGTGGCTTCGGGCAGGCCGAAATAGCCTTGCATCACGTTGTAGCCGCGCACCAGCACTTCGCCCGGCTCGCCGGTGGCCACCGGCTGCCCCTGCGCGTCGATGCAGCGGATCTCGATGCCCGGCATCGCGCGCCCGGAGGTGCCGGCGACGGTCTCGGCGTCGTCGCCGGCGCGTGTCAGCGTGGCGAAGCCGCACGACTCGGTCAGGCCGTAGCCGGTGATGATGGTGTCGAAGCCGAGTTCGTCGCGCATGCGCTGGATCAGCGCCGGGGCGATCGCCGAGGCGCCGGTCACCGCCACGCGCAGCGAAGACAGGTCGAACTCGCGCAGGCGCGGCGCGTTCAGCAGGGTCTGGTACAGCGTGGGCGGGCCGGGCAGCACCGTGATGCCTTCGTTCTCCACGCGGGTCATCACGGCCTCGGCGTCGAACACCAGGTGGGGCAGCACCGTGGCGCCGCGCGACAGCGCCGCCAGCCAACCGGCCTTGTAGCCGAAGGTATGGAAGAACGGATTGACGATCAGGTAGCGGTCCCCGGCCCGCACGCCGGTGATGGCGGCCCAGCCGTCGATGGCGCGCAGGTTCTGCGCGTGCGCCGTCATCACGCCCTTGGGCCGTCCGGTGGTGCCCGAGGTGAACATGATGTCCATCGGCGTGTCGCCGCGCACCCCGGCCTCGCACGCAGAAAATGCAGCCATGTCGGTGCGTGGCGCCAGCGCGAGGAAATCGTCCCAGGCCAGTTCGTCCGCGCCGGCAGCCCTGCCCTGCCCCGGCCGCAGGATCACCAGCCGCTCCAGCGTGCCGGGACGGTGCGGCGCCAGCATCTGCGGATAGCTTTCGCCGAGGAAGCCGTCAACGCAGAACAGCAGCCGCGCGCCGCTGTCGGCCAGCACCGCGCCGGCTTCGGCCCCTTTCATGCGCGTATTGAGCGGCACCAGCGCCGCGCCCACGCTGTGCGTGGCCAGCGCCGCGATAATCCACTCGGAGAAGTTCGGCGCCCACAGGGCGACGCGGTCGCCAGGCTGCACGCCTAGCGCCATCAGCGCGCGCGCCGCCTGGATCCGGCTGTCGTCGAGCGCGGCGTAGCTCAGGCGCAGCCCGTCTTCCTGGATGGCAATGCGCTCGCCGTGGCGGCTGGCCGCGCGCCGCAGCAGCGCGGGAATGGTCTCGGCAAGGCTGTCGTTGGCCGCGGCTTCGATGCCGGCCGGTGCCACAATGGCGTCGAGGGTGTCAGATGGAGTCATGTCAATCCGGGAACTTCAGGTGGATCTCGCTGCTGGCCGGGCGCGCCTGGCAGGCCAGGGTCCAGCCCGCGTCCAGGTCGGCGCGGTCGAGCACATGGTTTTCGCCGAGCGTCACGTCGCCCTGCGTCACCTGGCACATGCAGGCGCCGCACAGGCCGGCGCGGCAGGAGCTGGGCGCGGCCACGCCGGCGCGCTGCAGCGCGTCGAGCACGGTTTCATCGGGCGCCACGCCGACCTGGTGGGTCGCGCCGTCCAGCTGCACGGTCAGGGCTGCGCCGCGCATCGCCGGCACGGAGACGACAGGTTCGGCCACGGCCACGCGGGCCGGCGCCGTGGCCGCCGGCGCATCGGGCAACGATACGAAGCGCTCCACGTGCAGTTGCCCGCGCGGCAGGCCCAGCGCCTGCAGTGCGGCCTGGGCGCCGTCCATGAACGGCCCGGGCCCGCACACAAAGCACTGCGCCATGCTCCAGGGCCGCACCAGTTCCTCGATCTGGCGCTGCGTGGGCGGGCCCTGCACGCTGTCCAGCCAGTGGATCACGCGCAGGCGGCCGGGATGGCTGCGCGCCAGTTCCGCCAGCGCCTCGCGGAAGATGATGGAGCGCTCGTCGCGGTTGGCATACACCAGCGTGACCGCGCCGCGCCCGTGCCGCAGCGCCGCCTTGGCGATCGACAGCACCGGCGTGATGCCGCTGCCGCCGGCCAGCAGCAGGAAGTCGCCCTGCAGCGCGGGCGGCGTGAACACGCCGGCCGGTGGCATCGCCTCGACCGTGTCGCCGGCGCCGAGATGGTCGCAGATCCAGTTGGACACGCGCCCGCTCTGCACGCGCTTGACGGTCACGCGCAGCGCGCCGTCCACGCCCGGCGAGCTGGACAGCGAATAGCAGCGCTGCAGCGGCACGCCGTCGACGGGCACGCGCAGCGTCAGGAACTGGCCCGGGCGGTAGGCAAAGGTCTCGCGCAGCCCGTCGGGCAACGCGAATACCAGTGAATGCGCCTGGTCCGTCTCCGCGACCACTTCGGCGATCTGCAGCCGATGGAATTGCACTGGCGCCATGATGTCCTTGTTTCGTCGTTGCTTCCCGGCGCGCGCTCAGGCCACGCCCATGATGGTCTGGGCGTTGTCGATGCGCAGTTCCGCGCCATTGATGAAGCGCGATTCGTCCGAGGCCAGAAACAGCACCAGGTTGGCTACGTCGCGCGGATGGCACATGCGCTGCATCGGCTCGGCGCCGCCGACCTCCTCGGGCAACGCGGTGGCGCCGCCGGGCAGGAAGGCCGCGGTCATCGGCGTCAGGATGCCGTCCGGATGGATCGAGTTGCAGCGGATGCGGTAGCCGCTCTGCTTGCAATGGCCCGCCACGGCGCGCGTCAGCGCCGCGACCGCGCCCTTGCTGGCGCTGTAGGCGCAGAACGCGCCCATGCCGCCCAGCGCCGCCACCGACGACATATTGACGATGCTGCCGCCGCCCGCCTTCATCGCGGCCACGCCGTACTTGCAGCCCAGGAAGTAGCCGTCGGCGTTGATGCGCATCACGCGCTGCCACTGCTCCAGCGTGGCTTCCTCGACCGTGCCCAGCATCAGGATGGCGGCGTTGTTGACCAGCACGCTGGGCGCGCCGAAGCGCTGCTCGGTGCGCGCCATCACCTGTTGCCAGCCGGCTTCACTGGCGATGTCGTGCGGCACGAACAGCGCGGTCTCGCCGATCTCGCGCGCCAGCGCGTGGCCCGCTTCCTCATTCACATCGGTCAGCACCACGCGCGCGCCTTCGCGCGCCAGCAGCAGGGCGTCTTCCTTGCCCACGCCGCTGGCGGCCCCGGTGACGATAGCGATCTTTCCTTCAGTACGTTGGCTCATGGGTAGTCTCCTGGTTGGTATGGGCCTGCTGGCCGCCGATGGGGTGGCCGGCAGGCTGTTGTGCGAGATGGCGGCCCGCGTTGCGTCCCGACCAGATGCAGTCGGCAAGCGACAGGCCGCTCACGTAATGATTGGAGGCGATGCCGACGGCGGTGCGGCCCACGGCGTAGAGCCCGGCTATCGGTGCCCCGCCCGCGGCGGCCAACACCTGGCCGCTGGATTCCTCCACCGCCAGGCCGCCCAGCGTGATCGCCGGACACGGAAAGACCCGGCTGTCGGCCGAGATGTCGATCGCCAGCCACGGCCCGCTCTCGAGCGACGCGCACATGGCCGCCGACTTGCCGGTCGGATCGGGTGTCTCGCCGCGCGCCGCAGCGTTATAGGCATCGAGGGTCGCGCACAGCGCAGCCGCTGGCATGCCCAGCTTGCCGGCCAGCGCGTCGACGCTGTCGGCGCGGCGCGCGCCGGCCAGCATCAGCAGCGCCGCGGGCAAGGCCTGGAACGCCCACAGCCGGCCGCCCAGGCATTCGCGCAGGGCCTCGCGCGCCAGCGCGCGGTTCAGCACCAGCCAGGCACGCCCTCCGTGCCGCTCGCAGATGGCATGGCCGAGCGTGGCGCCATAGGTTTCCTCGTTGCCGATGCGCGCGCCCTGCGCATCGACCACGCAGCCGCGTGCCCACGCGAACGGCGGATTGATGAAGCGCCACGCCGAGACGCGCTCCAGGTGCCGCGTGGCGCCGCCCGCCGATTCGCCCAGGCGGATGCCGCTGCCATCGCAGCCGGTGGCCCCCAGGCGCCAGGCCTGCTGGTACTTGCCGGCGTGGCGAGCCACCATGGCGCGGTTGAAGATAAAGCCGCCAGTGGCGAGCACCACCGCGCGGGTGCGCACCGCGACCGGCTGCGCATGGCGCAACTCCAACTGCAGCAAGAGCGCGCGCAGACGGTCGGCCAGCGCCGGCAGGCCGTTGTGCAGGCGTTCGGCCAGCCGCGCCAGGCGGGCATGGCGTTTCTGGTGGCGCGGCGGCAGCTGCCACAGCTCGACGCCGACGACCGCGCCGTCGCGGTCCAGGATTAGCCGCCGCGCCGCGCACTGGCGCATGACCGTGATCTGCCGGTGGTCTTCCACCGCACGGCGCAGCACGCCGTACAGTGTGCGGCCGGACATGCCGGGACCCTTGACGCGGTGGCCGCGCGGGGCGGGCGCGGCATGCTGCGCGTAGGCGGGCACCGCTTCATTGCCGGAGTAGTACAGGTAATAGGGCTGCGCCGGATACGAGGTCTTGCGCGGCGGCACGGTGGCGGCAAAGCGCACGCCCAGCGCCTCCAGCCACCCGATCATCGCGCGGCTGTGCTCGCAGAAGTCCTGCAGCGTGGCGTCGCTGACCACGCCTTCGGTTTCCTGGCGCAGGTAGCCGGCCATGGCCTGCGGCGTATCGTCATAGCCCGCGGCGCGCTGGTAAGGCGTGCCGCCGCCGGCATAGACCACGCCACCACTTTTGGTGCTGGCGCCGCCGCCTTCGAAGCGTTCCGCCACGATCACGCGCGCGCCGCCATGCGCGGCTTCCAGCGCGGCGCAGGCGCCGGCGGCGCCGAAGCCGACCACCACGGCATCGCAGGCGGCCTGCCAGGGATGCGCGTCGGGGTCATCGAGCCGCAACGGGGCGTGGACGGGGGTGACGGCATCGTAAGCCATGCTGGCGCTTGCTCCGCGTTATGCCGAACACAGCGCGCCCAGCGGCGCGGAGGTGGTATAGGCGCCGTCGACATAGACCAGCGGCGAGACCTCGCCGGCCAGCCTGACCTCGCGCAGCCGGCCGATAAAGACCGCATGGGTGCCGTAGTCGAAGCGGCCGTCCTGCTGGCAGATCAGGTTGGCCTGGGCATCGCGCAGGGACGGCACGCCCAGCAGGTCGTCTTCCCACTCGCCGCTGGTGAAGCGCGCTTCGCCTTTGAGCCGGCCGCTGCAATCGACCGCGATATCGCGATGGTCGGCGGCGAGCAGGTTGATGCAGAAGTCCGCGCCGGCATCGAGCGGCGGGTAGATCGACGAATTGCGGTTGATGCAGATCAGCAGCGAGGGCGGATCGGCGGACAGCGAATCGACCGCGGTTACCGACATCGAATAGCGGCGCTCGCCGTGGCGGCAGCTGATCACGGCGACGGAGCGGGCCATGCGGCGCATCGCCTTGAGCATGTCATCGCGCAGCGCGCCACCGGCTTCGGCGCTGGAATCCGCACTGGATTGGGGTCTGGCGCTCATAGAGCCTCCTGTACTGGTTGAGCGGGGTGCGTGGCGGCGGGTTGCCGCGCATGCTGCGAGATCGCGTCCGCGGCGATCATGCCGAAGGTCATCGCCGGGCCCAGCGTGGAGCCGGCGCCGGGATAGCTGGTGCCCATCATCGAGGCGCTGGTATTGCCGATGGCAAACAGGCCGGCGATGGCGCTGCCGTCAGCGCGCAGCACGCGCGCGCTGGCGTCGGTGACCAGCCCGCCCTTGGTGCCGATATCGCCGGCATCGAGCCGCACCGCGTAGAACGGGGCCTTGCCGATCGGCGCCAGGCAAGGGTTGGGCCGTACCGCGGGGTCGCTGTAGTAGGTGTCGAACAGGTTGTCGCCCTTGCCGAACTCCGCGTCCACGCCCGTAGCGGCGTAGTCGTTCATGCGCGCGACGCTGGCGACCAGGCCGTCGGCATCCACGCCGATCTTCTGCGCCAGTTGCGCCAGCGTGTCGGCGCGCACCAGGATGCCGGACAGGCTGGCCGGGATGCTGCGGTCCGGCATCACCGAGCCGGGCAGGATCGGCCCGCACGGGTACTTGTGGCGGAAGGTGGCATCGAACACCATCCAGGCCGGCACGCTGCATCCGGTCTGCTCGTGGTCGCGGTACATCGCGGGCACGAACTCGGAGTACGGCGCGGCCTCGTTGACGAAGCGCCGGCCCTGCCCGTTCACCACCAGGCAGCCCGGCATGGCGCGCTCGATAAACAGCGCGCGCTGCTTCTCTTCGCCCTGCACCTGCACCGTGGGCGCGCCCCAGACGTGGGACATCAGCGCCACGTCGGCGCCGGCCGCCTGCGCGGCGCGGATGGCGTCGCCGGTATTGTTGGGCGGCGTCGCGCTCCAGGCGGCGCGGGTCGGTTGCGGCAGGTATTGTTCGCGCATGGCCTGGTTGCGCTCGAAGCCGCCGGCGGCGAGGATCACGCCGCGCAGCGCGCGGATCTCCACCACGCGTCCGTCCTGCACGGCGCGCACGCCGCGCACGGTGCCGTCCTCGACGATCAGGTCCTGCAGCGCGGTATCGAGCCACAGCGGAACCGCGCGATCCATCAGCGCGCGCCGCAGGCCGCCGACCAGGCTGTTGCCGAGCGTGAGGCGGCGGTCGCGCCGGGTCTTGCGGCGCCAGCCCAGGTCGAGCCAGTAGCGCGCGAACTGGCGCAGCGCCAGCCCGAACCAGCCGGGCGAGCGGCACAGCAGCGCGTGCGCCTCGCCGGAGGTGACGGCCACGCGGCCGCCTACCAGCGTGCCCGGCGAGGGCGGGCGCAGCCGGTCGAACTCTTCGCGCAGCTGCGCGCCGTCGAACGGCATCGGGTCGAGCGCGCGGTAGCCCGGCATCGCCCCCGGCAGTTTCTGGAAGTAGTCGGCGTAGCGCGGCAGCGTGTAGTAGTGCACACCGGCCTGCTGCTCCAGGTATTGCAGCATGCGCGGCGCCTGTTCGAGATAGGCGCGGATGCGCTGCGGGTCGCCGTGCTCGCCGGTGCAGGCGAGCACGTATTCCAGCGCGCTGGCGTAGTCGTCCTGCCCGCCCGCCGGCGCGATATGGTGGTTCAGCGGAATCCAGATACCACCGCCGGACACCGCCGAGGTGCCGCCATACTGGCTGCTCTTCTCCAGCACCACCACCGACAGGCCGCGATCGGCGGCGCGGCAGGCGGCCAGCATGCCGCCGGCGCCGGAGCCGACCACCACCACGTCAAACTCGCCGGGCTGCATGCGCGCTCTGCTCTGGCTCATGTTGGGTCCTTGTGCCGGCGCGGCTCAGATGAAGAAGTCCGTGTTGGCGCGGCCCATCATCACGCCGCCCAGGTTCTGTCCGAATCGGTCCAGGTTGTTGGCGTAGTGGGCGCGCGCCGCGTGCAGGTCGAGGAAGCGGCGCACCATCGGGTTGCTGCGGTAGATGCCGTTGCCGCCGGCGTAGCGCAGCAGGCCGTTGGCCAGCTGCGCGCAGCGCTCGGCCACCTGCGCGGACTGGTAGCGGAAATGCAGGCGGCGCGGAGTCTCGATCTGGCCGCCGTCGCGGGCCACCGCCAGCAGTTCGTCGAAGTTGCGCTCCAGGATGGTCCGCATCTCGTCGATGGCCACCTGCGCGCTTGCGCACGCCAGCTGCGCGCCGCCGTCTTCCGCGGTCTTGCCGCCGCCGTTGCTGCTGACACGGCCATCGGCGTAGGCGACGAAGTCGTCCAGCGTGCCTTCCAGTGCGCCGATACAGGCGGTGCAGACCGCGCGCACGAAGATCTGCGCGAACGGCAGCCGGTACAGCGGCACGTCATTGACGGCCAGCCCCGGGCTGGTGCCCATGGCGCCGTCGACGGCGCGGTGGGTGCGGTAGTCGGGCACGAACACGTCGTCGACCACGATGTCGTGGCTGCCGGTGGCGCGCAGGCCCAGCACATCCCAGTTGCGCACGATCTTGTAGTCCGAGCGCGGCAGCAGGAAGGTGCGGTAGTCATAGGCGCCGCCCGGCTCGGCGGGAGGCACCAGGCCGCCGAGGAAAATCCAGTCGCACAGCTCGCTGCCGCTGGAAAACTTCCAGTGGCCGGAGAAGCGGTAGCCGCCTTCCACCGGCGTGACCTTGCCCACCGGCATGTAGGTCGAGGCAATCAGCGTGGCGGGGTCGGTGCCCCACACTTCCCGTTGCGCGCGTTCGTCGAACAGCGCCAGCTGCCAGTTGTGCACGCCGACCACGCCGTAGACCCAGGCGGTGGACATGCAACCCTTGGCCAGCGCCATCTGGATGCGGAAAAAGGTTTGCGGGTCCAGCTCATAGCCGCCGTGGCGGCGCGGCTGCAGCACCTTGAAAAAGCCGGCGTCCTGAATCTCGGCAATGGTCTCGGCGGGAATGCGCCCGTCGGCCTCGGCCTGCGCGGCGCGCTGGGCCAGCGCCGGGATCATCTGCTCGGCACGCGCGATCAGGCGCGCGGCCAGTTCCTTGGGATGGTTGTCGTGATGCACCGCGGTCTCCTTATTTGCCTGGTTTTGTGGCTGGCATCGATGTTTGCACCGGCGCGGTGGCGTGCCATCGTCTGTTGGGACTAGCTGTTATCGCGAACGCGCGCGTGCGACTTCGTGGATGCGCCGGCCCTCCCCCCCGCCCCTCTCCCGCAAGCGGGAGAGGGGAGCAAACCCGCGGCAAGCCAAACGCCTCCACGAATCAAGCCAGCGCCCGCAGCTTCCTCCCCTGCTTGCGGAAATGCGGAATCACGTGTTCGCCGATATTGCGGATGGTTTCCAGCTGCGCCCACTGCGGCACCGTGCCCATCTGGCAGATAAACAGGATCTCATCGGCGCCCGCATCGATCAGCCGCTGCACGTAGCCGATGCAGTCTTCCACCGTGCCGTAGGCGTGGTTGGGGTTCAGCATCATCATCGACGGATCGCTGAAATCCACCGATACCTTCTCCGACGCAAACTTCGTGTTGATCACCGCCTTGCCCTGCGCGTCGGTGGCCGTGACATGCTCGTCGTCCCACGCCGACGGGTCGGGACGCTCGCCGCCGGCGTACCAGTACGACAGCGACTCCATGAAATAGCGCTGCCCCTTGATGCCGATCTTGCGCGCGGCCAGGCCGTCTTCCAGCACGATGGTCGGGCACAGTGCCGCCAGGTGCTGGTGCGGGCGGAAGCCCACCTGGTCCTCCGGCTTGCGCGTCTCCCACGCGGCGCGGTAGATCTCGTTCTTCTTGGCCACATCCTCCGGTCCGCCGAAGCCCAGCACCAGCGCGCCCATGCCGCGCGCCCCCGCGCGCTGCAGCGTGTCGGCGTTGGTGCAGGCCAGGTACATCAGCGGGTGCGGGTCCTGGCGCGGCTTGGGATGGATCGGGCGGCGCGGGATCTTGATGAACTCGCCGTCGTGCTCGATCTCGTCCTGCGTCATGATCTTCGGAATCAGGTACATCGATTCGTCGATCATCGGGTGCAGGCTGTTCAGGTCGTAGCCGAAGGTGCCGGCCTCCTGCTGGGTGCCGCCCTTGCCCACGCCGAAGTGCACGCGGCCGCCCGACAGGATGTCGAGCGTGGCGATGCGCTCGGCCACCTTCACCGGATGATTCATCGCCGGCGGCAGGCACACCACGCCGTGGCCGATGCCGATGCGCTGGGTGCGTCCGGCGACGAAGGCCAGGAACGTCTCCGGCGCGCTCATGTGCGCGTAGTTGGTCAGTGCGGTGTGCTCGACCGCCCAGACCACGTCGAAGCCCATGTCCTCGGCCAGCACCACCTGTTCCATGATTTCATCGAACACCTTGTGGTCGCCGGCGCGCGAGGCATCGACGGTCTGGGCTTCATAGATCAACGAAAAACGCATTGCAGTCCCCTCTCGCTCTGTCGGTACAAGACCGCATCCGGGGCACTGCGAGGCGCTGCGCCTTGAGCCGGAAGCGGCCTGCGTGATCGCAGTGTGGTCGGCGCAAGACGTCGCAACATCGTCTGATTGGATTATGAGCCGCGCCGGGCGCGTCCCTATCATGGGCAGCGGGCAAACCGCCCGCGCTTATCGAAAGGAACCGACACCATGCAAGCCAGGCTGCTGCTTTACCCCGTTGCGGACATCGACGCCGCGCTGCCGTTCTTCACCGAAGCACTGGGACTGCCGGTGAAGTTCCGCGATGGCGACCGCTATTGCGCGCTCGATGCGGGCGCGCTGACGCTGGCGCTGGTGGCCGGCGAGGAACGGCTGGTGGATCAGCCGGCGCTGGCCTTCAAGGTGGACGAGGGAGTCGATATTGCCGCGGCGATGGCGCGGCTGGTGGCAGCTGGCGCCACGGTGGCGCAGCCTGCGACGCAGGGGCCGCACGAGACGCGCGCGGTACTGCGCACGCCGGAGGGCTTTGCGCTGGTGCTCAGCGCAAAGCCCTGACGTCTTGCTCTAGCCCAGCGAAATCACGCTGCTCAGCAGCATGCGCACCAGCGTGGCCTGGCGGGTCACGCCGGTCTTGGAGAAGATCGCGCGCAGGTGCGCGCGCGCCGTGTTCTTGCTGATGCCGAGTTCGTCCGCGGCTTCATCGAGCGTGAGGCCGTTGGCCAGCTGCAGCGCCAGCTGCGTCTCGGCGGGGGTGAAGTCGAACAGCTGGCGCACCACGTCGTGCGAGGCCTGCGAGCGGCGCTCGGGATCGCGGATAAAGACCACGCAGGCGGGACGCTTGCGGTTGTCCTCGGACCACTCGCTCAGCGGAATGGTGCGGATCAGCACGCCCAGCCTGGCGCTGCCGGAGGGCCGCGTGATCGACATCGCTTCCATCAGCGCCGGCGCGGTGCCAAGGTGGCCCATCATGGCCTGGCGCAGCAGGCGCTGGAACTTGCGGTTCTCCTGGCCGTATTCGACATCCAGCCCGCCCTTGGCGACACGGATGCCATCCTTGGCGCCGAGAATTTCATCGGCGGCGGCATTGGTCTTGATGATGGTGCCCGACTCGTCCAGGATCACCATGCCGACCAGCATGCGGTCGATGGCGCTGGCGTAGACGGTACGTTCCGACTCGACCACATCCAGGCGCGAGTGCAGGTCCACCGCGCGCTTCAGGTGCGGCAGCAGCGAGGTGCACAGCGCCTTGTCCGCGGCGGAGAAATCCGGGCCGTCATGGTCGCGGCACACACGGAAGCGGCATTCCACGCCGTCGTCGGTGCGCAAGTCGGCGCCGAGGATATAGCGGATGCCGACGTCCTTGAGAAACTGCAGGTACAGCTCGCTCTTGCACCACACGCCGTGCCCGAGGTGCTCGTCGATCGTTACCACCCGGTCCGACGGCAGCCCGATGAACGGATCCAGCGCGTAGTAGTAGTTGTTGTAGGAGGTCTCGCCCGGCAGCGTCGAGCCATGCTCGGAGGCGTTGATCATCAGCCCGGGACGATCGGTGGCAGGCGAGCGCAGGATCAGCGTGGCGTAATTGGCATTGAGCTGGCGGCGGATCTGCTCCAGCGCCTTGCCCCAGGGCACCTGCTCCATCGGGCCCTGGTAGATATTGCCCAGCAATGCGCTGAACTCCGACAGCGACACCGTCGCCTGCGCGAACAGGTGTGCGGCCGCCTGGCTCTGGCTAACCTCCATCAGCATTTCCTCTGTCTCCATTGTGGCGTGCTCAGCGCTCCGGACGAGCCGGGCCGCTGGCTTGTGCGGGCTCTGTGGCCCTTTTTTGCGCCCCCGATTATAGGGACGGCGAAGGGGTCGCGGCTTGCCCCCCTCTTCATGGTTTGCCCTAGGCAGCCTGGCCACACATGTGGGCGACACATTACGGCCGGACTAGTCCCGCGGGACAGGCCCATCGTCACGCGGCGGCGGCGCAAACACATACTCCAAACAGACTAAGGACAGACCCATGCCCGCCCGCCAAGGGCAAACCCCTATGCAACCGGTAGCGCAGGCGCGTCCTACCCAAACAGACGATGCCCGTGCGCCGCGCCGCCGCTACAAGGTGCCATGCGCGGCGATCGACGCCGCGGTTCTCAGGAGACTTCCACCATGGCGGCAAATCCGCGGCAGCAGGCCGCAGTCATCACCGGCGCAGCCGGCGGCATCGGGCTGGGGCTGGCCCATGCGCTGGCCGCGCAAGGCTATGCGCTGGCGCTGGCCGATATCGATGCCGATGCGCTCGAAGCCGCACGCGCGGCGCTGGCACGCGACGGCGCAACCGTCGTCGCCGTGCCCACCGACGTAGCCGACGCGCGGCAGATCGCGCACCTGTGCGACGAGAGCTTCCGGCAACTGGGCCGTGTCGACTTGCTGTTCAACAACGCCGGCGTGCTCGCCACCGGCCGCTGCTGGGAACTGCCGCCCGAAGTGTTCGACAAGGTCATGCGCGTCAACCTGTGGAGCGTGCTGCATGCGCTGCGCTGCTTCGTGCCGCGCATGGCGGCGCAGGGTTCGGGGCATATCGTCAACGTGGCGTCGATGGCGGGACTTGCCGTCGGGCCATGGCTGGCGCCCTACACGCTTTCCAAGCAGGGCGTGGTGGCGCTGAGCGAAGGGCTGGCGCTGGAGCTGCAGGCGGCGGGGCTGCCGATCAAGGTGTCGGTGGTCTGCCCCGGCCCGGTTGCCACCGGCATCGCGGCGGACCTGGACGGCGCCGCGCCGCAGGAGGTGCACCAGATGAACGGCGCACTGCGCACCGGCATTGCCGCCGGCCTGACGCCGGACCAGGCCGCGCGCGTGATCCTCGACGGCGTCTCGGCCGGCCAGTTCTGGATCCTGCCGCACGAGCAGGCCGCGCACGCGGCGCTGGTGCGCGCACAGGGCATTGCCGCGGGCAGCGCGCCGTCGTTCTCGTTCCAGGCCTGATTTCACCCCTGATTTCCCAGCCATTCCAGGAGACGCCATGCCGCTCGATCCACAGGCCCGTGCCATGCTTGATGCCATGGCCGCCATGCCCAGCCCCGACTTCTCCACGCTGCGCGCCGCCGACTACCGCGCCGCGCTGGCCGCCATGCCCGGCTTCGCGCCCGGCGACGCCATCGCCGCGCAGCAGGACCTCACCCTGGACGGCCCGGCCGGACCGCTGCAGGCGCGCCTTTACCGGCCGCACGCGCCCAATGAGGCCCAGGTCAACGCGGCGCTGCCGCTAGTCATCTATTTCCACGGAGGCGGCTTCGTGCTGTGCGGGCTCGATTCGCACGACAACATCTGCCGCAGCCTGGCGCATCGCAGCGGTGCGCTGGTGCTGTCGGTCGACTACCGCCTCGCACCCGAGGCACGCTTCCCGGCCGCGGCCGACGATGCCGTCGCCGCGGTGCGCTGGGCCTCGGCGCATGCGGCGCAACTGTGTGCCGACCCGTCCCGGCTGGCCGTCGCCGGCGACAGCGCCGGCGGCAACCTGGCCGCCGTGGCATGCCAGCAGCTGCGCGGCAGCGGCATCGCGCTGCGGCACCAGCTGCTGCTCTATCCCTGGCTGGACTGCAGCGATGCTGCCGCGGCCAGCGCCAGCTATCGCGAATGCGCGCAGGGCTATTTCCTCAGCGCCGCGGAACTGGCGTGGTATCGCGCCCAGTACCTGGCCACGCCCGCCGACGCCGGCGATGTCCGCGCCAGCCCGCTGCAACAGCACGACCTGCGTGGCCTGCCGCCGGCCACCATCATCACCGCCGAATTCGATCCGCTGCGCGACCAGGGCGAGGCCTACGGCGAGGCGCTGCAGCGCGCCGGCGGCAATGCGGCCGTGCGCCGCTGGCCCGGCCAGATCCATGGCTTCGCCAGCATGCAAGGGGTGATGGATGCCGCCAGCCATGTGCTGGATGCGGCCGCGGCGGCGCTGCGCCAGGCCTTCGGTGCATGCAGCCGGCAGGAGGCAGCATGAGCGCGGCGAACCTCCTGGCGCCGATGGCCGAAGTGCTGGCAGCGCTTGCCGCGGGCGAGCGCGTGGTGGTGCTCGAAGACGAGAGTGCGGAAGCCACCGGCTGCGTGCTGGTGGCCGCCGAGCGCGCCACCGAGGCCGACGTCAACTTCATGGCCGCCGAGGCGCGCGGCCTGGTGTGCATGGCCATCACCGAGGCACGTCGCGCGCTACTGCAGCTGCCGCCGATGGCTGCCGGCCAGCGCCAGCGCGAGCGCTACACCGTGTCGATCGAGGCCGCCAGCGGCGTCAGCACCGGCATCTCCGCCGCCGACCGCGCGCTGACGCTGCGCGTCGCGGCGGCGCCGCGCGCCCGGCCGCAGGACCTGGTCCAGCCTGGCCATGTCTTCCCGGTGGTGGCGCAGCCGGACGGGGTGCTGCGCCGCGCCGGCTTTGCCGAAGCCTGTTCCGACCTGCCCCGGCTGGCCGGGCGCGTGGCGGCCGGGGCCTATGCGCTGGTACTCGACGACGACGGCGAGCTGATGCGCGGACCGGCCCTGCTGGATTTCGCCCATCGCCACCGGCTGCCGGCGGTCTCGGTCAGCGCGCTGATCCACCACCGCCTGCTGACCGAGGGCGCGCTGCGCCGCACCCGCTCGACCGAACTGGCCACGCCGTTCGGGCGCTTCACCGTGCACGCCTACCATGACGCGCCGGTGGATGCGCTGCACCTGGCGCTGGTGCTGGGCCAGCCCGACCCGCACACGCCGGTGCTGACGCGGGTGCAGGCAGTGGAGATGCAGCGCGACGTGCTGGCCTTCGGCACGCCCGCGCAGCCGGCGTGGAACCTGGAGCGCTCGCTGGAACGGATTGGCGCCGAGGGTTGTGGCGTGCTGGTACTGCTCGATGAACGCGAATCGCCGCAGCAGCGGCTGGAGCGGCTGGCCGCTCCGGCCGCCGCCGCGCCGGCGCCGGCCTTCGCGCAGCGCGCGCTCGGCGTCGGCGCGCAGATCCTGCGCGACGTGGGCGCGCACAAGCTGCGCCTGCTGAGCCACCCGGTGCCTTACCGCGCGGTCACCGGCTTCGACCTGGAGGTGACCGAGTTTGTCCCGCCGGTCTGAGCGGCGCGCCGAAGCAGTCGGCAAAGCTGCGCGTGAAGCGCTCCACGTCGGCGTCGGGCAGGTGGTTGATACCGCCGGCCAGGCGCCGGCCGCCGCCGGTGTCGAAGCCGCGGCAGAAATCCGCCGCGCCGGTGGCGCTGTGCGGCGGCACCCGCACGCTGACGGCAAAACCGCCGCCGGACCGTGGCGACAGCAGGCCGATGGCATCGCCGGGACGCCCGCGCACCAGCTCGTTGGCGAGCACGCCGATCGCGCGCCGTGCCCACGGTGCATCGGGCAGCACCAGCAGCGCGGCGCCGGGCACCTCATGCACGGGCGAGAGGCGGCGCGCCCGGGCCATGTCGTTCTCGTAGCCGTCGCACAGCAGCGTGTAGGTGGCGCACTGCGCGGCGAAGTCCAGCGGGTCGGCGAACGGCAGCATGTGCTGCGCGAGTGCGGCCGGATCGCAATGCAGGTCGGCCACGCACTCGCCGTACGCGTTGTAGTTCAGGCAGGTGCCGAGCCGTTCCAGCACCGCGGTCTGGCCCGGGTCCAGGCCGAGCTGCGCCGCCATCGCGCGCGCCACCTCGCCGAGGTTGTCGCCAAAAGCCGCGGTAACCGCCCAGCGCCGGTGGCGCCCGCCCAGGTGGCGGTCGACCAGGATGCTGGTGCAGACCTGCGCTGCCTCGTCGATATGCGCGCGCAGCCCGGCATGCGACGGCACGTCGCCGGCGTGGTGGTGGTCGAAGTAGTCCACCTCCACCCCGGCGTCGAGCAGCCGCAGCAAGCCATCGCGGTTCTGGTCGAGCGAGATGTCGAGCGCGGTCACGGTATCGCCGGCGCGCGCGTCGATGCGCTCGAGCAGCCGGATATCGCGCTTGACGCCGGTAACCAGCGTGGCGTCGCTGGCGTCCGAACCGCCGGCCAGGCGCAGTTGCTGCAGGGCGCACAGGCCGTCGGCGTCGCCATTGAAGGCAAAGTAGCTTGTCATGGCATGCGGTGCTGTGGGCTCAGGGCATGAAATCGCCACCATTGGCGTCCAGCGAGGCGCCGGTGATGGCCTTGGCGTAGTCTGACACGAGAAACAGCGCAGCGCGCGCGCAGTCGTCGTCGGTCGGCATGCGCCCCAGCGCGATCTGTGCGGTCACCGGCGCGATCACCGCGTCTTCGCTCACGCCCTGCTCCGCCGCGGCGTGGCGCACATAGCCCTGCACCGGCGCGCCCCACATCCAGCCCATGAAGATGCTGTTGGCACGGATGCCATGCGGCCCCAGCTCGCGCGCCAGGTACTTGACCGCCACCGCCAGTGCGCCCTTGGATGCGGCGTAGCCGGATTCGCCCGGCATCGGCTTGCGCGTGGCCTGGGTGTTGATCATCACGATGGCGCCGCCGCCCTGCGGCTTCATCAGCGCCGCCACCTCCTGCGTCAGCGTCATGGTGCCGAAGACATTGGTGTCGAACACCTGGCGCCAGACGTCCAGGTCGGCCGCTTCCACCGGCTCGGGGAAATTGCCGTGCTGGAAGGCGCTGTTGACAAGCGCGTCGATGCGGCCGAAGCGGCGCAGGGTCTCGTGGGCAAGGTGGCGCGACTGGGCGCGGTCGGTGATGTCGGTCACCACCTTCAGCACCTCGCAATCGGCGCCGAGGGCATCGATGCGGGCCTGCGCTTGGTCCAGTTTCGCTTCGGTGCGCGCGGCAATGGCCACGGCGCGGGCGCCTTCGCGCGCCGCTTCCACCGCCAGCTTGATGCCCAGGCCGGGGCCGATGCCGGATACGATGACGATCTTGTCTTTCAGCAGCATGTTGGTGTCTCCTGGTTTTGGTGGTCTTTAGAGCCTGTCAGAAAGGCCGGGTTGCTCCCCTCTCCCCGCAGGCGGGAGAGGGAGTACGCAAGCGGGAGTTGGAAGGTCTGAGGTGCTGAATTCCGCTGCACCGATCATCCGGGCGCCTGGCGGTTCAGGATGTGCAGCGCCCGATAACCGGCGAAATCGCGCTCGAGCTGCGCCTCGCTCAGCCCGAACCGTTCCGGCGTATACGCATGCACCGCGCGCTGGTTGCGCGGGTTGCTTTCCATCCAGGCCCACATGCCGGCGCGCGCGGCCTCGGTCAGCGGCATGCCGGCGAAGCGGTAGACCGCCTGCGCCACGCCGAAGGGATCGCGCACCGTGTCCTCGAAGCGCACGTCGAGGAAACGGTCCGCGGGCATGGCGTCGCGCACGGCCATGGCGTGGTCGGTGCCGCGCCGCATCTGTGCGCTCCACTGGCGGCCCACCGTGACCGGGTCCGGATCCTCGGCGTACAGCTGCCACAGCGTATGCGCCATGCTCGCCATCGATGGAATGGTCTGCAGCGGATCACGGTGGGTCAGCACCACCTGCGCGCCCGGGAACACGCGGAACAGCACCTCCAGCGTATGCAGGTGCTGCGGGGTCTTCAGCACCCAGCGCTGCGCCGGCACCGTCGAGGCCTCGCCGCGCTGGCGCTTTTGCCACTGCAGGAACTGCAGCATGGTCTTCAGGCAGGCATAGACCTCGGTGTGGTCCTGCTGCGCCAGCCAGCCGGTGTAGGCCGGCACGTTGGCGTAGGAATCCATCGCGCACAGGAACGAATGCTCCATCAGCATAAACTCCTCGTCGGCGGCCATCGCGTCGAGCGGGTGGATGGCAAGGATGTCCGGGATGAACCGGATCATCTGCGCGACTTCCTCGCGCGCCGCGGCGATGCGCCGGCTGGGGTCGCGCACGTCCTCGCCCGGCAGCGGGGCCGGATAGCGGGTCTCCCACCAGGCGGCCGAGCTGAAGCGCGCGTCGGTGGCCAGCATGCGCTGCAGCAGCGTGGTGCCGGTGCGCGGCAGGCCGACGATGACCAGCGGGTCTTCCACCCGCTCCTGCAGGATTTCCGGATGGCGCCGGCAGTAGTCCTGCATCACCAGCCGGTTCACCAACTGGGCCCGCAGCTTGTCTTGCAGCATGTGCGCGCCTTGCGCCGACAGGTTGGCCTCAAGCGCCAGCGAATCCGACAGCACCCGCAGCGCCTCGCGATAGTTGCCCGGGCCGAAGTCGTCCAGGCCGCCGGCCTGCCCGCTCGCCTGCGCCAGCAGGCGTTCCACGTTGATGGCATTCATGCGTTGTTCTCCCTGAGCGATGCAAGCTTGACCACGCGCGTGCGCGGATGCGACGGCTGCGCCGCGCCGACCCAGCGCCAGCACATGGTGCCGTTGTGATGGCCGGCGGTTTCCAGCCAGTTGGGCAGGCCCGGGTCGCGCGCGCTGAGGATCACCGTGACGCCGCCGTCGGCGTTGAGCCGGGCACCGTGCTTGTTGAGGCAGATGTCGTGGTAGCGGTAGTCGAGCGATTCCATCCAGTAGTTGTTGATCTGGAAGTTCCAGAACTCGCACTCCGGCACCCGCTCGACCTCGACCACCAGCGCCTCGTCATCGGCGAGACGCCAGCACGAGTGGTAGTAGAAGATGTTGGGATCGCCGCCCGCCGCCTGGCACACCGCCTGGTCCGCGGGCGGCAGCGCGTTGACATGGCCGCCGTAACCCGCGGCCCAGTCGGCAAAGATGCGCGCGGTGCCCTCGACAAAACCGGCGGCACGCAGCAGTCCGGCGTGCAAACGCTCCGCGCTCAGCGCGGGCGGCTTGCCGTTGGCGTCGATACGCTCGATCTGCAATTGCGCCGGCGTCTCCGCCTTGCGGTCGAGAAAGGTCTGGCGCACCACCAGCGCATTGGTGGCCGGCTCCATGCGCACCCAGTTGCCCGCTTGCGGCTGAGCACTGAGTGTGATCTCGAAACTGCCGTCCGGCTCCACGGCAAGCCGGTTGCTGTCGATAAAGCCGGTCTGGACCATGCGTCCGTCGGTTTCGTAGCCGCCCTTCTGCGTGCCGAAACTCAGATACGCGACCGTCCCGCGCCGGCCACGGATGCGGTACGCCGCGTTGCCGTCCAGGCGCGCGTAGCGGTACAGGTTGTCCGGATTGTCAGCGCCGATCTTGGCGGTCTCGTGCGACGGCGAGAACAAGCCGGGGAACGCCGGATCGGCAAATTCCACATGCATTTCCAGCGCGATGCGCAGCAAGCGGCTCAGGTAGCGGAAGCCCTCGGCGCGCGTGAGCGCGTCCGCCGGCGCTTCCGGGCGCAGGATCTGCTGCCCGCTGCGCTTCAGTACGTCGCAAAAATCGGCCCAGGTCTGGCCGCTCAGCAATTGGTCTTCGGCGGAGGTCGCCATCTGCCTGCTCCCGTGGTTGGTCGGCGCAGCAACGATACCCAGCGCAGCACGGCTCCTTCCTCGTCCGGGTGGACTAGGAAATGCGCGCCGCGGCCCGCGATTTCTTAGTCCGCCCGGACGAAGTGGCGCAGGCCCCCGGATCGCTACCTTTTGCCCATGCCAGGCAGCCGCACAACCCTGCGCGGCGCCGGCAAACCAAGAGGAGACCCCGATGTTGACCCACCTGGAGCAACTGGAGGCGGAGAGCATCCACATCATGCGGGAAGTGGTGGCGGAGTGCGAGAACCCCGTCATGCTCTATTCGATCGGCAAGGACAGCGCGGTGATGCTGCACCTGGCGATGAAGGCCTTCCATCCCGCGCGGCCGCCGTTCCCGCTGCTGCATGTCGATACCACGTGGAAGTTCCGCGAGATGATCGCATTCCGCGACCAGACCGCGGCCCGGCTCGGGCTGGACCTGCGCGTGCACATCAACCCGGAGGGACTGGCGCGCAATATCAGCCCGCACGAACACGGCTCGGCCGTCCATACCGATGTGTGGAAGACGCAGGGCCTGAAGCAGGCGCTGGACCACTACGGCTTCGACGCGGCCTTCGGCGGCGCACGCCGCGATGAAGAGAAATCCCGCGCCAAGGAGCGCGTGTTCTCGGTACGCACCGCGCAGCACCGCTGGGACCCCAAGATGCAGCGCCCCGAACTCTGGCGCCAGTACAACACGCGCAAGCGCAAGGGCGAGAGCCTGCGCGTGTTCCCGTTGTCGAACTGGACCGAGCTCGATATCTGGCAATACATCTACCTGAACGAGATTCCGATCGTGCCGCTGTACTTCGCCAAGGAGCGGCCTGTCGTCGAACGCGACGGCACGCTGATCATGGTCGATGACCAACGCCTGCCGCTGCGTCCGGGCGAAACCCCGCAATTGCGCAAGGTGCGCTTCCGCACGCTGGGCTGCTATCCGCTCACTGGCGCCATCGAGAGCGAGGCCGACACGCTCGGCGGCATCATCCAGGAAATGCTGCGGGCGACCACGTCGGAGCGCCAGGGACGGCTGATCGACAGCGATTCGGCCGGTTCGATGGAAAAGAAGAAGCAGGAGGGATACTTCTGATGGAAACCCTGATCGACAACGCGCCGATGGCGCAACCCGCCGGCACGCAGAGTGAGATCGCTCAATATCTTCGTGCCCAGCAGAACAAGAGCCTGCTGCGCTTCATCACCTGCGGCAGCGTCGACGACGGCAAGAGCACGCTGATCGGCCGGCTGCTGTATGAATCGAAGATGCTGTTCGAAGACCAGCTGGCCCAGCTCGAAGCCGACTCGAAGAAGATGGGCACGCAGGGCGAGAACCTGGACTTTGCGCTGCTGGTTGACGGCCTGGCCGCCGAGCGCGAACAGGGCATCACCATCGACGTGGCCTACCGCTTCTTCGCCACCGACAAGCGCAAGTTCATCGTCGCCGACACCCCGGGTCATGAGCAGTACACCCGCAACATGGTGACCGGCGCCTCCACCGCAGACCTGGCCATCCTGCTGGTCGATGCCCGCCGCGGCGTGCAGACGCAGACGCGGCGCCATAGCTACCTGGTGGCCACGCTGGGCATCCGGCGCGTGGTGCTGGCCGTCAACAAGCTCGACATGGTGGATTACTCGCGCGAGGTCCATACGCGCATCGAAAAGGAATACCGCGAGTTCGCGCGGCAGATCGGACTGACCGATATCGTCTGCATTCCGATGTCGGCGCTGCGCGGCGACAACATCACCGCGCCCAGCGCCAATACGCCGTGGTACCAGGGCCCGACGCTGATGGACCACCTGGAGAGCGTGCCGATCGATCACGCGCCCGCGCAGGACGAGTCGTTCCGGCTGCCGGTGCAGTGGGTCAACCGCCCCAACCTGGACTTCCGCGGCTTTGCCGGCACCGTCAGCGCCGGCGTGATCCGGCGTGGCGACCGCGTACGCGCCCTGCCCTCCGGCCGGGAAAGCCGCGTGACGGGCATCGTCGGCGCCGCCGGCGCATGCGACCACGCCATGCGCGGCCAGGCGGTGACGCTGACCCTGGCCGACGAGATCGACGTCAGCCGCGGCGACGTGCTGGCCTGCGCTGAAGACCCGCCCGCGGTGGCCGACCAGTTCGAGGCCACGCTGGTATGGATGAACGAGGACGCCATGCTGCCCGGACGTCCTTACCTGCTCAAGCTGGGCACGCGCACCGTGGGCGTGACCGTGGCCCAGCCAAAGTACAAGGTCAACGTCAACACGCTGGAGCACCTGGCCGCGCGCACGCTGGAGCTGAACGAGATCGGCGTATGCAACCTGCACCTGGACCAGCCGGTGGCGTTCGACCCGTACGCGCGCAGCCGCGAACTGGGCGGCTTCATCCTGATCGACCGCCTGACCAACAACACGGTCGGCGCCGGCATGCTGCACTTTGCGCTGCGCCGGGCGCAGAACGTCCACTGGCAGGCCATCGACGTGGACCGCCGCGCGCATGCCGCGCTCAAGCACCAGTCGCCGCGCATCGTCTGGTTCACCGGGCTTTCCGGCGCCGGCAAGTCCACCATCGCCAACCTGGTGGAAAAGCGCCTGCACGCGCTCGGCCACCACACCTACCTGCTCGATGGCGACAACGTGCGCCACGGCCTGAACAAGGACCTGGGTTTCTCCGAAGCGGACCGCATCGAGAATATCCGGCGCGTGGCCGAAGTCGCCAGGCTGATGCTGGATGCGGGGCTGATCGTGCTGGTGTCGTTCATCTCCCCCTTCCGCTGCGAACGCGAGATGGCGCGCGCGCTCGCCGGCGACGGCGAGTTCATCGAAGTCTTCATCGACACGCCGCTGGCCGTGGCCGAGCAGCGCGACCCCAAGGGCCTGTACCGCAAGGCACGCCGCGGGGAGCTGAAGAACTTCACCGGCATCGACTCGCCCTACGAGCCGCCCGAGCATCCGGAAATCCGCATCGACACCACCGGCGACAGCGCCGAGCAGGCGGCGCAGCGGATCGTCGCATGGCTCAGGGACAGGCCCTAGGCTGAACGGACGATGAGGCGGTGGTGGGGGTGGGTACGATGGACGAAACCGACATTCTGCCGGGAATGCTCACCGTGCCCGCCTGAGGCCAAAGCACTTGCACGGCCGATTGCGTGCTCCCTCTCCCGCTTGCGGGAGAGGGTTGGGGTGAGGGCGAGCGCGTCGACGAAGCGCAGCCCGTCGGCATTGCCACCGCCGGCCCTCTCCCCCAGCCCCTCTCCCGCAGGCGGGAGAGGGAAGCACACCGGCGGTCCACCGAATCACCTCGACCATGCTGCCAGCTTCCCTTCCCGCCGCCGAACTCAGCGCCCTCCTCGCCCAACTCTACCAGGGCCCCACCGAACCCGTCCCCTGGGCCACCTTCCTCGAAAGCCTCCGCCAGCGCCTGGCCGCCGCCTTCGTCACGCTGGTGCTGCGCCACCCCGCCACCGACCGCCCCGGCCTGATCGTCAACGCCTCCGACTACGGCCCCCACCTGCCCGGCGAGCCTTCATACAGCGAGCAATACTACGCGCTGTGCCCCTTCCTGGACCTGCACCCCGACCGGCTCTTCAGCGCCGACGAACTGTTCGGCGAACCGGGCTGGCTGGCGCACCCGTTCTACGCGCAATACCTGCAGCCGCTCGGCCTGCGCTACATCCTGGCAGCCAACCTGGTCACGCCGGATGGCGTCGAATGCGCGCTGTTCATCAGCCGCACCGCGGCGGGGCAGGACTTCAGCGCTGCCGACAAGGCGCTGCTGCAGGACCTGCTGCCGCACCTGAAACGCGCGGTCGACCTGCATGCCGCGCTCGACGTGCTGGCCTCCGAACGGTCCCTCTACGCCGATGCGGTCGACCGCATGCAGGTGGGCACTGTCATCCTGGACGAGCACGGCCGCTGCATCCGCAGCAACGACGTCGCCGGCCGCCTGCTGCGCGCCCGCGACGGCCTCTACCTGGCGGACGGCGCGCTGCACGCGCACTGCCCGATGGAAAACCGCAGGTTCCGCAAGATCCTGGAGAGCGCCGCACAGGCCCACGCGCTGGCCACGCCCCGCAGCGAAGTCACCACGCTCAGCCGGCCCGCCGCGCCCACGCCGCTGAGCGTGCTGGTGCGGCCCATCGCGCTCAGCTACCGCAGCGAGGACAAGGCCCGCCGCCCCGCGGTAGCGGTCTTCATCCGCGACCCCGCAGGTTCGCCGCGCAACACCCACGCCAGCCTGCGCAAGCTGTTCCACCTGACCCCCACCGAGATCGAGCTGGCCCTGCTGATGGTCGACGGGCTGACCCTCGATGAGGCCGCGGCGCGGCTGGGCGTGAAGAAGAACACGGTGCGGGCGCATTTGCGGGGGATCTTTGCCAAGACGGGGGCGACGCGGCAGGCGGTGCTGGTGAAGATGTTGTTGTCTAGTGTGGTGGGCATGGGCTGAGGGTGGGCTTGCCGCTATCGTCGCCGCAGCTCGACCTTTGCGTTCCCCGCTGTCTTGCAGCGTGGAACGGCGCCCGGCAAATCAATGACCGACCGGTCGGGCTAATAACCAATGGGGATACCGCTGCGCAAACCCGCCCGAGCCATCGCATCAGAAACCCATGGGACCAAAGAAGAAAATATCCGAGACCGTCGACGATGACATTGAAGCCGCGGTGATAGGCACCTAAGATGGAGGTTCTGGCGCGAGCGGCAAGCCTGCCGTCGCCAGTCTGTGGTCTGCGATGACTGGACCTTCCGATCCAGGCAGGCCTGCGGTGTAGTGTAGTCCCGTAGCAAGAATAGACCTATAGCTTGGGAGACAACTGTGCTGAGTCATCATGAAATCGCCACGCTGGTCCTGGTGAACGACCACTCCGACGCCGCCGAGCTGGACGGCGCAGATATGCAGGCGCTGCTCGAAAAGCAGTTCATCACGCTCGAACGTCTCGGGCCAACCCTTGCCCACCCGCAAGTCACGATTCAAGGCTACGCCTTTCTCAAAGCGGTCGGTCGTGTTCGCGCAAGCGACGGCAAGGCACGCCAGCAAACCGCCTGCAGAGCATTGCTTTAACCCTTCGGGAACTGTCGACTTCCCTGGCCTGCTTTCGCGGCAAGGAGTAGCCGGCATTGCCAATGCGGGCATGGCAATCGTCGTGCCTTGACTCTCCGCTCCACGCAGCACTGGTCTCGCCCTCGATGCGAGGGGCGGAATTTATCTGGAGACGCAACATGACAAAGTGGTCCCCTGAGCAAATCAGCAAGCTTCAGATCACCGGCATCGACGCCTGGGCGGGGCTGGCCAGCAAGTCGCTGGATTGCATCGCCAGGTTGGTCGACCTGAATCTCCAGACCATGAAAACGACCCTGGAAGACGGGCAGGAATGCGCCAGAAAGGCCTTGTCGACCAAGGACACGCAAGAACTCGTTGAACTGCAAGCGCAATTGTTCCAACCCACGGCCGAAGCGATGCTGGCGTATCGGCGCCGTGTGCAGGACATTGTTGCCGATGCGCAGGCCAACGTCGAGAAGGTGCTGGAGGTGCAATATGCCGCCGGCAAGCGCGAGGTACAGGGATTCGTGGAAACCGCGCTGAGCAACGCCCCGGCAACCTCGATGACGCCATTCGTCGCCTGGCAGGAGGCGCTTAACGCCACGACCGCGCTCTTCGACTCCATGCAAGCGACGGCAAAGCAGGCCATGCAGATGGCCGGGAGCAGCTTCGATTCGGCCGCCGAAGCTACGTCCAAGGGCGTACGACGCCGCACTGCACCCGCCCCGCACACGGCGGAGTAATACCGCCGCCGCGTTTGTCGGCGCCGCCGCCAGGCCGCTTCCCATACCGATCCGGGACAACGCCCGGAACCGTGGCGTATTCGGTGGCCTGGCGTATGTCCCGCATATTTGAGACACAGAGGATCGCAGACATGACAAAAAAAATCGCCATCGTGACAGGTGGCATGGGCGGCCTTGGCGAAGCGATCAGCGTCCGGCTACAGGATGCGGGCTGCACCGTCGCGGTCACGCATTCGCATGGCAACAGCGGCGTTGACGCCTGGCTGGCGAGAATGGAAGAAGGCGGTAGAAAATTCCACGCCTATCCCGTGGACGTTGCCGACTACGAATCGTGCCAACTGTGTGTTGCGGCCATTCACGAGGAACTGGGCCCCACTGACATCCTGGTCAACAACGCCGGTATCACGCGCGATGCCAGCTTCAGGAAGCTGGACAAGGTCAATTGGGACGCGGTCATCCGCACCAACCTCGACTCGGTATTCAACATGACCAAGCCGGTGTGCGAAGGCATGGTCAGGCGCGGCTGGGGCCGCATCATCAATATCTCGTCGATCATTGGCTCCAAGGGCGGCTTTGGTCAGGCCAATTACGCCGCGGCCAAGGCCGGCATGCATGGATTCACTAAATCGCTGGCGCTCGAAGTTGCCAGGAGCGGTGTGACGGTCAACACAGTGTCGCCGGGCTTTATCGCCACCAAGATGGTAACGGCGGTCCCGCAAGAGATCCTGGACACCAAGATCATTCCGCATATCCCCGTCGGCCGCCTGGGAGAGCCGGAGGAAGTGGCGGCGTTGATCGCCTATCTTTGCTCGCACGAGGCCGGCTTCGTGACCGGAGCAAACATAGCGATCAATGGAGGACAACATCTGCAGTGAAGTTGACCGGCGTTCGGGACTGGGCAGGCGTGCTAGCATGGACGCCTTCGCCCTCCTCCCGCCCTGCTTCCCATGACAACGCTCTACGCGACGCTTGGCGTTCAGTCCGACGCCACCGTGGACGAGATCAGGCTTGCCTATCGCCGCGCGGCAATGAAATGGCATCCGGACCGCAATCCCGGCCGCGAAGCCGAAAGCCATGCCGCCTTCCAGCAGATTCGCGATGCCTATGCGATTCTGTCCGATGCCGAACAGCGCCAGGTCTACGACGACGTCTTCGAACGCGAAATGCGCCGGTGGCAAGCCGAGCACGCAGCCCAGGAGGCCAAGGAGCGCCAGGCACAGGAGCAGGCGAGGCGCGTCGCGCAGGAGCATTACGAGAAGATGGTTGCCATCGCGATGCGCTTTGCCGACGCCGGGCATTCGCGCGACGTCCTGTTCGGCGTCCTGCTCGGCAAGGACTGCGAGACGGAGCTTGCCGGACAAATTGCCGACAGCGTTCATGCACTGCATCAGTCGCGGCAGGCATGCGCCGAGAGCGACGAGGCCGTAGCGCCGGCGGATGCCGGCACGGCGCGCGCCGAAATCCCCAGCAGCCCGTTCGAGGCATTCTGGCAAGGGCTGTTCAGGTTTCGCTAGCAGCCGATTCCGGATGCGCGCGTCAACGCCCGCCACGCCATCGCCTCTGAACCACGGCACCTGCCCATCGAAGGCAAGTCGGGTCGCGCCCGGCCCTGCGTTGATGTGTCCCCACGCAACCAACTCACCCCCCGCTTTGGTGGGGTGTCGGCGTTGCAAAATTGAATCTCTGTTAACCGCCGTTTGATATAGATTGTAAAGACATTTAGAGCCACGGTTCGCTTGGCAGAACCTGGCCGTCGTTCATCTTTGGTATCAGCCGTCGGCGAGGACCGGGATCACCGGTCACCGTCGGGATCCGGGGGAGTCAATGTTGCGTCAGGTGCTTGCGCGCATGCCGAGCCCGCTTGGACGCCTTGGGTCGCGTTCCATCACAGCGGGCACGGTGCTTCTTGGAGCGCTGACGACGGCTGTCGTCTATGCGTTCTGCACCGATCTGCTGGAACGGGATGTGCGGTTGCGCTTCGAGAGCGATACCAGCGACGTGGTCCAGCAGATCGATACGCGGATCCGGCTCTATACCGACGTGCTGGTCACGATGCAGGCGCTGTTCGGCGCCAGCGACCATGTCTCGCGCGGCGAGTTTCGCGACTTTGTCGTCGGCCTGAACCTGCCGCAGCGCTACCCCGGTTTCCAGACGCTGAACTACGCGCCCTACGTGCCGGCGCCGGAGCTCGATGCGTTTATCGCCGGGCAGCGCAGTGATCCGGTCCTGCGCGAGGCCGGCGTGACGTTCAGCATCCGGCCGCCTGGCCAGCGGCCGGGCTACTTCGTCCTGACCTATGTCGAGCCGCTCGACACCAACCTGCCGTCCCTCGGCATCGACATGGGTGCCGAACCGCGCCGCCTCGCCGCGCTGGAGCGCGCCCGCGATACGGGGCAATCGGTGAGCAGCGGCCGGCTGATCTTCAGCGAGGCCAGCAATCCTCATGTGGGTATTGCCCTGCGCCTGCCGGTGTATCGCAAGGCGCTGAACCTCGATTCCGTGGAGGCGCGTCGGGCCGCTTACGTCGGCTCGGTCGGTGCCGGCATTCGCGTGGAGGATTTGCTCAGGGACCTGGTCAGCAACCAGAACCTGCGCCCGATCCGCTTTCGCGTCCATGATGCCGGCGACGTCGCGGCGCCGGCCGATGCCCTGTCCGCCGGCAACCTCCTTTATGACAGCCGCACGGGATTGGCGACGCCGCGGCCGGCCCGGGCCGCGGATGGCCGCGCCGCGCCTCGCGCGGGCACGCCGGCGGACGAACCGGCAGCCGCGGCGGCCAGCCGGGACAACCTGGCCAAGAGCGTGGCGCGCAATTTCGGCGGACGGCGCTGGGTCATTGCCTTCGCCGCCGACTCGACCGCGATCGGCGGTCCGCAACGCTATCTGCCGACGCTGGTGATCGTTTCCGGGATGATCATCACCGTGCTGCTGGGCTGGCTGGCTTACGCCCTGTCCAGCTCGCGCGCACGGGCCGTCGCCGTCGCCGACCAGATGACGCACAGCCTGCGCGAGAGCCAGGCGGCGCTGGCCGAGGCGCAGCAGATTGCCCAGCTGGGCGACTGGCGCATCGACCTGGGCAAGGACGTCGCGCACTTTTCACGGGAAATGGGCCGCTTGCTGGGCTGGCGCGGCCACCGGCCGAGCCCGGACACGCTGTTCCAGGCGATCGAGACCAGCCATCGCGCCGTGCTGCGGGAACGGATGGAAAAAGCCGTGCGGGATCGCCAGCCGTTCGAGCTAGAGTGCCCTTACCGTTCGCAACGCGGACGGCGCGGCTGGCTGCACCTGATTTGCCACGCGCATGGTCCGGCAGGCAGCAGTACCGCCTTGCGCGGCACAGCACAGGATATCAGCCAGCGCAAGTCGGCCGAACAGGCGCGCGCGCAAGAGCACCAGATCGCCCTGCACCTGGCCACGGCCGACAGTGAAGCCGAAGTGCTCGAGGACATCGTCCACACCCTGCTGGAAGGCATGGAATGGGAGGCCGGGGCCTTCTGGCCGGCCGACGACGGTCATGGCAACAAGCTGCCGCAGGTACGCCTGAGCCGCGCCAAGGCGCTCGAGCCTTGGCTCGCTGCGCGCCCTGCCCGTGCGGCGGGTGCCACGGGCATCGCGGCGCCACAATGGTATGCGGGGCTCCATGACGTGGCCAGGCACGCGCAAGCCGGTTGGCTTGCCAGCGGTGGCATTCGCACGGTATTCGCCTTTCCGCTGAGCCGGGGTCACGTCACCCTTGGCGTGGTCGAACTCTATTCCCGCACCCGGCGCAGCGCCGATGTCCATGCGCTGGCGATGGCCGGCGGCATTGCCAGCCAGACCGGGCACTTCCTGCTGCGGCGGCAGGCCGAGGAAAACCTGCGTTTCATCGCCAACCACGATGCCCTGACCGGCCTGCCCAACCGGCTGATGTTCAAGGCCGAGTTCGAAAAGGCCCTGGCACGCGCCCGCGCCGGCGGGCAGGCACTGCATGTGATCTTCGTCGACCTGGACGAATTCAAGGTCGTCAATGACACCATCGGCCACAACGCCGGCGATGCCGTGCTCCGCGAAATGGCCGAGCGGCTGCGCCAGGGCCTGCCCGGGGTGGAACTGATTACGCGTTTCGGCGGCGACGAGTTCGTCGTGCTGCTCGACCCCAAGGGCGATCCGACCATTCTCGGCCGGACCATCTCGCAACTGCAGGCCGTGCTCACGCCCGCCTTTGTCATCAATGAATCCGAGATGCGGATGACCGCCAGCATCGGCATCAGCTCGTTCCCCGAAGACGGCGACGACTGGCAAACCCTTCTCAAGCATGCCGACCTGGCCATGTACGGTGCCAAGCAGCTGGGCAAGAACGGCTACCAGTTCTATTGCCGCGGCATGAGCACTACATTGCAGCGGCGCATCGACATGGAGTCGCACCTGCACCGCGCGCTCCAGAACGACGAGTTCGTGCTCTATTACCAGCCGCGCATCGCGCTGGCATCCGGCACCTGCACTGCAGTCGAGGCACTGATCCGCTGGCGCCACCCGGAGCTGGGCCTGGTCATGCCCGCGGACTTCATTCCCTTCGCCGAGCAAAGCGGCGCCATCGTAGAGATCGGGGCGTGGGCGCTGCGCGAGGCGTGCCGCCAGAATGCCACGTGGCTGGCCCAGGGACTGCCGCCGGTGCGGGTCTCGGTCAATCTCTCCGCCCGGCAGTTTGCCGACAAAGCGCTCAGGCTGACCATCATCGATGCGCTGCGCCAGGCAGCGCTGCCCGGCAACCTGCTTGAACTGGAGCTGACCGAAAGCATGGTCATGCGCGATGCCGAGCAGGCTTCGAACTGGCTGTCGCGCCTGAAGCGAACCGGCGTGCGCCTGGCCATCGATGATTTCGGTACCGGTTATTCCTCGCTCGCCTACCTGAGCCGCTTCCCCATCGATACGGTCAAGATCGACCGCAGCTTCGTCCGCTATGTACCCGAAAGCCGCAGCGACACGCAGATCACCAGCGCGGTGATCGGACTGGGCCACCGGCTCGGCCTGGAGGTCGTCGCCGAAGGCGTGGAAAACGAGGCACAGCTCGAATTCCTGCGCCGCGAAGGCTGCGACGAAGTGCAGGGCTACTACTTCAGCCATCCGTTGCCGCCGGCGAAGATCACTGCCTTCCTCGCCAGCCGCATGGAGCGTGGCTCCGATTTCGCTCGGGGCCAGGAACCGATGAGCGCCTGACCAGGCGCGCCGTCGTGTCGTCGCATTGCAGGCAGTCCAACAAAAAGAGAGGAAACTGGATCATGCATGAACGTACTGTGCAAACCATGTGGCAAGACATCGATGCCCTCGATTTCTCGAGGATGAAGGCCAAGCTGTTGCACCAGCAGCATCAGGACTGGACCCCGGCGGCCCTGGAGCAGGCCGAGGACGGCTACCGCCAGTTCCTGAAGCTGGCCGCGAAGTATCCGGACACGCCGGCAGTGCCCAGCGAGCAGGTCGATGCCTTCTGGCATGCGCATATCCTGGATACCCGGCGCTATGCCGACGACTGCATGCGCATCTTCGGCCGTGTGCTGCATCACGATCCCTACGTTGGCATCGATGGCCCGGAAGACGAGGCGCGCCTGCTGGCGATGGCCGCCTCGAGCGATGCGCTGAACCTGCGCGAGTTCGGCAGCCCGCTCACCTCCGCGGCCTACTGCGCGCGCGCTGCAACGGACCACGCCGCGTATTGCGCGCGCATGAGCGAAAAGAAGGATGCCGCTTATTGCGCCCGGCTGGCTCAAAGTACGGCTGCCGCCTACTGTGCCCGCGTGGCGACGGACGCGGCCGCCTACTGCGCACGGGCAGCGGAAGGCGGGCTGGGACAAGCGCACACGGTCACGACGCGGCCCGCTTACTGCGCGGTGAACGCGCCTCGGGGTGTTGCCTGACCTCGGATCAGGCAGGCATTCAGCACGCTTAGCCGGTGTGCTGGCGACACTGGCACACAAACCTGCGGATCGCTCCCCGTTATCTGTCAGGTGATTTTGAATGCGCGGCTCTGCCGCGCATTTTTTTATCCGGGCGATACCGATCCGACAGCCATGTTCAACTGACGCCGACTTCGTTCGTGAGCGGCTTGCCGCTTTCGAACTCCGTCACGCTGCGCAAGGTTGTTTCGCAAATGGTGGTCACGGCCTCGCGCGTGAGGAAGGCCTGGTGCCCGGTCACGATCACGTTAGGAAAGGTGACTAGCTGCTGCAGCACGAAGTCGTCGACGATGGTGCCGGACAGGTCGCGGAAGAACAGGTCCGCCTCCTGCTCGTACACGTCGATCGCCAGCCCGCCGAGTTGCCCGCTCCTGAGCGCTTCGATGACTGCTGCCGTGTCGATCAGCCCACCGCGACTGGTGTTGATCAGCAAGGCGCCTGGCTTGGCGCGCGACAGCGTTTCGGCGTTGATGATGTGATGGGTCTCGGGCGTGAGCGGGCAGTGCAGCGAGATGCAGTCCGCGCTTGCGCCGATTTCCCCCTCGTCCGCGTAGCGTCCGCCAAGGGCCTCGAATTCCGGGGACGGGTACTTGTCGTAGCCGATCACGTTGCAACCGAACCCGACCATGATTTTCGCAAACACGCGCCCGATCTTGCCGGTGCCGATCACGGCCACGGTCTTGCCGCACAGGTCGAAACCCATCAGGCCTTCAAGCGAAAAATTGAAGTCCCGCGTGCGGTTGTAGGCCCGGTGGATCTTGCGGTTGACCGCCATCAGCAGGGCCACTGCGTGCTCGGCGACCGAGTTGGGCGAGTAGTCGACCACGCGCACTACCTTGATCCCAAGCGCCTGCGCGGCTTTCAGGTCGACGTTGTTGAACCCCGTGCAGCGCAGCGCGACCAGCCTGGTGCCGCCGCGTCGGAGCGCTTCCAGCACGGTCGCATCGGCCCGGTCATTGACGAAGATGCACACTGCGCCGTGGCCCGCGGCAAGGCCCACCGTCGCACTGTCCAAGGGAACTTCGAAGTACTTGAGCCGATGGCCTTCGGCCGCATTCGCGGCATCGAGATGTTGACGATCGTAGGACTTTGCGCTGAAGACGGCGATATCCATGATGTGTCTCCGCGGCGAATCGCATGGCGCGCTTCGCCCAGGTTGCCCTGCACTATCCGCCAGCCAGTGTGGCGGCGACCTGTACGAACAGGATTTTCACGATGGTCATTGACGGGAAGATCATCGAGTAGCCAAGGTCGGGCCGCTCGGTAGGCGCGACGCGGTTGGCAAAGGCAAGAATGGCGGGATTGCCGGTCGCGCCGCAGATCACACCCACCGCCAGGTCGAACGGCAGCCTGAAGACCCAGAGGCAGAAAATCGCGGTAATCAGCAGCAGGGCAAGCAGGATCACCACGCCATAGACCAGGAAGGACACCCCGGTCACGCCGATGGTGGCGAAGAACTTCGGCCCGGAGGCAATGCCCACCTGCGCCAGGAAGATGGTCAGTCCGAAGTTGCGCAGGACCAGGTTGGCCGACAGCGGCATGGTCCAGACGAACGGCCCGAGACGGCGCACCCGGCCGAGCACGAGGGCGACCAGCAGCAGCGCCGCCAGCCCCAGCGCCAGCGTGCCGACGCCGGGAATCGGCACCGGGATCAGCCCCACCAGCAGCCCGAGGGCGGCGCCGATGCCGATCGAGATAAAGCTCAGCTCGGCGGTGCCCTTGATGGAGTCGCCGAACAGCGCGCGAATCGGCTTCATGTGGGCGCGATTGACCAGCAGGCCGACGCGGTCACCGAACTCGAGGGTGAGGTCATCGCGGGGCATCAGGTCCGCATCGCCGCGCCGCACATGGGCGATCGAGCAGACCATGCCTTCGGGAAAACGGATCTCGCGCAGCGTGTGCCCGACCACGAGCCGGCTTGAGGCGAACACGCGCATATAGTCCAGGTCTTCGCGATGGCTCGTCATGCGGCCTGGCTGCAGTTCTCCGCACAGCGAGGTGGCTTCACGCAGCACGGCCGGATCGGTGGCGGTCGCGAGCAGCACGTCGTTGGCCTGCAGGACCAGGTCATCGGCGGACGGGTGGTTGTGGTGGGCGCGACGCACGGCGGCAATCGCTACCCCGTCCGGCAGGCGCGCTACCACCTCGGACAGCCGCACACCGATAAACGCCGGGTTGGTCAGCGCAATCTCAGCGGTCTCAATCAGCCTTGGTGGCGGCCGCACGATATTCGGCTTGAGCAGCGCGGTAAGGGCATACAGAAACAGGATCGGCCCTGCCACGCCGACCGGGTACGCGACACTGTAGCCTACTGCGGCGCCGTCGCTCTTCATCGCCACCATCGCGGCCTGCAGGCTTGCCGTACTGGTGCCCGCGCCGGCGAACATGCCTAGCGACTCGTCCAGCTTCACGCCGACCAGCGGCACCAGCGCAACCGCGACCAGTCCGGAGCCAACCACGCCAAGGACCGCCGCGGCGTTGGCCTTGATGCCATCCGGGCTGGTCAGACCCTTGAAAAACTGCTCCCCGTACTGGATCCCAATGCCATAGAGAAAGAGCAGCAGCCCCAGGGTGCCAAGGATGGCAGGCGGCGCGGACTTTGGCGCGAACCCGCCGATCGCCAGCCCCACGAACAGCACCGCGCCCGAACCGAGCGACACGCCCTTGATATTGATCTCGCCGATGACATAGCCCAGTGCAACCGTGAGGAACAGCGTAAGCAGCTGCTGGGTTTCGAGCAATGTCCGGAGTGCATCCATGCCGTTCTCCGCTGGAAGTTCTGAAACACTGCGGGCGAGGCAAGCGACGGGTTCCGGGGCGCTACCTGGCCGCAGCCGGCTGTACGGACACTGCAACGGCCTCGGTATAGACCGCTTCGACCCGGTCGCCCTTCTTGATGCCGTTGAGGCGTGTCGGATCCCCTACCAGCAGGACCATGGTGCGTCCCTTTGGCCCCTTCAGCGTGACGGTCCTGGCGCTGGTGTCGAAGGCAACGACGTCTGCCGTGACGGTCACTTCCCGTCCGACCGTGCCGCCCGGCTTTGCTCCCGGCGCGGCGCGCTCCGAGATCTCGCGCTCATGCATGGCAAGCGGACCACTGCCCTTCTTGAGGCTCATGGTCAGCGCTTCCCTGTACTCCACCGTGACAGTGTCGCCGACCTTGAGCTGCTCGAAGTTCCTGGCCTCCGGCCCCACGACGAGATCCCTGGTCTTGCCGTCGCCGGATTTCAGCCGGACCGTCCGCGTCGGCGCATCGATCTTGGTGATCGTGGCGGTGAGCTTGGCGGTGCCGGTCGCAGTCGCCCCTTCAGGCGACTGCGTGACATCCACGCGGGTTTCGGTTTGCGCCCATGTTGCCGTGGTTGCCACCAGCATTGCCGCCGCGGTCAGTAGTGACTTGCATTTCATGCCATCCTCCGTTTTCTGATCGGGCCCCGATGTGCGTCTTGTTCTGAACTCTAGCGTTAGCCCCGGACGCTTCAGAACTGAATCTTTTCGGATGACGAGATAAGAAAAATTTCCGGCCAACGGATGCGTCCGCCTTAACTGACCTGGCGTCAGGTCGGCGTGTCTCCTGTGCGAGCTTTACTGAGGCAGTTCACTTGAACCGCAAAGTGAGTACTTCAATTGCACGGAGTACCTGGGAGAGAGATTCCATCGATGGTTTTCCCACGACAGAAATCACGGGGGGTAGTGGCAACGTCCTCCAGGTCCAGCTCTCGGTCGAGGGGCAGTTTGCCGATTTTAGTGCAGCAAGAACGAAACTCAGTCGAAAGTGCCGGAGTATTCGTCATGGCGGGAGAATCTACGGCGGGTTGCTGAGGTGTCCCGCCACTTTTGGTCACCGGGGGCTGGGCGGGTTGTTCAAATGCCGGGCCACTCTTTCTCGCCGGAGCCGTCTTCGCTGGCTGTCCGGTTGGCGGGACATTCCCCGTCGCCGGACGAACCCTTGCAGGTGGCTCGGGTGTCGGGACGATTTTCGTCGCAGAAGGTGGTTGGACAGGTCGCTCTGCGTTCGGGCCTGTCGACGCAGGAGAGACGCATTGGCCCAGTTGGCAAATGCGCTCGCCTTTGCACTGCATGTCATGTTCGCATCCGACTGCACCGACGTGCGGCGCAGCCCCCATGGCGAGTGACAGGGCGAGGAGCAAGCCTGGCGTTTTCATCTTCAGCTTCGCCTCCCCTTCTACGTTCGGTGATTGGCACGCTGCTCGGCCCTGGCGCAAGGCAGACTGGACCTTTTCGGAGTCTTAGGGCCATGCGGCGGGCGACACTCCTAGTATGGAATGTTCAAACAGTGAGCGCCACCCGAGCTGCGAGTGGGCGAGTCGCGGCAACGCCCGCCGCCAGACAGCCCGCGCCAGTGCAACGGCGTCGGCACATGTCCTCAATCAGGACAGCGCATGCGCATTACGATGCCGGATGGCCTCATGGCGCATTGCGTAATGCCATCCCAGGTCGGCTATCGGTCCGGCCTTTCGGCCAGTCTCGACGGCATCCGCAGCGGCAGCGTTGCCTTGCCGTGCCCTCTCTGCGATACCGAACATAATGGCGGCCAGCCTGAACAGGTTGTAGGCAATGTAGAAGTCCCAGTGTTCGATACCCGCAGTGCCGTTGGCTTCGGCATACCACTGCAAATATGTCTGTTCGCTGGGGATACCAAGGCCTGTGAAGTCGAGATCGGCGATACCGCGCCACAGCGATGAAGGGATATGCCAGCTCAGGCAATGATAGGCAAAATCAACGAGCGGATGTCCCAGCGCGGACAACTCCCAGTCCAGCACCCCGATGACCCTGGGCTCGCTGGGGTGGAAGACCAGATTGTCAAGGCGGAAGTCGCCATGGACGAGACGCGTCTCCTCGACCGCGGGGATGTTCCTTGGGAGCCAGCCGATCAGCGCTTGCATGGCGGAACTTTTTAGCGCGCCAGTGGCACGGCTCTGGCGCGTCCATCCGGCAATCTGACGCGCCAGGTAGTTACCGACAGGGCTGTAGTCGGCCAGGCCTGCCGCCTGGACATCGATGCGATGCAGCGCTGCCATCACCCGATTCATCTCCGCGTAGATGGCCCTGCGCTCGGCGTTTTGCATTCCCGGCAACGACTGGTCCACCATTACCCTGCCATCGAGGTACTCCATCAGGTAGAACGGGCTGCCAACCACGGACAGGTCTTCGCTGTACAGGTATACGGCGGGGACGGGCACATTACTGCCCTGGAGCGCGCTCATGACGCGAAACTCGCGGTCGATGGCGTGGGCCTTGGCCTGGATGTGGCCGGCAGGCTTCATCCGCAGCACGTAGCGGTGTGCACCGGCGGAGACCAGGAAGGTCGGATTGGACTGGCCACCGGTAAGCCGGGTGGCAGCAAGCGATGCCTGGTCGATCAGCCCGCGCGCAAGGAGCAGCCGGGCCAGCGCGTCCCAGTTGCGGTGAGTCGTATCGTTCATTGGGCTGTCCTTTGGCTGATGTAGAGAATCGCTTGACGCATCACAGCGTGCTGACGAGATGCCCGCCATCGACGGGCAACACGGCGCCGGTGATGTAATCCGATGCCCCCGATGCCAGCAGCAGCAAGGCGCCATCAAGCTGGGAGGGCTGTCCCAGGCGCCGCTGAGGGATCCGCCGGACCATCGCTTGACCGCCGTCTGTCTGGAAGAAGGCGCGATTGATCTCAGTGGCGAAGTACCCCGGCGCCAGGGCGTTGACGCGGATGCCATGGCGCGCCCATTCCAGCGCCAGCGATTGCGTCAGGTGGATCAAACCGGCCTTTGCGGCCGTGTATGCGGGAACCTGCTGCGCCACCCGCAGCCCCAGAATGGAAGCGATGTTGATGATGCTGCCCGGCCGGCCAGCTTCGCGCATCTGCTGGGCGGCGTACTGCGCCACACGCCAGGCGCCGGTCAGGTTGGTATCGATGACCCGAGCCCAATCCTGCTCGCTAGTCTCTAGCGCGGACCCGGTGGTTGCAACGCCAGCACTGTTGACGACGATGTCCACGGTACCCTGCGCCTGCTCGGTTCGGAAGAAGGCGCCGGATACGGAATCGGGATCACACACATCCAGTTGAACAACGCATCCGTCCGCGCCCGTCGCCCGGATCTCCGCCAGCAAGCGTTCCCCTTCGGCGAGTCGGCGGCCGGCAAGCACTACGCGGCATCCAGCGTTTGCCAGGGTCAGCGCGAAGTGGCGGCCAAGCCCGCCGAATGCGCCGGTCACGAGTGCCACTTTGCCCTCCAGATCGGGAAAGACAGGTTGAGGCCGAGGTGCGGAAGCCATATTTGCAGTCTCCTTCGACGCGGTTGTTGGAGCGCAGGTTAGGCCGTTGCGCCTGGCAAGCCACCCACCCGAACGGGGAGGCACCCCACAATGCCCCCCGAGGCAAACCTCGGGATGCCCGGTGCCTCCCCTGTTGGGGGGCTGGAAAGCCGTGCCATGGCGCTTACGCTGACAGGCATCCGGCGTCCCTGGCGCTGCATGCAGTCATGGCATGCTGCCCAGGCCGCTGCCACAGCGATCAAGGAGTTCCTCCGTGACACGGCCTATCCCGATCCCCCGCACGCCGTCGGCGTACGCCTATCCGCTGCTGATCAAGCAGCTCCTGCACGCGCCGCTGGCGGTCAACCCGGAGCAGGAAATCGTCTACCGCGGTCAGGTGAGACATAGCTACTGGACCATGCGGCACCGCATCGGCCAACTGGCCAGCGGCCTGCAATCGCTCGGCATTGCACCGGGCGATACGGTGGCAGTCATGGACTGGGACAGCCACCGCTACCTCGAAAGCTACTTCGGCATCCCCATGATGGGCGCGGTGCTGATGACCGTAAATGTGCGGCTGTCGCCGGAACAGATAGCCTACACACTGAACCACGCTGGCGTCAGGCTGCTGATCGTCCATGCCGACTTTCTGCCAACGCTCGCCCTAATTCGCGCTCAGCTCGAAACCGTCGAGCGCTTCGTTCTGGTCAGCGACGACACCTTCGCACTGAGCAACGCCCCCTTGCCCGATGGCTTCAGCGTCGAGTACGAAGCGCTGCTGGCGGCGTCGCCACCTGACTACGCCTTCCCGGATTTCGACGAGAACGCCCGGGCCACGACCTTCTACACCACAGGCACTACCGGGCTGCCCAAAGGGGTGTACTTCAGCCATCGGCAGATCGTGCTCCATACGCTGGCCACCATGGCGGCTCTGGCCGGTGCGCCCAGCCAGGGACGCGTGCATCGGGACGATGTCTACATGCCACTGACGCCGATGTTCCATGTGCACGCGTGGGGGATGCCCTTTGTGGCAACGGCGCTTGGCATGAAACAGGTCTATCCGGGCCGCTACGCCGCAGATCACCTACTGCGGCTGATGCAAGGCGAGCGGGTCACGTTTTCCCACGGCGTGCCCACGCTGCTCCATATGATCTTGTCGCACCCGGATTCGGCCGCGGTCGACCTGAGCGGCATGAAGATCATCGTGGGCGGGTCGGCGCTGCCGCGGGGACTAGCGCAGGCCGCCATCGACCGCGGCATCGACGTGTTCACCGGCTACGGCATGTCCGAGACCTGCCCCATCCTCACACTGGCGCAAGTGAAGACCTCGCTCCTTGGCGATGCCGCCACCGAACTCGACGTCCGCACCAGGACCGGCTTGCCGGTTCCGCTGGTCGACCTGCGCATCGTCGATGACGAGATGCGCGACGTTGCGCACGATGGCGAGGCCAGCGGCGAAATCGTGGTCCGCGCACCGTGGCTCACGCAAGGCTATCTAGGCAATGCGGCGGAGTCCGAGCACCTGTGGGCCGGCGGCTACCTCCATACCAACGACATTGGCTCGATCGACAGCGACGGTTATCTGAAAATCACCGACCGCATCAAGGATGTGATCAAGAGCGGTGGCGAGTGGGTGTCGTCGCTGGAGCTCGAAGACCTGATTTCGCGTCACGCCGCGGTGAGCGAAGTGGCGGTTATCGGCATCAAGGATGCGCGGTGGGGCGAACGCCCGCTGCCGTTGATCGTGTTGCGGCCGGGACAGTCGGCCGGGACAGAAGAGATCCAGGAGCATCTGCGCGATTTCGTCCGCCGTGGCGCGATCTCGAAGTATGCGGTACCGGAACGGGTGCTCTTTGTCGATGCAATCGAGAAAACCAGCGTGGGAAAGATCAACAAGCGCCTGCTCCGCGACAAGTACCAGGCCGCCCCGCCCCCCTCCCCCAATTCCGGCACCCGCCCATGAGCCGGTAGCCAATGCCGGCATGGCAAGTGCGTTCTCACTAGAAAAACCGCTTCAGGAGACAAAGCAATGCAAAGTTCCACCACAGCAGAGCGCATCAGGCGCCATCCCAGGTTCGGCGAACTGGTCCACCGACGCGCTCGCCTCTCGCGGGCCTTGCTGGCCCTAGTCCTCGCCCCCTTTCTCGCGCTGATGCTCGCGGTTGCAACGCAGCCCCAGCGCCTGGCCGAGCGGCTTCATCCGGAAACATTGTTCAACCTTGGCATCGTCCTTGCCGTTGGGATCATGCTGCTGGGGTGGGGGGCGACGTGGTTCTACGTGCGCCGGGCCAACGGCGAGCTGGAAGCGATGGCGCAGCAGATCCTGTCGGAGGCCGGACAATGAATCTCCAGGCCATTGCCATGTTCCTGCTCTTCGTCGCGCTGACGCTGGGCATCACGTACCGGGCTTCCTTGCGCACCCGGACCGCCAATGACTTCTTTACCGCAGGCGGCGGCATCACCGGCATGCAGAACGGCCTGGCCGTGGCGGGCGACTACATGTCGGCGGCTACGCTGCTCGGCGTGGTCAGCCTGGTCTATGCGCGCGGCTTTGACGGGCTGCTGTATATCGTCGGGTTTTTCATCGGCTGGCCGGTCATGCTGTTCCTGATGGCCGAACGGCTGCGTAATCTCGGCAAATTTACCTTTGTCGACATTATTTCGGACCGGCTCGATCCCGTCAGCACGCGCTGCATCGCAGCGGCCAGTAGCCTGGTGGTGGTGCTGCTCTACCTGATCGTGCAAATGGTCGGCGCCGGCGAGTTGGTGCAGTTGTTGTTCGGCATCGACTATGTCTATGCCGTCATCGGGGTTGGAGTGCTGATGATGATCTACGTGACTGTTGGCGGCATGATCGCGACGACATGGGTGCAGATCGTCAAGGCAGTGCTGCTCCTGTTCGGCGGCTCGTTGCTGATGCTCCTGGCGCTGGGGCATTTTGGCTTCAGCCTTGAAGCGCTGGCTGCCAGGGCCATCGCGGTGCACCGCAGCGGCCCCGCCCTGCTCGCGCCGGGCCCGCTGTTCGCCGATCCGGTCTCGGCGCTCTCGCTGTGCGTGGCCACCGTGCTGGGGCTGTCGGGACTACCGCATATCCTGATGCGCTTTTTTACGGTGCCGAATGCGTGCGAGGCACGCAAGAGCGTGCTGGTGGCCAGCACCTGCATCGGCTACATGTTCCTCGCCATGTTTGCCATCGGACTTGCGGCCATCGTGATCGTCGGTACCGAGCCGCGCTACTTCGAAGGCGGCCAGGTTGACGGCAAGCTGCTCGGCGGCGGCAATATGGTTGCAATGCATCTCGCCAGCGCGACCGGCGGCAACCTGTTCCTCGGGTTCCTGGCGGCGGTCGCCTTTGCCACGATTCTCGCCGTGGTGTCTGGCCTGACGCTGGCGGGCGCTTCCGCGATCTCGCACGACATCTACGCCGGTGTCCTGCGGCGCGGCTCTACCACCGATGCAGCCGAGGTCGCCGTCACCAAGAAGGCCACGCTCGCCATCGGCATCGTCGCGGTGCTGCTGGGGATTGCCTTCAAGGGGCAGAACCTGGCGTTCCTGGTCGCGCTGGCTTTCAATGTAGCGGCCTCGGCGAATTTTCCGGTGCTGGTGCTGTCGATGTACTGGCGCGGCCTGACCAGCCGCGGCGCGGTCTGGGGCGTGGCGTCGGGCCTGGCGTCGTCGGTCGCGCTGGTGATACTTTCCCCCGCCGTCTGGAAGAACGTGCTGGGGCATCCTTCAGCCATCTTTCCGTATGACCACCCGGCCCTGTTCACAGTCCCGCTCGCGTTCCTGGTCACATACCTGTGCTCGCGCTTCGACCGCAGCGCCAGGGCCGAGGCAGAGCGCCAGGCTTTCGACGCGCAACTGGTCCGCGCACAGACCGGCCATGGGGCAGAGGCACCATCCAGCCACTGAAACCCGGCGCACGACCCGGCGCGGGTTGCGCGCCAAACCGAGGTGCAACCCGCTGCGGTAGCCCAGTGCTAGGTCGTTGCAGGCGTCAGCGCGGCTAGCTCCGCGTCTCGGGGCGCTGCGCGACCCGAGGCAGGTCCCGACCCAGGCCGCTGCGGACCGCCTGGATGCGGGAGTTCACTTTCAGCTTCTCAAAGATATTCTTCAGATGCCACTTCACGGTTTCCGGGGCGACGCGAATGGCCCGGGCAATCTCCTTGTTGGAAAGCCCCCGTGCCACGTAGTCGAGAATTTCCACTTCACGGGCGCTTAGCCTGCTGGCGGACGCCGGCTCCACCTGGTCATCCGCGGCGTCTGGCGCGCGTGCCGGCGCATCGAAGCCCGCGCATAGCCTCCTCACATACCAGGGCTCAACCTCGGCCAGGCGGTCTTGCTGCTGACTCAGCGCGTCAAGGATTTCCCGGACCGCAGGCCCGGCATCGAGAAACACGCGGTACAGACCGTTAGCCTGGCCATACGTGAGCGCGGCACGCATGGCGTCCACAGCCTCCACACGCTCGCCCGCACTGTGGAGGGCGACCGCCAGCATCACTGATATCTGGGCGGAAAGGTACTGCATGCCCGCCGCACGCAACTCAGCCTGCACGCCCCGCAGGATGGGAACCGCTTCCGCCGCCCGGTCACGAGCCACCAGCAGACGGCAATGCGCCATCTGGAAACGCTGCCAGGTCTCCAGGTAGCTGCCCTGCAAGCCCGCTGGTCGCTGCCCGACAAGCGCTTCCAACTCGTGGCCGATCCTCGTGGCGCGGCCCAGGTCGCCGGACCGGATAGCGATCCGGATCGCCTCGGCCTTGCACGCGACCTGCATGCGCAGCCATCGGCGGCTTCTGGCAACGGCTTCCGCGTTTTCCACGACCCGATAGGCTTCGTCCTGCTTCCCCGCCAGCAGCCTCAGGCGCGCCAGCGTCACGCAGAAGCCGACCAGTGGCCCCAGCGAACACGACTGCATCGCCATCTCGAGCCGTCCTTCCAGCAGTTCGGCGACCCGGTCCAGGTCATTCCATTCATAGTGGATTGCGGCCAGATATCCGACCGGGAGCACCGATGCGGCAGACTGCCGGCCGGCGCGCGCGTTGGATTCGCGCAGCACATCCTCCAGGGTCTGAACGGCCTCGCCCAGCCGGCCCTCCACGAACAGGCTGAGCCCGACCATGCTCTGCCGGTACACCGTTGCGTAGATCGGCGCATTCGCCCCGGTACCGAACGTCAACGCGTCCCGCAACCGCTCGATCTCCTCGAACCCGGACGCATAGCTCAGACCGAAGATAAGCGTCGTCAGGCCGATTCCCTCCGCCCATGAACCTTGCGCCGGGCCGAGCTCCAAGACCTTACGTCCCATTTCCAGGGCGCGCTGGCTCTCGTCGGACAGGGCCGCGATCACCGCCTTGACTGCCTGCAACTCGACGCGGACCACCTCGGTGACGGGCAGGTACCCGACGCGGATGTCGTCCTCGACCGCCTGTAGCTCGCGTCTGGCCGCGTCGGCCCGCATTGTCAGCGCGAGCGCCCAGGCATGCGCCAGGCGCAAGCGAAGCCGGCCACGCACAGCCTCGTCAGGCAATTTTGCGATCCAGCTCAGGACCGTCCGCACATCGCTGGCCTCCACCAGAGTCATCGCGCATTGCTCGACCCAGCCGGCGGCGCGATCGCTATCGCCGGCTGCCAGGGCATGCCGGACGGCCTCCGACCACAGCGATGGCGCGGCAAACCATTCACTGGCCCGCCGATGCAATTCGGCAACTTCGTGCGGACGCTCCCCGACCAGGCGCTTTCTCAGGTATTCGGCAAACAGTGCGTGATAGCGGTACCACAGGCCCTCGACGTCCAAGGGTCTGACGAACATATTGCGAGCCATCAGCCACTCAAAACTGGCATGCGCCTCGCTGGAACCTGTCACGGCATCGCACAAGGGCACCGACATCCGGTCCAGCACCGAAGTCCTCAGGAGAAAATTCTGTAGCGGCTCCGGGATGTGAACAAATACGTTCTCGTTCAGATACGCTTCAACGCTGCGCCGGGCGAACGGCAAGCGCTCAGCGAAGACGTCGGGCGGGTCGGTTGCGCTTAATGCAAATGACGCCAATTGCAAGCCAGCCGCCCAGCCTTCGGTCGCTCGAAGCAGGACCTCAGTCTGGACAGCGCTCAGCTCATGGCCGGAAACGGCGGAAAAAAACGCCTGCGTTTCGGCGCTGTCAAAGCGCAGGGCCTCCGCATCCAGCTTCAGCAATTGACCCCGGGCCTCGAAGTAACTCAGCGGAAAGCCTGGCTCGCCCCGCCCCGCGACGAGTAAATGCAGATTCTCCGGGGCATAGCGCAGCAGCCGGAACACCGCCTCGTGGATGGCGGGCGCTGCCAGCCGATCGAAATCATCCAGCAACAGCACCATCCGGCACGGCAGCGCCAAGACCGCATTGAGGAGCTCGGCAAACATTGCGTCCGCCGGCGCCAACGGGTCCGGCGCCAGGCCGCACGGGATCTGAACGCCGGCCCGGCTGCAGGCATCCCTGGCCGCTGCCAGCAGGTAGGCGCCGAACTGGAAGAGATCGTCGTCGTCTCGGTCGATACTGAGCCAGCCAACGGCGCAGCCTTCCTGCGCCATGACCGTCTTCCATTCACTCAACAGCGAAGTCTTGCCGAAGCCGGCGGGGGCTACCAGAACCGTCAGCTTGCGTTCCATGCCTGGGCGCAATAGCTCGATGGCGCGCTTGCGACGGATATAGTGGCGCGTTCGCGGCGGCGCCAGCTTTGTCAGGATCAAGGCTGGCCGCCATTGGGGCAGTTGCGCAGCGGCGACCGGCGATGATTGGGTCATTCGTGGCTGTTCCTAACGGCGGGTGCGACCACTACACGATCACACCCCATTCATCCGCCTGCTCCCGGCGCACTATCTCGGCGGCTGAATGAGGCTTGATGGTTCGGTAGCGATGTGACGCGGCGGTGATGACATCGATCATGGCATCAATCTTTCCTGCGGATCATGCTGGTTATTCAGCGGACGCTTTACCCGCGGCTGCATCTCGGGACACTTATGAAGCTTCTCCCCAAGACAAAAGGGTCTTCTTGCCACTCGCATCTAACTTTCCTTCACTAGGATCAGCCGAGCAGGTCTGGATGCGACTGTAACGGATGATCGCCGAAACGGAAGTCAAGCCACAAGGGCAGGGGATACCGTCAGAGGGGGGGACGGCGGGGGGCTTGACCGGCGATGCCAACTCGCCGCTATTTCCGGGCGTCGCTTTGTACTGAGCTGAAGGCCTCCTGGGCTAAGCCGAACGCCGACTTCAGCATTGCCAGGACCTGTACTGGGTACCCCCCCACTTAGGGAGGCTCCTTGCAAACACCGCAGCGATACGGGAATGATTGCGTTAGCGATGCGAACGGCGTGTCTCGCGTTTCCACTAGCAATTTCTCGCGAATGGGAATCGCAAGGCCATAGATTGGTACGCGCATCTTCAAGCACTCCGGCGCCGCCAGCTACGGGCCAGGCCTGGCTCGGCAAGCGCGAGATGAATCCAAGGAACTGCCATGTCGACACTCTCAAGACGCTCCTTTTTCCAGTCCATCAGCGCCGCAACACTCGCGCCGGGAATGTTCCTCGCCTCGGCCGAAGCTGGAGCGTCCCAAAGCTCCGCCCTGCCCAAAGGGGCCGGCGCAAACTACGCCGATTACAAGCATATCCAGGTCAGCAACGACCGCCACGGCGTCGCCACCGTTACATTGAATCCTTAAAGCCGGTGGAAACCAAGCACCAAAAACCCGTTCATCTTTAGAAGGAAGCCCATCATGACGTCCCAGACCGACAGCAAGCAGCCGACGCCTGATCAAGCCGAGCGCAACGCGTTCTTCCCCTCCCCATACTCACTCTCACAATTCACTTCGCCAAAGTCGGACCTCTCCGACGCCGACTATCCGGACGCTTATCAGGGCGGCCGCTGGAAAGTTCTGCTCGTCGCTGCGGACGAGCGCTATCTCCTCACCGGAAACGGTACCTTCTTCTCTACTGGCAACCATCCCGTCGAGACCCTGCTGCCCATGTATCACCTGGACCGCGCAGGCTTCGAGTTCGACATTGCCACTTTATCCGGCAACCCGGCCAAGTTCGAATGGTGGGCGTTCCCTTCCGAGGACGCCGAGATAAAGTCCCTCTACTCAAAGTACGAGCAAAAGTTCCAGCAGCCCCTCAAGCTTGCTGACGTGGTCAGGTCCTTGAACACGGATGCAAACTACATTGCCGTTTTCATCCCTGGTGGACATGGTGCCCTGATGGGGCTACCCTTCAGCGCAGATATGAAGGCAACGCTTCAGTGGGCCATGCAAAACGACAGGTTCATCATCACGCTTTGTCATGGGCCTGCCGCCCTGCTTTCCGCAAGCGTCGACGAACCTAACGGTGGAGATCTGTTCCGCGGCTACCGCATCTGCGCATTTCCAGATTCCATGGACAAGCAGACCCCAGATATTGGCTATATGCCCGGCCCCTTGCGTTGGTTCTTTGGCGAGAAGCTTGCAGCGATGGGAGTCGAGATCGTAAACACCAAAATCGATGGGAGTACTTTCCGTGACCGGAAGCTCCTCACAGGTGACAGCCCGTTCGCTGGCAACAATCTTGGCAAGCTGGCTGCGCGCGCGCTACTCGATGAAGTGCAGAGTACGGGTGGGCGCTAGTTGTGAGTCGTCAAGACGTTATTTCCTGACGCCGTAGGTCGGGACATGGGCGCAAGGGCGCCGACACCGCTTGGCGGTCGGCGCCAATTGTTGAGGTATGGGCTCGGGCGCGAGGCCCGCCGGGCAAATCCCTCAACGCCACGCCTGCGTAAACTCGCTGATGACCCTCTCCAGGTGGTTACGCATTGCAGCCCGCGCCGCTGTCGCGTCGCGCGCCATCACCGCCGCGAAGATGCGCTGATGGTCTTCCTGCGATGCCTCCCGCAGCCCCGTGGTATGGAAGTGTTCCTCGATCTTGCCCCATAGCGGATCGCTGCGCCCGCTGTCCCACAGTGCGGTGACCATATGCAGCAGGACCCTGTTGCCGGTCGATTCGGCCAGGCACAGGTGGAACTGCCGGTCCGCCGCCTCGTTGGCCTGCTTGTCGTCCATGTGCTCGCGCATCAGGCTCAGGGCCGCGAACATACGGTCAAGGTCGCCGTCCTTGCGCTCGCTGGCCGCCAGGCCGGCGATTTCCGATTCAATCAGCGCCCGGGCGCGCAGTGATTCTATCGGTCCCGGCCGCCAGGGCATCTCGAACGGCTCGCGACCGGGCGCGGGCGCCTCTGCGCAGACGTAGATCCCGGAGCCGCCACGCACTTCGACCAGTCCCTGAACCTCCAGCGCGATGATGGCCTCGCGCACCAGGGTACGGCTGACGCTGAACCGCTCGGCCAGCGTGCGTTCGGACGGCAGCCGCATATTGGCGGAGAACTCGCCGGATGCAATCAATGCCTGCACCTGGCTGGCCAGGCCTAAGTACGAACGGTCGCTGGCCGCTGGGGGGTTCTGGAGTATCGGACGGGTAGCAAGATCGCTGGGGGAATGTGGCATCGCAGGTAAGGCGGCGGCTGCCTGATGTAATCACCGGTTAACCAGTCGCCACAAGAAGGCATGGGCAGGGCAGTGCCTGATACAGCCCATGGTAAACCATGACGGCAAAACTGGGCAACCTGTTCATAATTGGTGAACCAAATAATCCAATCCGGTACACCAATGCCGCGCGGCCTCCGGCCATGACGCGCGCCAGTTCACGCCGGATTGCCTTTCCGCCCTCTTCTGCCGCATCAGAGTCGCCTCAAGGAAGCCCCACCCATGAAGATGTCGTTCCGCTGGTTTGGCCCGACCGACCCAATCCCTCTTGAATACATCCGGCAGATCCCGGGCATGACCCACATCGTCTCGGCCATCTACGACGAACCGGTCGGAGAGGTATGGCCGCTGGACAAGATCCTGGCGCTCAAGTCCACCATCGAGGCGGCTGGGCTGCAGTTCAAGGTGGTGGAGTCGGTTCCGGTCCATGAGGACATCAAGCTCGGCAAGCCGACGCGCGAGCGGCTGATTGCGAACTACCAGCAGACCATCAGGAACCTGGCCGCAGCGGGCATCGAGGTCATCTGCTACAACTTCATGCCGGTGTTCGACTGGACCCGTACGGAACTGGCAAAGAAGCTCGATGACGGCTCGACCTGCCTTGCCTTCAGCACCCGCGAGGTAGAACAGGTCGACGTCAGCCAGGGTATCGCCCTGCCCGGCTGGGATTCCAGCTACGCGCCAGGAGAACTGCAGTCGCTGCTCGCCGAATATCGTGGCATCGACGAAGGCAGGCTCTGGGAGCACCTGGAGCATTTCCTGCGCGCGATCATTCCAGTAGCCAAGGAGTGCGGCGTCAAGATGGCCATTCATCCGGACGATCCGCCGCGCCCCATCTTCGGACTGCCGCGCATCGTCAAGAACCGCGACGACCTGGCACGCATCCTGGGCATCGTCGACACGCCGGCAAACGGCCTGACGCTGTGTTCCGGCTCGCTTGGCGCCGGCCCGCAGAACAACGTCGAGGCGCTGGTGCGCGAGTTCGGCGGCATGGGACGCATCCACTTCGCCCATATCCGCAACGTCAAGATCACGCCGGAGGGCGATTTCGAGGAAACCGCCCACCTGTCGAGTTGCGGCTCGCTGGATATTGCCGCGATCGTCAAGGCGTACCACGACGTCGGCTTCCAGGGCTATTACCGCCCCGACCACGGCCGCATGATCTGGGGCGAGACGGGCAAGCCGGGATACGGCCTCTATGACCGGGCACTCGGCGCGGTCTATATCAACGGGATGTGGGAAGCGATGGAAAAGACGGCCTAAAACGCCGTTGGGCTGCGGCCCAGTCAAAACATAATGGGAGACCTGTCATGACAATCACCAAGAAATCGCCCGTGAATTCGCGCCGTTCCGCTTTGATACTGAGCGTCGCCGCGCTCGGCCTTGGCGCGCTGGCAACGACCGCCGCGTGGGCGCAGACCAACTGGCCGACCAAGCCGGTAACGCTGCTGGTGGGCTTTCCGCCCGGTGGTCAGACCGACTTCGCGGGACGTGCGCTGCTTAATGGCCTGCAGAGTTCGCTCGGTCAGTCGTTTGTCATCGACAACAAGGCCGGCGTGAACGGCAATATCGCCTCCATTGAGGTCATGCGCGCGGCGCCCGACGGAAACAAGCTGCTGGTAGGCAACGGCTCGATGACGATCATGCCGCACGTCTACACCAAGCTTGGTATCGTCGATCCACAGAAGCTGACGCCGATAGGCGTGATGCTGCAATCGCCGCTGGTCCTCGTCGTGCCCGCCAGTTCGCCCATCAAGACTTACGCGCAGTTCGTCGAGGAGGTCAAGGCGCGCGACAAGTCGGGCAAGACCATCGACTATGGCTCGGGCGGTACCGGCGCATTGCCGCATGTCACGATGGAACTGCTGCGCGAGCGCATGGGCGGGCCGAAGATGAACCATGTCCCCTACAAGGGCAGCAGCCCCGCTATGGTCGACCTGATGGCCGGACGCCTGGATGCGATGTTCGATGCCACGTCGGTCGTCGCGCCTTTCATCAAGTCGGGCCAGTTGCGGCCGCTGATGGTCACGGGACCCAGGCGCGTGGCCATGATCCCGGACGTGCCGACCGCCACCGAGAGCGGCATCAAGGACTTCACCATCATCTCGTTCATCGGTCTGTACGGACCGCCGGGCTTGAGCCCTGACATCGTCAAGAAAGCCAACGGCGCATTGAATACGGCGCTGAAGGACCCGGCCGTCGTCAAGAGCATCGTCGACCGCGGCGACGAGCCCGGCGGCGGCACGCCCGAGCAGCTCGCAATGCTGACCCGCACCCACTACAAGATGTGGGGCGAGGTGGTGAAGGCCAACAACATCACGGCTGATTAAGGCTGCGCAGGCCGGTGAAAGCCGGCCTGTCGCCAGTGCTGCGTGGCAATACTACGTGCGCGCTCCACGGAAATATGGCACGGAAGACTGATGATCCGACGGCTGAGTTCGGCGAGTATCGGACATAGCCGTATGCTGCCCAGTTGACCGCTTTACGCTTTACTCCGGTTACTATCGAGACGCGGGCGATTCGCCATCTGAAAATTCAACCAATTGCCCGCCTATGCCCACCGCCTAAGCCCAGTTCGCGTTCCTAGCGATGGTCTGATTGCTCCAGCATCCTTACCTGCGGTGGCACATTACCAGGAGCTCCTTCCCTGCCCAACTACGCATCCGTGTCGAGGCCAAGTTGCCCAACCAGCCATGTCACAAACGTGCCGACCTTCGGCAGGTGCATCTCGTTTTGGCGGTAGGACAGAAAATGGGTTTCGCGCGCGATGTGAGTGAATTGGTCCTCGCCGATTGCCACAAGATCGCCTCTGGCCAGCTCACGCTCCGCCAGCCGTATGCTCTCCAGCGCGACACCCATGCCGTCAACGGCCGCCGAAATCGCCAGCGCGCCGCGATCGAAGGATGCTCGCGGACGCGTGGGGCAGGCCATCCGATTGGCGCCAAACCAGTCTGGCCAGCTCACCCGGCTGAGTTGGGAATCGATCAGCGGGAGCCTTTCCATTTGATCGCGCAGCGGCTCGTCGGCGTTGATCAACGCGGGAGAGCAAAGCGGAACGATGCGCTCCTTGCCTAAGGGACGAACCACAAGGCCCGCCCGCGTGTGTGCGGAGCCATAGGTAATGGCGACATCCACCTCACGCGCCTGCGTCAGGTCGATAGCTTCGGCGCCCGAGGACAATCGGATCGTAATATCGCCATGCGTCTGCATGAACTGCGGCAGCCTCGGCCCAAGCCATTTCACTGCAAAACTTGGCGCGCAGTAGACCGCAAGCACCTGTGACTGCGGGGCGAGTGCCACCTCGTTGCATGCGGCCTCGATGACATCGAACACCCGAGAAAGGCTTTCCTGAAGGCGCTTGCCTTCCGGCGTGAGTTCCACACGACGCGTGCGTCGGTCAAACAGCTTGCGGCTGAAATACTCCTCAAGTTCCCGAACCTGATGACTGATGGCCGACTGGGTCAAATGCAGTTCTTTGGCGGCCAGGGTAAAGCTCTCCAGTCTGGCCGCGGCCTCAAAGGCTCGGAGCAGTACAAAATTCGGCACGCGCCTCATAAATCACCGCCATGCATGAATGTGGTTCATGCTTTCATGAACACCCATCGTTTGTCAACGATCTTCCCGGCAACGACTATGAACACGTACCGCAGGCACCGAACGGGCCTGGCGAACGCGGATAGTCCCTACAGAACTTTCACCGAGGAGTTGACATGGCAGCAGTGCTCGAACGCGCCCCGCAGGTCTTTAACGACCAGCAGCGCACCTCCATTTATCAGCCGGAACAAATGGGGCTGATCTATCCGTCCGTGCCCCAGTTCGCGACACCCGCGGAAGAGCGGCAGCACCGCAAGGAGCGCCTGGTCGCGGCCTGCCGCGCCTTCGCGCTGGAGCGCCTGGATTACGGTTTTGCGGGCCATCTGACGGTGCGGGACCCGGAACATCCGGAACTGTACTGGACCAATCCGATGGCGGTTCACTTTGCACAGGTGAATGTTTCGAATCTGATCTGCGCCGACCACGAAGGCCGTGTGGTCGAGGGCGACTACGCCATCAACCGCGCCGGTTTTGTGCTCCACGCCGCCGTTCACGAGATGCACCAGGACATCGTAGCGATGTGTCATGCCCACACCGAATATGGCACCGCCTTCGCCTCGCTCGGCAAGGGCATCGAACCGATTACGCAAGACGCGTGTGCGTTCTATGAAGACCACGTCGTGATTGGTGACGAGGCGGGCAAGGTCGCGGTCGAGGTCAAGGGTGGCCACAAGGTAGCCAACGCTTTCCGAGACGTGAAGGCCGCCATTCACCAGAACCATGGACTGCTCACGGCTAGTCGCCACAGCATCGAAGCGGCGGCCTTCTGGTTTATCGCGCTGGAGCGCTGCTGCAAGCAGCAACTGATGATCGAAGCGACCGGCGTCAAGCCCCATCTGGTGACGCCCGAACGCGCCCGCTACAGCCGCGAGCACGTTGGCAGCGACTACATCGGTTGGCTGCATTTCCAACCGATCTGGGATCACCTGCGTCTCACACAGCCGGACATGTTCGATTAAGCCTTTGCCTCAACGGAGGTCACGTCCCGTGGCCTCACAGGTCGCATTCCGGGCAACGCAACGCTGACGCGGCCTTCTCTACATCGATAAATACAGCCCCAAGGAGACACCCCATGCAAACATCAGTGAGCGTGGCGACACCCTACGTCGCCACCGAATCGGAGACGTATTCCAAGGTCATGTGGCGGCTATTGCCGTTCCTGTTCCTCTGCTACATGTGTGCATACCTGGACCGCATTAATGTGGGGTATGCGAAGCTGCAGATGATGCAGGACCTTGGACTGAGCGATGCCGTCTACGGCCTCGGCGCGGGGATCTTCTTCGTGGGCTATCTGCTGTTCGAAGTCCCCAGCAATCTGCTTCTGCTACGCGTGGGCGCGAGGCGATGGATCGCCCGCATCATGGTCACCTGGGGCCTGATCTCGGCCGCCATGATGTTCGTCAAGACACCGTCGAGCTTCTACGTCATGCGCTTCCTGCTTGGCGTAGCCGAAGCCGGCTTCATCCCGGCCATCCTGCTCTACCTGACCTACTGGTTCCCGGCATCGCGCCGAAGCAAGGTCACTGCGCTGTTCCTGACGGGCATCCCCATGTCCGGCGTCGTGGGCGGCCCACTGTCTGGCTGGATCATGAGTTCCATGCACGGCTCGCACGGCTGGGCGGGATGGCAGTGGCTGTTCCTGCTGGAAGGCATTCCCACGGTTCTTGTCGGCATCGTCGCGTTCTTCTATCTCGACGACAAGGTCTCGGACGCGAAGTGGCTGAGTTCGTCCCAGAAGACGATGATCGAAACCAATCTGGCTGCAGAGAGCCGTGGCCACGCGCTGCATTCGGTCCGCGATGGCCTTACCAATCCGAAGATTCTGCTCCTCAGCGTGATCTACTTCTTCTTCACCATGGGGCTCTACGGCGTCAGCTTCTGGCTGCCGACGATCGTCAAGGCGAGCGGCGTTTCCAATCCGCTGGACATCGGCCTGCTGTCGGCCATTCCGTACGCCGCTGCGACCGTTTCAATGATCCTCGTTGGTCAAAGCTCGGATAGCCGCGGTGAACGTCGCTGGCACCTGGCAGTGCCGGGTGCGCTCGGGGCCCTGGGTCTGTGCTTCAGCGTGGCCTATGCCAACAATACGGCCATCGCGATGTTCGCCCTGACCATCGGCACGATGGGCATCATGACGACGATCTCACAGTTCTGGACCTTGCCGCCCGCGATTCTCGGGGGTGCAGCCGCGGCAGCGGGTATTGCGCTCGCCAACTCCGTGGGCAGCATCTCCGGCGTCATCAGCCCGTATCTCATTGGCTGGGTCCAGACATCGACTGGCACGACTGGCAATGGCGTGCTCGTCCTGGCCGCAAGTCTCGTCATCGGCGCGCTGCTCGTGTTCACGGTGCCCGCGCAACTGGTCAACATTGGCAAGCGAATGGGCCGGTAACTGCCGAGACGAAAGATCAGCCCGTCCGGCGGGTGTGCCCGATGTATTCGTCAAGACGGCTGGTCAGATTCTCCCGCGCGCGCGTCGTATGCAGATCCGTCAGCTCAGCCGCACGCGCGGCATCGCCTGCAGCAATGGCTTCCGCGATGGCCTCGTGTTCGTCCCAGATTGTCTTGCGCTGCTGCGCAGACGATTGCAGGACGGCTCCCATGGCACGACGCAGATGGACCCAGTAGTTCTGTGCGCTCTGCTCGAGGAACGGATTGCCTGCCGCACGATAGATGGCGTGATGAAACTCCATGTCCGCATCGATCATGGCCTTGACGTCCTTGCCTTGTGTCGCGCGCCGGCCGTTGGCAATGATTTTCGGATCGATCTTTAACTGCCGCTTCGCCGCGAGTCGGGCAGCCAGGGCATCCAGCGAACCACGGATTTCGTAGAGGTGCCCGATCGACTCTGCATCCAGCGGCGTGACCAGCACCCCCCGGCCCGGTGCGTCTTGCACGAAGCCGTCTTTCTTCAGGATCCGGAGTGCCTGAATGACCGGGGAGCGCGACACCTGCATCTGCTCCGCAATCTCCTCCTGGGTCAGTCGTGTCCCAGGGGCGAGTGTCCCATCGCTGATGGCGTCGAGAAGCATCTTGTACACCTCATCGACGAAATCGGGGCGGGATTGAATCTTGGGAAATGTGGTCGCCATGATGACTGCCTTCTGAACTCTGTATCCAGTTCATTGTGGTGGAGCGGCCCGTTCAGTGCAATGGATCTTCTGCGAAATAAGTAGTGCTTGACTTTGCCATGATCCGGAACCCACAATCTGAACTCTGAATACAGAGTTCAGACTTCGAAGTGCAATCAGGAACATATTCCATGCGAGTTTTCTACGACAAAGATGCTGATATGTCGCTATTGCGAAAACACAGGGTGGCGGTCATCGGCTACGGCTCCCAAGGGCATGCTCACGCCCTCAACCTGAAAGACAGCGGGATCGATGTGGTTGTCGGCCTGCGCGAGGGTGGAGCCTCCTGGCAGAAGGCGTCCGCGGCCGGACTTCAGGTGGCCAGCATGGCGCAAGCCGCAGCAGCCGCCGATTTTGTGATTCTTCTCATCCCTGACGAGACCATCGGCCGCGTGTACCGGGAAACTATTGAGCCGGCCATGCGGCAAGGCGCAACCCTCGCCTTTGCGCATGGATTCAACATCCACTATGGCCAGGTCATTCCCCGCAAGGACCTGGACGTCGTCATGATTGCGCCTAAGGCGCCTGGCCACACGGTGCGCTCGACCTACGCGGAAGGCGGCGGTGTCCCAGGGCTGATCGCTGTCGCGCAAGACCGGTCAGGACTCGCCCGGGAACTTGCATTGGCCTACGCCACGGCCATTGGCTGTGGCCGCTCAGGTGTCATCGAGACCAACTTCCGCGAAGAAACCGAAACCGACCTTTTCGGGGAACAGGCTGTCCTGTGCGGCGGTACCGTCGAGCTCATCAAGGCTGGCTTCGACACACTTGTGGAAGCTGGATACGCCCCGGAGATGGCGTACTTCGAGTGCCTGCATGAACTCAAGCTGATCGTGGATCTGATCTACGAAGGCGGTATTGGAAACATGAACTATGGCATTTCCAACAATGCCGAGTTCGGTGAATACCTGACCGGACCGCGCATCGTCACCAGCGAGACCCGCGCTGCCATGAAGGCCGTTCTCGAATCCATCCAGACCGGTGAATACGCCAAGTCATTCATTCTCGAAAGTCAGGCGGACGGCCCTACCTTGCAGTCACGCCGGCGCCTGACGGCAGCGCATCCGATCGAGGTGGTTGGCGCGAAGCTGCGCGAGATGATGCCGTGGATTCGCAAGTCGGCATTGGTCGACAAAACCAGGAACTGATCACCCAGCCAAACAAATAGGGCGCCAATTCCCACGTAAACCCGAACTTACATCGCCGCATTGTGCGCCTACACTCTGTATACAGAGTTCAGAATTCAGTAGTCAAAGACGACTGCAAGGCCCCCAGGAGACCCCACCATGACCACGCCTTTCGACCAACACGACGCCCGCAAGACCACCGGGGGCACTGCCGCTGCTGCCCCCGCCGCAAAGAAACTGATCCCTTACGGCGGCTACTACACGAGCCGCGTGCCCGGCCATGATCCGGAACTCACCGAAACGGGACCGGGCACGCCGACGGGCGAGTACATGCGTCGTTTCTGGCATCCGGTGTGCATGTCCATGGAGCTCACGGACACGCCGCGCTTCCTCAAGATCCTGAGCGAAGAGCTGGTGGCGTTCCGTGACGGCAGCGGCCGCGTCGGTGTGCTGCACGCCCATTGCGTGCATCGCGGCGCTTCGCTGGAATACGGTGCGATCCAGGAACGTGGCATCAAGTGCTGCTACCACGGCATGGTGTTCGACGTGGATGGTGCGTGCCTGCATGTCCCGTTCCCTGCTGGCGAGGAGAAGGAAGCGGACAAGTACGCCTGCTCGATCCGCCAGGGTGCGTACAAGGCCATCGAGCGCAACGGCCTCGTCTTTGCCTATATGGGACCGCCGGAAGAGGAGCCGCCGTTCCCTGAGTGGGAGCAGGATTTCACGGTGCTGCCTACCGACGAGCTGGTGCCGTACAGCAACTTCCAGCACTGCAACTGGCTGCAGGTACAGGACAACGCGGCCGACAACTTCCACCCCACTGCCCTGCATGCCGCGAAGAACGTGGTGGGCGGCAAGTTCCAAAGCACAACCTTCGACGAAGTTGGTGCCGCCTCCATGGAAGTGGCACCTGACATGCAGTTCATCCCGGTGCATCAGGGCCGCGGCCTCGCCTGCGCGGGCGCCCGGCGTGTCGACAAGGACAAGATGTTCCTGCGCATCCAGCACCAGGTCCTGCCGAATCTCAGCCTGCACGCCTACACCTCGGAAGATGGTTCCAAGAAAAAGCTGTTCAGCCGCTTCCACATCATCCGCTGGACCGTGCCCGTGGATGATGAAAACAGCAAGATGATCGGCTGGCGTGTGATGGGTCCCGGCATCGACACGCGTCTAGTGGGCGACAAGAGCATGGTCGGATATGAAACCATCGATTTCCTCGATGGCCAGGTCGCCATGCGCCGGCCCGAACGATTCGGCAAGTACAAGCTCGAGGACATGCCGCCGATTCCCTCCAATCACCGAGAGCGCGCCAACTACAAGGATGCGCAGTATGCGCCGGGGGACTACGAAGCGATCATCAGCCAGCGTCCGATCGCAGTGCACGCATTGGAAAACCCCACCAAGTTCGATGCGGGTCTCTATGCCTTCCGCAAGATGCTGCGCGAAGCGGTGCGAGGCTCCAACGCTGCAGCGGCTGCGCAAGGCTTCGCCCAATGGCTGCGTGACGTCGGTGGCGCGCCCAACAGCTACTGCACGGGCAACGTCTTCGAGCTCCCGCAAGCGGAAACAATGGAGCAGGAGGTCGCCAATCGCCGCCTGCTCGCACGCAAGGCGGTCGCCATCATCACGGAGGCCGATGGCCTGAAGGGCGAAGAGCGCGCTGCGTTCGTAAAGGCCAGGTTCGAAGAACTGGAACAGAGCCTGAAACCTTAACACGAGCCCTAGAGATGAACGCCGGGCGGCACCGTACCGCCCGGCCCGATGCACCTGGAGACGCGAGGTTCACCATGAATGCCCCCACCACCGAGCGCAGCGCGCTCGCCCATCTGGAACTGGTTCTTCGGCAAGTTCGCATGGAGGCTACCGGAATCAACTCATACGAATTCGTCGATCCCGACGGCAATGAGCTGCCGGGATTTACTGCAGGCGCGCACATCGACGTGCACATTGCCCCGGGAGTTATCCGTCAGTATTCGCTTTGTAATGACCCCCAGGAGCGTCATCGCTACGTCGTCGCCGTCCTTCGAGATGAAACCGGCCGCGGCGGCTCACGGGGAATGCACGAGACCTTACGGGTTCCGAACCGCATCAAGGTCAGCGTGCCGAGAAACAACTTTACCCTTGCTGAGGTTGCCAGCAAGTTCATCCTGCTCGCAGGCGGTATCGGTGTGACGCCGCTCAAGGCGATGGTGCATCGTTTGGAATCGAAGCGGATCGACTATGACCTGCACTACTGCGCCAAGGGTCCACAATACGCCGCGTTCGAAGCGGAGCTCAAGAGCATCGCCCGGATCGGAAAGATTTACTGCCACTTCGACGGAGGCAATCCCAAGAATGGACTCGACATCGTCAAGTTGCTAAAGCATCCAGAGCCGGATACGCACATCTACTACTGCGGTCCAGCCGGATTCATGCAGGCGTGCGCCGATGCCGCTGCACACTGGCCGCAGGAACTGGTGCATTGCGAGCACTTTAAGGCGCCGGTGCAAAAAGCACCGGCTGCAAGCGATGCGCCGGTTGTGGGCTATCTCGTCGAGTTGGCTCAATCGGGTAAAAGGCTGACTGTTGCACCGGATCAGAACCTGGCGGAAGTGCTTCAGCAAGCAGGGGCGCCGGTGGAGACGTCCTGCCAGTCAGGTCTGTGCGGTACCTGTAAAGTCCGCTACCTCGCAGGAGTGGTCGACCATCAGGACTTCATTCTCGACGAGAGCGAGCGCCAGAGCGTGATGACGCCGTGCGTGTCCCGATGCAGTGGAGGGACACTGGTACTGGATCTTTGATAGTCTCGGACGGAGAAAGGCCATGCTACCGTCGTTCAGGCATGCAGCGGGTTCGGCTTCTCCGGATCGATCCCGTACTTGCGAATCGCTTCCGAGACGCGCGTCCCGGGGATAGTCCCCTCATCCGCCAGTGCCTTCAATGCCGCGATCGCGATCCAGTGGCGATCCACCTCGAAGAAGTGGCGCAACGCCGCGCGGGTATCGGAGCGGCCGAAACCATCAGTGCCCAGCACGACGAATTTCTGCGGCACATAGGCGCGGATCTGATCCGCGAGCGCACGGATATAGTCGGTCGCGACAATGACCGGACCCCGCGTATCCTTCAGCAGCCGGGTCACGTGCGGAACGCGCGGAGGCGCCTCGGGATGCAGCAGGTTGTGCCGTTCAGCCGCACGGCCGTCGCGTGCCAGTTCCGTCAGGCCCGGCACGCCCCACACATCCGCCGCGACGCCCCAGTCCTGCTGCAGCAATGCGGCTGCGGCGATGACCTCATTGAAGATGGTGCCGGCACCCATCAGCTGGACACTCGGGACGGATTCGGCGGATTCCGCCTTGCTGTAGGCGTACATGCCCTTGAGGATATCCTGCGCGACGGTAGGGCCGGCCGGCATGGCCGGCTGCGCATAGGTCTCGTTCATGACGGTGATGTAGTAGTAGACGTCTTCCTGCTCCTGCACCATGCGGCGCAGGCCGTCCTGCACGATCACAGCCAGCTCGTACGCAAACGACGGGTCATAGCTGATGCAATTCGGCACCGACGATGCCCACAGCAGCGAATGGCCATCCTCGTGCTGCAGGCCTTCGCCGTTAATGGTGGTCCGTCCGGAGATCCCGCCCAGCAGGAAGCCGCGCGCTCGCATATCGGCCGCGGCCCAGGCGAGATCGCCCACGCGCTGGAAGCCGAACATGGAGTAGAAGATATAGAAGGGCACCATGGGCTCGCCGTGCGTGGAGTACGACGTCGCGGCAGCAATCCAGTCGGCCATGCCTCCCGCTTCATTGATGCCCTCCTGCAGGAACTGGCCGCTCGTCGACTCCTTGTAGGATGCCAGCGTCTCGGCATCCTGCGGGGTGTAGCGCTGGCCATCCTGGTTCCAGATCCCGATCTGCCGGAACAGTCCTTCCATGCCAAACGTGCGCGACTCGTCCGGTACGATCGGCACGATGCGCCGGCCCAGTTCCTTGTCCCGCAGCAGCGTGCCGAGGATGCGGACGAAGGCCATCGTGGTCGACATGCCCCGCCCTTCGGGCGTGGCCCTCAGCAGCGCGTCGAATGCCGACAAGGCAGGTGCAGGCAGCGATGCGGCCTTCCGGCGCCGCGCGGGCAGGTAGCCGCCCAGCGCCTCGCGGCGCCCGCGCATGTAGGTAAGCTCTCTGGATCCCTCGGGAAAGCTGATGTATGGGACGTCCTCGATATCCGCATCCGCAACGGGCAACGCATACTTGTCGCGCAAAGCCAGCAGGGCCTCCCGCTGCACCTTCTTCTGCTGGTGGTTGACGTTGGAGGCCTGGCCTTGGTCGCCCATGCCATAGCCCTTGATGGTCTTGGCCAGTATCACAGTCGGCACGTCGCTGCCGCGCGCGGCCTCAGCGAATGCGGCAAAGACCTTCGCCGGATCGTGGCCGCCGCGATCCAGGCTCCAGAGTTCATCGTCCGTGTAGTCGGCCACGAGCGCCTTCAGCTCAGGCGTATTGAAGAAATGTTCGCGCAGGTATGCCCCGGACTTCGAACGGTAGGTCTGGTATTCGCCGTCGACGACCTCCATCATCCGCCGTGCCAGCGCCCCGCTCTTGTCACGTGCGATCAGGTCGTCCCAGTGGCCACCCCATAGCACCTTGATCACCCGCCAGCCTGCTCCCAGGAAGATGCTTTCCAGTTCCTGTACGATCTTGCCGTTGCCGCGCACTGGTCCGTCCAGGCGCTGAAGGTTGGCGTTGACAACGAATACAAGGTTGCCCAGGCGCTCCCTTGCCGCCATGCCGATCGCGCCGAGGGACTCGGGTTCGTCCATTTCGCCGTCGCCAAGGAATACCCAGACCTTCCGGTCATCGGTCTTCGCGATGCCGCGCGCCTGCAGGTACTTCATGAAACGGGTCTGGTAGATCGCCATCAACGGGCCAAGTCCCATCGAAACGGTGGGAAACTGCCAGAAATCGGGCATCAGCCACGGGTGGGGGTAGGAGGACAGCCCTTCCCCGCCGACTTCGCGCCGGTAGTTGTCGAGTTGCTTGGCATCCAGCCGACCCAGCAGGAACGCGCGCGCGTAGATGCCTGGCGACACGTGGCCTTGCACGAAGACAAGGTCGCCGCCGTGATCCGCTGTGGGCGCGCGCCAGAAATGGTTGAAGCCCACGTCGTAGAGCGTGGCTGCGGAGGCAAACGAGGCGATATGCCCGCCGACATTCGAAGCCTTGCCGGCGCGCACCACCATTGCCATGGCATTCCACCGGGTATAGGCGCGAATGCGGCGCTCGATCTCGCGGTCGCCTGGCATACGTGGTTGCTGGTCAACGGCAATGGTGTTGACATAAGGCGTGCCGCCCGAGTGCGGCTGCAATTGCCCGCGCAGCCGCGCATGGGCAATCTGTCGCTCGATGAGATAGTGCGCACGTGCCGGCCCGACGTTGCCGAGGACGCCCTCCAAGGCTTCCAGCCATTCGGCTGTCTCCTGCGGGTCGTCGTCGCGTGGATCATTTGTCAATGCGATTCCGTCAAGTTGCGCGGCAGTCATGGCAGGTCTCCATTAAGGTATCCGGTGAGAACAGTATAGGACATAACTACGATTCCATAAGTCGTAGTTTCCGCTCGATACTTCAGGCAAACCCTGCAATGTTCATGTCTTGCACTTGAGCGGGAACTTGTATAGGCTATCTACTACGATCCATAAAGTCCGAGTTCGTCATGTCCCACATCAGTACAGGCGTTGAATATGGCCTACACTGCCTGCTCTACCTGTCCCGCTCCCAGGCTGCCGTGGAAGAAGCCAGTGTCCGCGACCTGGCTGAGTTGCAGGGTATTCCGAGCGAGTTCCTGGCCAAACTGTTCACCAAACTAGCCAAGGCCGAATTGGTGGTCGCCACGGAGGGGATCAAGGGCGGCTTCCGGCTAGCCCGGCCTGCCGGCCGCATTACCGTTCACGACGTGGTGGTCGCCATCGATGGCGACAAGCCGCTGTTCGACTGCCGCGAGATCCGCAGCCGCTGTGCGGTTTTTGAGGACCAGGCTCCGCCCTGGGCCACGCGTGGCGTCTGCTCGATCCACGCGATCATGCAGGCGGCAGAAAAAGCCATGCGCGCAGAGCTGAAGCAGCACACGCTCGCGGACCTGGCTCAGCGCACTGACAACAAGGCGCCGGCCGGCTATGGCGCGCAAGTGGTCAGGTGGCTGACGGACCGCGCGGCTAGCCGGCGCGGGGACAAGCCGGAGCCTACGCGCGCAAGGACGCGCAAGAGCGCCTGAGGCGCTTCCGATCCCCTGACCCGGCGCCGCGTTACGCGGCGGAAATACAAAAAGGGCGATCCTGGCGGATCGCCCTTTTTATTCCAGCCCGTGACCTCAGGCAACAACGATACGGCGGGGGTCAGCCATCGCAAGCGCTTCGGCACGATCCGCTCTGGGCGGATAGATCCACTCGGTATTGATGCGCGTCTTCAGCGCCTTGGCGACGCCGCCCGTCATCTTCACCTGGCGATCCCAGCCTTCCGTGTAGACCGCACCCCAGGGACCGAGGTCCAGGCACGTCACGTACTTCGGCTGGCTATACGGAATCGGCGCCGCCCCCACCAGGTCTGCCGCTACATTGTGGCCCGCCGAGCGACCGAGATTCATGGCGTGCTGGCAAGACATCATGGCGACGTTGCCGTCGTCGTCGGTAGCGGCATAGGCGCAGTCGCCGGTGGCGAACACCGACTCGACGCCCTTGACCTTCAGGTTGCGATCAACATGCAGGCGGCCGAAGTTGTCGCGCTCCGCGGGAATCTGCGCGGTGAGTTCGCTGGCGCGGGCGCCGGCGGTCCAGATCACCGTGTCCGCCTCGATGCGCTCACCGTTGTCTAGCGTCACGCCGCTGGCGTCGACGGCCGCCACGCCCGATCCAAGCCTCCAGGTCACGCCCAGCTCAGTCAGCGCCTGGGTAATCACTGGGCGCGGACCCGCACCCAGGTCCGGGCCGATCGCGGCATTGCGCTCGACCATGATCACGTTCACGGCAGCATCCTCGCCCAGGACTTCGCGCAAGCGGGCAGGCATTTCGGCGGCAGTCTCGATACCGGTGAAACCGGCTCCCGCGATCACTACGGTATTGCGGCCCGCGCTTTCCGGGCGGCTGGCCAGCCGATGGATATGCGCTTCAAGCTCCGCGGCGTCGGCGACCTGGTCGACATTGAACGCGTGCTGCGCCAGCCCCGAAATCTGGGGCCGGAACAGGCGGCTTCCGGCGGCTACAACCAAGCGGTCGTAGCCGATGCGCTGGTCCGACGCATCGGCACCGACGCCCGCAATGTTCACCGTCTGATTCTGCACGTCGATATGCTCGACCTTGCCCTGAATAAACCTCACGCCAACAGCTTTGAAAATCTCTTGCAACGGCGCCTTCATCCCGTTCGGATTCTGCTCATAGAGGCGCGGTCGGACGTGCAGCTCGGGTTCCGGTGCGACAAGGGCGATTTCCACGTCGGTGCGGCCCACCTGGTCAAGCAGACGGGCCGAAGCCAGCGCGCTCCACATGCCGGCAAAGCCGGCGCCGATGACAAGAATGCGTTTCGACATCTTTGATGCTCCTGAATCAAACCTCGGTTCATGTGACCGGCCCACCCCGCTCTTGCGCAGCGTCTGGTCGTCCCGGCGATCGCACTGGCGTCGCCATCAACTACGATTGTATGAGTCGTAGTTTAGATGCGCAAGATTTTTGTCGGATGCTCGTTTCGGCGCGGTCCACGTTCTAGCTTGCACTTCGATGGACGATCGTCTATCTTTACTACGACTATAACAGTCGTAGTTAGATCAAAAGGAGCTCATTATGAAACCGATCCACTGGATCAGCGCACTTGGCGCCACTGCGATCCTGTCCACCGGCGTGACCGCGTGGGTATCCGCTTCCGACCTAGCCTGGGCGATCAGCCACCCCATGACTGCCGGCCACGACCTCAAAGGCGTGTCGGCGCAACCGGACCACACCCACAACCTTGGCGACACGCTGATCGCCGGCCAAGACCTGAGCGGCGTTTCAGCTACGCCAAGGCGCGCCGCCGAGACCGGCGCGGGGGATGAAGCCAGCAAGGCTTCGGGGCCGCCCAACAAATCGTTGCCTCGGCTCGTCTGAGGCTGTGCCCCGTGGCCAAAACGCATTCCAGACTGGAATGCCGCGGACTGACATCCGCGCTCTACCCGCTTCACGCGCTTTAACAAGGAAACAGACATGGAAACCCAACGCCTTCTTTTGCCCTTCCTCGCCGCCACCGTGATGGCATTCTCCGGCGCCGCAGCCGCACATGGGACCGGTGACACGGTCAAGGAGAACTTCTCCCGGGCCATCCCCAACGTTCCCGGCAAGTCGCTTATTGCGCTGGAAGTGGATTACGCGCCGGGCGCCTCGTCGTTGCCTCACTACCACGCGAAGTCGGCATTCATTTATGCCTATGTCGTCTCGGGCAGCATCGCCAGCAAGGTCGGTGACGGACCAGAACGGGTCTACAAGGCGGGCGAGAGCTTCCATGAGGAGCCGGGCTCGCACCATCCCGTCAGCCGCAACGCGAGCAAGTCAAAGCCCGCCAAGCTGCTTGCCGTGTTTATCGTGGACAGCGGCGAAAAGGACCTGACCACTTACGAAAGGAGCGCGAGATGAGACGGGATTACACAAAGGCCGCCCCGTTGGCGTGAAGGCGTTCAGCAGTGTCTACAGCTACATCACGGATGGGCAACGGCGGAGATCGGCTGCGGATTCAGCCGTCGACATCCACATCAACAGCAACTGACCAAGTTCACCTGCACCTCAACCGACCTCCCCGAGGGCTCCGCTTCCCCACGCCCGCAAAAGAAGAATTGCGAATCGTCTGATCGCCATCCTCCCTAAAAAGGCAAAAACTAGAGGCATTACCGAAACAACGGTGATCGGGCGTCACAACCCGTTTATCATCAACGGATGGTCGCTCAGGCGACCATCTCAACACGCACGCGCGCGTCGTTCCACTATGGCGGGCCGGGCGGGGCAGCCGAAAGGCTGGCCGGGCTTCGTTGATGAACCGGTTTGTGACCCCCGCTGCCAGGCCCGCCACCCTCTACCGTTTGCATCAGGCGGGTCTCCCAACCTTCTTCAGGAGAACGCAATGCAAGAGAAAATCCATCCGAAGCACGAAACCATCTTCGTCGGCATTCCCGCGGAAACCCTGGAATCCCTCGACCGGATCCAGGCCGGCCTGGGTAGCGTCCTGTCGCTGCTGGAAGTGGAAAGCGAACGGTCCGAGGGATGCCACGGCGTCCATTGCCTGCTGGCGATGATCAAGATGCAGGTGGATCAGATGGCCGAGGCTTTGCAGCCAGAGGCTGAGTCGTTATGACACCCCGTCATCCGGCTCTTCCCTTACCGCAGATCCGTCGTCGCGTAGCCAGACGTTAAATTCCCCGTCCTGCCCGACCGTGCTTTTCCCGGTAATGTGGCCGCCATGGCGCTTCGACCAGTGCATAGCTGATGGACCGGCTAGGGCCCGGTCCCATCTGCTTCCTTGGTGGTGAAAACGGACTGAACAGATCGGGCAGGTCTTTCTCTCTTTGCCCGACCGCAATTCACCATACGAGTTTGGTGTGTCGAACACACGTCCCATACCTGCGATGTGACCCCGAAAGGTCTTCCACTGTAGAGATCTCTACAACGTTGAAATTGACGTTATAGGCTTCTACCATGCGCCCATGACCGCAACCACTCAGTCCTGGACGCTGCTGATCGTCACGCTTCCCACGTCCGGCGCCACCGCGCGCATGCGGATCTGGCGTGCGATCAAGAGTATGGGGTGCGCCGCGCTGCGTGACGGTGCCTATCTTTTGCCAGGGGGCGTGGAGCAGGTCGGCCAGTTGCGCCAGCTGGCTGACGAAACCCGGCAGGAAAACGGACAAGCCTGGCTTCTGCAAGTCAGTGCCGGAACTCCGGACGAAGAGATCGCGTTCCGCGCCTTGTTCGACCGCGGCGCTGACTATGATGAACTGCAAGCTGCGCTGACCGAAGCGCTTGATGGGCTCTCCGACCAGAACAGCGCTGAACTGAATCGACTGCTGCGCCGCCACGAGCGCGCCTATGAAGCGATCCGCCGGATCGACTTCTTTCCGAATGACGCGTCGCGCCGCGCAGAAGCGGGATGGAATGATTTCAGCCGGGCCATCGAGGCAATTCAGTCGCCGGGCGAGCCCCAGCCGCTCACCCGTACGATCCCGCGCCGGGATGCCGCGCAATATCAGGGGCGGTGCTGGGCCACGCGCCGCCATCTGTGGGCGGACCGCGTGGCCAGCGCCTGGCTGATCCGGCGCTTCATCGATCCCCATGCACGGTTCCTCTGGCTGGAAAGCCCCGCCGAATGCCCGGACGATGCACTGGGCTTCGACTTCGACGGAGCGACGTTTACGCACGTGGGCGATCGCGTTTCCTTCGAAGTGCTGCTGGTCAGTTTTGGACTCGAGGCTAACCGGGGACTCGGCCGGCTTGCCAGAATGATCCATGCACTGGATATCGGCGGCCTCTCGGTGCCGGAGGCCAGCGGCTTCGAAGCCATGCTGGCCGGCGCGCGAGCGCGGCTGCAGGATGACGACGCGTTGCTGGCGGAAATCAGCTCGGTGCTGGATTCGCTCTACGCGCATTTTTCAGCCAACCAAAGACCCTGAATCGATCCCTACAAAACCATGGCGCCACAGCAAGGCCCTTAGTGTCCCTCCTTTGTCGACGGCGTCACGGCGGCGGCGATTGGCGCGATTACCGGGGCCGTGATCGTGCTGGCCAAACGTTCGATCGTTTATGGCCCCACCCTGTTGCTGGCGCTGGCAACGGTCGCACTATTGGTGAAGTTCAAAAAACTGCCTGAGCCGGTCATCACCGCTGCCGCATTGAAAGGCCTGGTCGTTTATCCGATGTTGCAGCCCCTAGCCTCTAACCACGCAACCTGGCTGCAAACCCTGTCACTCACGTCCCGCTCAGCGCCCGTCCATCCCCAATTGTTGCCCTTCGCTCAACATACTGAAGGCCTTCGCGACGCTACTGGAAATCGCTTCCCCTGCCTAGAATCGGTTGCAACGATGGTCGCACTGAACGCGCGACGGTCGAGAAGGATGTCCGCGTAACGCAGCGGAGCATGCCTGCCGCCCAGTGCGGTTTCCCCCCCATTGACAGGACTCCCGAAGATGACCGAAACAACCCGCAATGTGCAGCCGGTTACCGCCAGCCTTGGCAAAGACGATGCCGGCGAACTCGTGCCGTCGCGCTACGCCGTGCGCGTGGGCGAAGTCGATGTCGTGCTGATCAGCGATGGCATCCTGCCGCTGCCGACCTCTACCATGTCCACCAACGTAAGCCAGGCGGACCGCAACGCATGGTTCGATGGCCGCTTCCTGCAACGCGACACCTTCGACTGGGCGCTGAATATCGCGCTGGTGCGCAGCGGCGAGCGCCTGATCCTGATCGACTCGGGCGTGGGCGACGGCTTCGAATATTTCACGCGCGCCGGCCGGTCGGTGATGCGCCTGGAATCGGCGGGCATCGACCTGGCTGCGATCACCGATATCGTGATCACGCATATGCATATGGACCACGTCGGCGGGCTGAACGTCGATGGCGTCAAGGCCAGGCTGCGGCCGGACGTGCGCATTCACGTAGCGGCCGCGGAAGTGGAGTTCTGGAAAAATCCGGACTTCAGCAAGACGGTAATGCCGGAAGCGGTACCTCCCGCGCTCCGCAAGGCGGCGGCAAAATTTGCGCAACGCTACAGCGAGAACATCGTGCAGTTCGACCAGACCGTGGAAATCGCAGCGGGCGTGTCGGCGCGCGTGACGGGCGGACACACGCCGGGGCACTGCGTCGTGGACGTGGCATCGAACGGCGAGAAACTGACATTCGTCGGCGACGCGATCTTCGAAGTCGGCTTCGAGCGGCCCGACTGGCAGAATGGCTTCGAGCACGATCCCGAAGCCGCCACGGACGTGCGTATCGCGCTGCTCAACGAGGCCGCTGCAACCGGCGCCCTGCTGGCCGCGGCGCATGTCGCGTTCCCGTCGATCGGGCATGTTGCGAAGCACGGAGAGAGCTTCCGGTTCGTGCCGGTGCAATGGGATTATTGATGGAGGGTCGCGGAAGCAATAAGGCCCGTCGCGCCGGCGACGGGCCTTTTGTTCGTCAAACCCGGCCATCATGCAGAGTCGTTACCCGTTTGGCGAGCGCGGCGGCGCCATTGCCCCGGCGTCATTCCCATCGTTTCCGTGAATACACGCCGGAACGCAGCCACCGACCGATACCCGACTGAATCGGCGACGGCCTCTGTGGTCATCGCCGGCTTCTTCAGCGCGTTGGCGGCGAGACTCATCCTGATATCGGTCAGCAGTTCGATGGCTGAGCGTCCCAGCTTGTCCTGGAAGTGCCGCATGAAGGTGGCGCGTGACATGCTGCACAAGTCGGCCAGATCCGGCAGGGTCCAGGGGCGCGCCGGATCGGCGAACATGGCCGAAATGGCCGGCGCGAGCCGCGGATGACCGACAAGGGCCAACAAGCCTGCGGGGGCCTGCGCGGATTCGCTGGCGGCGCGCAGCACCAATGTGAACAGCGCCGAGGTCAGCGCGTTGAGCATGGCGCATCCGCCCAGTTTGTCGCCGGTCGACTCCATGCGCATCAGCTCCAGCAGGCCGGCCAGGTGATGCGAAGCGGATGCGGAGGCCTCTTCGCGATGGTTGCCCAATGCACTTACCACCAGGTTCGTGGGCAAATAACTGCGAATCAGCCGATCATGCGGCGGCTCGATGAGAAATCGCCCGCATAACAGGTCCAGCTGCTCGCCCGGGCCATCATTCTGGCTGAGCATCCATCCTGCAGCGCCGTGGCGATTGTGGGTACGACCCGGCGCCTGTCCACTGCCGTCGTGCAGTACGTGGGCCGACCCGTGAGGCAATAGCACGATATCTCCTGCCACCAGTTCCAGCGTCTTCTGCGTCTGCGGATTCTCGACGATCGCCCGGCCCTTGAGCACCACGTGGTAGGGAATCTCGTGCGCCGCGGACTGAGGCCAGGCTACCCGCCATGGCGCACCATAGACGCATCGGACCTCCAGCCGCCCGGTGACGGTGATCATTTGCAGCAGCTGGCTCAGCCAGTCGAGTTGGGACATAGGATCTCGGGAACCTGGAACGATCACGCATCTTATGGCAATTGCCCAGCGGTCTCTCGCTAGCTCTTCAGTATCCCGGGAATCTCTCCCGGGTACCTCCAGGCTTGGGGCATGGTGCTCGCATCGACCGGAGACGCATCGATGCGAGCGTATCGCGTCACACCGAGCCGGCCGGCGCAACGGCAGGAAAGTCCTTGTCGGGGTCAAACACGTTATTGATAAAGTTTGTCAGCGAATACATGGCAACCAGTGCGACGATTTCCATGATGTTCGCATCCGTGTAGCCAGCATCGCGGACGGCTTTGAAATCGGCGTCGGTGACGTTGCCGCGGGTCTCGATGACTTTGCGCGCAAACTGGACCGCCGCGTCGCGCTTCGGGTCGGTGGCATGGCCCCTCCGGGCGAGAATGATTTCATCGGCCGCCAGCCTGGCCATATGCTCGGCGGTAAAGCTGTGAACCGTCAGGCAGTAATTGCAGCCGTTCACTTCGGAGACGGCGAGGCCGATGCTGTCACGCGTTTTCACGTCGAGCGCCTTGCTCAGGGAGCCCAGCAGGGTGGCCCATGAGTTGAACGCGATCGGACTTTGGGCGAAGGTCGCCATCATGTTCGGCGTGAATCCGATGTTCCTGGTGAACGCGTCGAGGGTCGGTTTCGAATCGGCCGGCACTTGTTCCGGCTTCAGGGCAATAGTTCTTGGCATCGTAGTCTCTTTAAGTTACTGGCTTTACTAGTTTGGGATAGTCCATGTGCGGCGGCGGGCCGCTTATACCAGGTCCAACACATCGGCCACCGGCAGGCGCGGCTTCTGCGGCCAGTTTCCGGTGCGCTCTGCTCCTACGGACAACAGCATGACCGGCACTTCATTCCCCCCAAGTCCGAACTCGCGGTGCACCGCTTCGGCATCGAAGCCAATCATCGGCGTCGAACCCAGGCCCAGCGAACGGGCGGCGTAGATCATTGCCGCCGCGCCGAAGGTGCCGCTGCGTACGGCCTCGTCCCGCTGGCGCTGGGGGTAATCCATGTACAGGTCGCGTGCGGGGATTTCCCATTCCGACACCATCTCCGCCGGCATGACGCCCGCCTCCACCAGCGGCGCCAGGCGATCCGGTATTACGCTCGAATCGGCCAGCTGACCACAGACGATGAAAGTCACGGCAGCTTCGGTGATGGGGGGCTGGTTCCACGCGATCGGACTGAGCCGTGCCTTGGCCTCGGCGGAACGTACGGCGATGAAGCGCCAGTTCTGCATGTGGAAGGATGTCGGCGCGCTGGTGCCGATTCGTACCAGCGCGCGGATTTCGTCGTCGCTCAAGGCGGCGGCGGGATCGTAGTACTTGGCCGCGCTGCGGCTCAGGATACATTCGATGACTGCATTGGTCCGGGTGATTTCCTTGGTCATTGGAGGGCTCTCGTCAGGTGGTTGAGAGCCTCCACTTTAGGTCCAGGCAATGCGCATTTCGAGACGCAATTTAATCGAAAAAATGCCCAAAAGGATCAAGCAAGTTGGTTCAGTCGCCCGTGCCCATGGTCAGGTTTTCTCCCGTCACCGCGCCAACGGGAAGCTGCGAGCTGTGGGCCGGTATATGCGATTACTGCGCCGCGCCCTGCTTGCGCACGGCATGCGCTTCGGTCACCTCCCGCTGCGCCGCAACCATTTTCTGTGGCCAGGTACTTTTGATATACGCCAGTACGGCAACGATGTCCTCGTCGGACAGAGACTGCCCGAATGCCGGCATATCGCTGACATAACCCTGCGGAGCCGTCACCCCGGCCACCAGCCCATTCTTGGTGATTGCGAATAACACGGCGTCGGGATGATGCCAGGTATGGCCGGAAGCATCATGCGGAGGTGCCGGCATGCGGCCGTTCGGTAGCCGCTCGCGCCAGTTGGGCTGGCCCTCCAGGTTGGCGCCATGGCATGCGGCGCATTGCTGTGCATAAACCTTGCGACCCTGCGCAACGCTGACCACGTCGGTGGCATCGATGCGCAGCTTCCGTATATCGCCTGTCTTGCCGGCATCGGATGGCGTATCGAGGTACCGCCTGGTCTGCAGCGCAACGGCGGCGGCAATCGCCGCGCCAAGCACCAGCAGCGCCACGATCCGCCAGCGTGGCTTGCCTGATTTGTTCATGTCGCCCCTGCACCAATAAGCTTCATCAACTACACCTGACTCCTGAAAAATAAAGAGGTTACCCCGTATCCATGCGCATCCGCCTTACGAAGCAGCGCCCCTGAGACGCAGCGCATTGGCAATGACCGAGGCCGAACTCAGGCTCATCGCCAGCGCCGCGATCATCGGCGACAGCAACAGGCCCGTCGCGGGATACAGCGCGCCGGCCGCCAGCGGCACGCCGAGGGCGTTGTAAATGAACGCAAAACCGAGATTCTGCTTCATGTTCAGAATGGTCGCGTGCGAGAGTTGCCGGGCGCGGGCGATGCCGCGCAAATCCCCTTTGACCAGCGTGACCTGGGCGCTGTTCATCGCGACATCGGTGCCGGTGCCCATGGCGATACCGACATCGGCCTGCGCCAGCGCCGGCGCGTCATTGATGCCGTCGCCGGCCATGGCGACCACCGCGCCGGACTGCTGCAGGGATTTGACAAGTTCCAGCTTGTCGGCCGGCTTGACCTCGCCATGGAATTCGTCCACGCCAAGTTTTGCGGCCACCGCCCTGGCGGTTGCGATGCCGTCGCCAGTGGCCATGACGACACGGATGCCTTCTTCCCGAAGACGCTCCAGCGCCTCGGGCGTGGTGGTTTTGACCGGGTCGGAGACGGCGAGCAGGCCTGCAAGCTTGCTGTCGACCGCGAGATACATGACGCTGGCGCCTTGCGCACGCAATGCGTCCGCCTGCGCTACCAGTGCTTCGGTGGCCACCCCCTCGGCTTCCATGAGCGCGGTGTTTCCGATCGCAATCTTGCTGCCTGCCAACGCGCCCCTTACCCCAATCCCCGAACTCGACTCGAAGCTTTCCGGCTTGTCCAGCGGCAGGCCTCGACTACGGGCGGCTTCGACGATCGCTGCCGCCAGTGGGTGTTCGCTGCCTTGATCCAGGCTGGCAGCCAACCGCAGCACGTCTTCCTCGGTAAAGCCATTGGCGCCGATCGCGCGCTCGAATACCGGCCTGCCCTCGGTGAGCGTCCCGGTCTTGTCCACAATCAGGGTATCGACCTTGCGCAGGTTTTCGATTGCTGCGGCGTCGCGGAACAGCACGCCGCCGGACGCCCCCTTGCCGCTTGCCACCATGATCGACATCGGCGTGGCCAGGCCCAGCGCGCAAGGACAGGCGATGATCAGCACCGCGACGGCATTGATCAGGCCGAACACCCAGCCCGGCTCGGGACCGAACAGTCCCCACGCGACCAAGGTCAGCACCGCGATGCCGATGACGCCGACGACGAAGACGCCGGCAACCTTGTCCGCCAAGCGCTGCATCGGCGCCTTCGAGCGCTGCGCCTGCGCAACCATCTGGACAATCTGCGACAGCACGGTCTGCGAGCCGACCTTTTCGGACTGGATCACCAGGCTGCCCGATGTGTTCATGGTGGCGCCGATGACACGGTCGCCGGCGCGCTTGGTGGTGGGAATCGGCTCGCCGGTGATCATCGACTCGTCGACGGCGCTGGTGCCTTCCGTCACGACCCCGTCGACCGGCACCTTCTCGCCGGGCCGCACGCGCAGCAGGTCGCCAACATGCACATGGGCCAGGGGTACGTCTTCCTCGATGCCGCCGGGACCGATGCGTCTCGCCGTCTTGGGCGCCAGCCCCAGCAGCGATTTGATGGCGGCCGAGGTCTGGGAGCGGGCCTTCAGTTCAAGCAGCTGTCCCAGCAAAGTGAGGGAGATGATCACTGCCGCGGCCTCGAAGTAGACGCCGATGCGGCCATGCTCGGCAAAAGCCTGCGGAAAGGCGGCCGGCATGACGGTCGCAACGACGCTGTAGAGATAGGCGGCGCCAGTGCCGATCCCGATCAACGTCCACATGTTGGGACTGCGGTTGACGATCGACTGGAAACACCGGACGAAGAACGGCCACCCTGCCCACAGCACCACCGGCGTCGACAAGGCAAGCTCGACCCGGCTCTGCGTCGACAGGTCCATCCAGCCAAGGCGATGCCCGAACATCGCCAGTACGAACACCACGCCGGTCAGCGGAAGCGTCCACCAGAAGCGGCGACGGAAGTCCGCCAGCTCCGGGTTTTCATCCTCATCGAGTTCCGGCATCAACGGTTCCAGCGTCATGCCGCATTTCGGGCAGTTGCCCGGATGGTCCTGGCGGATTTCCGGATGCATCGGGCAGGTATAGATCGTGCCCTCGGCGGGAGGCTGCGCCGGGGCTGGCTCGGTCCCGGTGCCGGATTGCTCATGAGCATGAACATGGTGATGCGCATGCTCGTGATGATGGGCGTGGTCACCCTGTGCGCCACCGTGGCGTCCAGGCATCTTGGCATCGCGGTCGCTGCTCGTCCTGTTCATCCTGGTTCCCTTGGTTGTTGGGCCTGCCATCACGGGGGAGTCCGCCATCGCGCCCAAAGACGGCAGCTTAGGCCTTCCCATGGTAGTAAGGTCAAGGACGGCCAGGGCGAAAACCAGCGGCCGTACCGGTCCAGGGTACGGGGCCGTCCCTCACCAGGACGTTACGCAACCATTACATCCCGGTAAGGTGCAACGAGCGTTGTCGGTCGGGTCTTCGCTGGCGTCGACGGCGCCCGGGGCCACGCGGCAATGATGGAACAGACGGACGACAGGCTCCGCCAACCGGCTTATGCCGCAAGCAGTCAAACGCTGCTACCATTCCGGCAACCCAGGTATCTCAAGTGCGTACTACTATTCGTCGGCTCTGGCTTGCCGCCTTCCTGCTGAGCGCTTTCCTGACAGTGCAACTGGCAGCGGCGGCGTATGCGTGCGAGGGCAGCCGGTATTCGCTGAGCGCGACGGAAGAGATGGCGGGCATGACTGAAGCCTGCCCCGAGATGGCAATGGAACACGCCGGGCCAGGCGTACATGACGGGCTATGCCAGGAGCATTGCCAGTTCGGCTCGAAGTCGGCCGACCATGCCACGCCTCAGATTCCCGCCTTCCATCCGGTGCTGGTCAATGTCGTGGTGCCCGCGCCGATACCGGTCCTGGCACATCGCCTGGCCGCTCCCCGCGATGCGATTCCCCGGGCGCCGCCACGCCCCCTCCCCATCCTTCACTGCTGTTTCCGAACGTAGCCTCCGCAGCAACGCCTGTTGTCGTGCCCTGAGCCATCGGCTCCAGGGTGGTCGTTGCTTTGCGGAGGCTTTATGCATTTGCACTTATCCACCAAGTGCGGGCGCCGGCTGGCGCTCGCGCTCACGCTGCTTGCCGTGATCCATCCGACATGGGCGGAGTCCGCGCCAGCCCTTTCCCTGCAGGAAGCGCTCGCGCTCGCCGCGGCGCGTTCGGCCGATGCCGAGACCTCGCGCTCGGCAGTCCAGTCAGCCATCGAGATGGCTGTGGCCGGCAGGCAGATGCCGGACCCGGTCCTGAAGGTCGGCGTCAACAACGTCCCGGCGAATGGCCCGGACCGGTTCTCGCTGGGCACCGATTCGATGACCATGAGGTCGATCAGCCTCATGCAGGAATTCACACGCCCGGCGAAGCGCCAGGCCCGCGCCGAGCGCTTCGAGGCCGAGGCGTCGTCGGCCGAGGCGCAACGTATGGTGGCGCTGGCCAACGTGCAACGCGGCACCGCCACGGCGTGGCTGGAGCGCTGGTATGCGGAACGCGCGCACGAGCTGCTCGCCGAACAGGCGCAATCGATCAAGCTGTTGATCGATGCGGCACAGGCCGCCTATCGCGGCAACCGCGGCTCGCGCGCCGAGATCCTGGCCGCCCGGATCGAATCGCAGCAACTGCAGGATCGCGAAGACGAAGCCCGCGCCGCGGTCGCCTCGTCCCGGGCGATGTTGCGTCGGTGGGTCGGCGATGCGGCAGCATTGCCGCTGGCCGAGCGTCCCGCGCTCGATGCTCCGGCCTGGCTCGATACCCTGGATGCCGCCGGCGCCACGCAGCTGCCCGACGTCGCTGCCGCGCAGGCCCAAGCCGGCGTGGCCGAGGCCGAGAGCCGCGTCGCGCGCGAGAACAAGATGCCGGATCTCAGCGTCGAACTGATGTACAGCCAGCGCGGCCCCGCCTACTCGAACATGGTGTCGCTGAACGTCTCGCTGCCGCTACCTTGGGACCAGGAACATCGCCAGGACCGCGAACTGGCCGCCAGGCTGGCGCAGGCCAACGCTGCGCGGGCGCAAGCCGAATCGGTACGCCGTGGCCTGATTGGACAGCTGCGCGGCAAGCAGGCCGAACTGCAACTCAGCCAGACGCGCCTGGAGCGCTATCGCAATGCCACGTTGCCGCTGGCGAAAGCACAAACCGAGGCGGCCCTGAGCGCCTATCGTACTGGCGCCGGCAGCCTGGCCGCCGTGGCGGAGGCCAGCCGCAAGGCGCTCGAGCTGTCGCTCGATCGGCTCCGGCTGGAGGCAGCAACCGCCAGGCTCTGGGCCGAACTCACGTTCCTGATGCCGTTGCCGACCGCCGCGCAAGCCATGCCGCCGCAAGGAGCCCAACCATGAAGCAAACCGCGATGGCACGGACCCTGGCGGTTCTGCTCGTGCTGGCGAGCGCTGGCGCTGCCTATTATCTCGGCCATCAACAGGGGCGCCGGCAGATCGCCGCGTCGGACACGCCGGCCAGCGGCACCGGGGCGGCGAACCTGAAGGCCGGCGATATCGATCCGGGCACGGGCAAGCGCATCCTCTACTGGCATGATCCGATGGTGCCGGGCCAGCGCTTCGACAAACCCGGCAAGTCGCCCTTCATGGATATGCCGTTGTCGCCCGTGTACGAGGAAGCGGGGGGCGGCGCGACCGTCACCGTTGACAGCCGCGTGGCGCAGAATCTTGGCGTTCGCACGGCAGAGGTCAAGACAGGCCGGCTGGCCTCCGCATTCGAAGTTCCGGGCAATGTTGCGATCAACGAGCGCGGCATCGAAGTGCTGCAGGCCCGTACCAGCGGGTTCGTCGAGCACGCGTATGCCAGGACGACGCTGGATCCGGTGCGCAAAGGCCAGCCGCTGGCACAGATCTATTCGCCGGAATGGGTCACCGCGCAAGAGGAATACCTGGCGGTGGTCCGCATGGGCGCAACCCTGCAGGGCGATTTGCGCGAAGCCGCGATGGCCCGCATGCGGCAGGCCGGCATGACCGACAGCCACATCCGCCTGGTGCAGGACACCGGCAAGCTGCAGCCGCGGCTTGCCATCACCAGTCCGGTGGACGGGATCGTCACCGAGGTCGGCGCACGCGACGGCATGACGGTCTCCCCCGGCACGACGCTCTTTCGCCTTGCCAGCCTGGCGACGGTATGGGTACTGGCCGAGGTGCCGGAGACCTATGTCTCGCGGCTACGGCCCGGACAGGCGGTGTCCGCGCTCGCGGCCGCCCTGCCTGGACAAACGCTGCCCGGCAAGGTCGACGCCATCCTGCCCGACATCAACCCCGGCACCCGTACTGTCAGGGTGCGGATCGAACTGCAGAACAAGGGCCGTCAGCTGTTGCCAGGCATGTTCGTGACGGCCCGCTTCGAGGCCGCAGCTGGCACGGACCGGCTGCTGGTCCCGACCGAGTCGCTGATCCGCACCGGCACGCGCACCATCGTCATGGTGGAAACCGGTCCCGGCGGGTATAGCCCGGTCGAGGTCAAGACTGGCGCGGCTTCCGGCGGACAGACCGAAGTGCTCGAGGGCCTCGAATCCGGACAGAAGGTCGTAGTCTCCGGCCAGTTCCTGCTCGACTCCGAAGCCAGCCTGCGCGGTGCCACGCAGCGCATGACCGCAGCACCAGCCGCGCCGGCAACCGCCGCCGCGGGCCCGGAGCACGAAGGCACCGGACGCGTGGAGGCGGTCAGCGCGCAAAGCATGACGATTTCCCACGAGCCGATCCCGTCGGCCAGCTGGGGGGCCATGACCATGGACTTTGCCGCACCCGCTTCCGGCATGCCGCAAGGATTCAAGCCCGGCGACCGTATCCGCTTTCGCTTTCAACTCGACCGCGACGGTGCGGCGACGTTGTCATCGGTGGAACGCGCAGCTTCTGCCCCGGGAGCCCGGCCATGATCGCGCGGCTTATCCTGGCTTCGATCCGTAACCGCTTCCTGGTGCTGCTGGCCACGGTCGTGCTGACCGCGTGGGGCTTGTGGGCCGCGCGCAGCACGCCGCTCGACGCGCTGCCGGACCTGTCCGACGTGCAAGTGATCATCCGCACGCCGTTTCCCGGCCAGGCCCCGCAGATCGTCGAAAACCAGGTCACCTATCCCCTTACCACGACGATGCTGTCCGTGCCCGGGGCCAGGACCGTGCGCGGCTATTCGTTCTTCGGTGACTCCTATGTCTATGTGTTGTTCGAGGATGGCACCGATCTCTACTGGGCGCGCTCGCGCGTGCTGGAGTACCTGAACCAGGTGCAATCCCGGCTGCCCGCCGCTGCCAGGCCGGCCCTGGGCCCGGACGCCACCGGCGTAGGCTGGATCTACGAGTACGCCCTGGTCGACCGGACCGGGCAGCACGACCTCGGCCAGTTGCGTGCGTTGCAGGACTGGTTCCTGCGCTTCGAGCTCAAGTCGCTGCCCAATGTGGCCGAAGTCGCGTCGCTGGGCGGCATGGTCAGGCAGTACCAGATTGTCCTGATGCCGGACCGGCTGCGGGCCTATAACCTGTCGCAGGGCAAGGTGCTGGCGGCGCTCAAGGGGGCGAACCAGGAGACCGGCGGATCGGTGCTGGAGCTGGGCGAAGCCGAATACATGGTGCGCGCCAGCGGCTACCTGAAGACGCTCGATGACTTCCGCCAGATCCCGCTGCTCACCAGCGAGGCCGGCATCCCGGTACGGCTGGGAGACGTCGCCACCATTCAGCTCGGCCCGGAAATGCGGCGCGGCATCGCGGAACTCGACGGCCAGGGCGAAGTCGCGGGCGGCGTCATCGTGATGCGCTCCGGAAAGAATGCGCTGGAGACCATCGACGCGGTCAAGGCCAGGCTCGCCTCCTTGCAAACGAGCCTGCCCAAGGGCGTGGAGGTGGTGACGACCTATGATCGCTCAGCGCTGATCCAGCGTGCGGTGGATAACCTGACTGGCAAGCTGATCGAGGAATTCATCGTGGTGGCGCTGGTGTGCCTGGTGTTCCTGTTCCACCTGCGGTCCGCGCTGGTCGCCATCGTCTCGCTGCCGCTGGGCGTGCTGGCCGCGTTCCTGGTGATGCGCTACCAGGGCGTGAACGCCAACATCATGTCGCTTGGCGGTATCGCCATCGCCATTGGCGCAATGGTCGATGCGGCGGTGGTGATGATCGAGAACGCCCACAAGCACCTGGAACGCTGGCACGCCGACCATCCCGAACGACCATTGAGCGCACAGGAGCGTTGGCGCGTCACTGGCGAGTCCGCGGCGGAAGTGGGCCCGGCTCTGTTCTTTTCGCTGCTGATCATCACGCTCTCGTTCATTCCCGTATTCACGCTGGAGGCGCAGGAGGGGCGGCTGTTCTCGCCGCTGGCGTTTACCAAGACCTATTCCATGGCGGCTGCGGCCGGCCTGTCGGTCACGCTGGTGCCAGTCCTGATGGGCTACATGATTCGCGGCAGGATTCCATCGGAACAGGCCAATCCGCTCAGCCGTTGGCTGATCCGCGGCTACCAGCCCTTGCTCGCCAGAGTACTGGCGTACCCCAAGACCACCATTGCGATCGCGGTACTGCTGCTGGCGGCAACCGCCTGGCCCGCGATGCGCATCGGCGGGGAGTTCATGCCGCCGCTCGACGAGGGGGACCTGCTGTACATGCCGTCGGCGCTGCCCGGCCTCTCCGCCGGCAAGGCGGCGCAGCTGTTGCAGCAGACCGATCGGCTCATCAAGACCGTGCCTGAGGTGGCGACAGTATTCGGCAAGGCCGGCCGCGCCGATACCGCCACCGACCCGGCGCCCATCGAGATGTTCGAGACCACCATCCAGTTCAAACCGCGGGACCAGTGGCGCGCGGGCATGACGACCGACAAGCTGGTGGAGGAACTGGATCGCGTGGTCAGGGTGCCTGGCTTGTCGAACGTCTGGGTGCCACCGATACGCAACCGCATCGACATGCTCGCCACGGGGATCAAGAGCCCGGTCGGCATCAAGGTGGCCGGCACGGACCTGAAAGAGATCGACCGGCTCGCCACAAGGATAGAAGAGGCGGTCAGGACGGTACCGGGAGTTACCTCGGCGCTTGCCGAACGTCTCACCGGCGGCCGCTATATCGATGTGGATATCGACCGCGGCGCCGCTGGCCGGTACGGTCTCAACATCGAGGACGTGCAGAGTATCGTGTCATCCGCGATCGGGGGCGAGAATGTCGGTGATGTGGTCGACGGGCTGGCGCGCTTTCCGATCAACGTCCGCTATCCGCGCGACTATCGTGATTCCATCGAGCAATTGCGCGCCCTGCCCATCGTCACCGACAAGGGTCTGCAGATCACGCTTGCGGACGTGGCGCGCATCGAGGTCGTGCAAGGCCCGCCGATGTTGCGCAGCGAGAATGCACGCTTGTCCGGCTGGCTCTATGTCGACATTCGCGGACGGGATCTCCGTTCAGCCGTGCGCGAGATGCAGGCCGTGGTGACAAAGACGGTGCCAATGACGGCGGGGTATGCGCTGAGCTGGTCAGGACAATTCGAGTACCTGGAACGGGCCACGGCCAGGCTCAAGCTGGTGGTGCCGTTCACGCTGCTGATCATCTTTGTGCTGCTTTACATGGTTTTCGGCCGCCTGGATGAGGCGCTGCTGATCATGGGCACGCTGCCGCTTTCGCTGATCGGCGGCTTCTGGCTGCTCTATCTGCTGGGCTATAACCTCTCCGTGGCTGGCGTCGTCGGCTTCATTGCGCTGGCCGGCGTGGCGGCGGAATTCGGTGTCATCATGCTGCTCTATCTGAAACAAGCCTGGAATGAACGCGAAAACCGTGGCGAAACCACGCAGTCGGCACTTCTCCACGCGATCCAGGAAGGGGCGGTGCAGCGCGTGCGGCCCAAGGCCATGACGGTCGCGGTAATCCTCGGCGGCCTGATCCCCATCATGTGGTCGCATGGCACGGGCTCGGAAGTGATGCAGCGCATTGCCGCACCGATGGTCGGCGGCATGGTGACTGCCCCATTGCTGTCCCTGTTCGTCGTGCCGGCGGTGTATTGGCTGATGCGCCGACGGCAGACCCAAGTTCCCCCAGTCCCTACCCACTCTCCACTTCAGGACGAATCGCAATGAAACCCGGCAAGACTCTCGCACTCGCGCTCACCATCGTCGCCGCCTCGACCGCCTCCACCGCATTCGCAGCGGGATCCATGGACAGCCATAACATGCACGGCATGGACAGCAAGGCGCCCGTGGCGTCAAAACAGGCCTCCCAGCCCGTGCCAGCCGAGATCAGGAAGATCGATGCGTCGGCCGGCAAGGTGACGCTCAAGCACGGCCCCATCGAGAACCTCGGCATGTCCGCCATGACCATGGCGTTCCCGGTCAAGGACCGCGCCTCGCTGAAGAATTTCAAGGAGGGCGACGCGGTTTCCGTCACCTTCGACAAGATCGACGGCAAGCCGACCGTCATCGACATGCAGCGCAAGTAGGCGCGCCTGGCCGCATGTCGCCGCTCCCGACGGCGGCATGCCATGTCAGATGCTCGGCCGGGTCCCCACGGCTAGTGGACCGACCCGGGCTGCAGTTCGACCTTGATCCAGCCAGGCTGGCGCTGGTCGAAGGCCTGGTAGGCCTCGATCGCCGAGGTCATCGGCTCGCGCCGCGTCAGGATGGCGGCTGGATCGACCGCACCGGTGCGCACCAGTTCCACCAGCCGCGGGATATAGGCGCGGTGGTTGCAGTTGCCCATGCGCACGGTCAGGTTCTTGTTCATCGCCGCGCCGATCGGGAAACTGCGGTCGGTGGGCGGATACACCCCGATGATCGACAGCGTACCGGCCTTGGCCAAAGCGCGGATGGCCCAGTCCAGTGCCTGCGCCGGCGCGTCACCTGGAACCCAGTTGCCCTGCGCGGACGGCTGGGCGTTCGGCGCCAGGCGCTCGGCCTCCTTTTCGCTTTCCGGGATGGACGGATCCTGCGCCGCCGGACCGTGGTGCGCGTGCATGGCATCGACGCCGACCGCATCGATGGCACGGTCCACGCCGATGCCACCGGTCAGTTCCACGATGGTTTGCACGGGATCTTCGGCATCGAAGTTCACCACCTCGGCGCCTTGCGCGCGCGCCATGTCGAGCCGGTCGGCCACCGCATCCACGGCAAAGATGCGGCCCGCGCCCATCAGCTTCGCCGACGCGATCACGAACTGCCCCACCGGGCCGCAGCCGAACACCGCCACCGTGTGGCCGGGATGGATGTTGGCGAGGTCAGCGCCGAAATAGCCGGTCGGGAAGATGTCGGAGAGCATGATCGCCTGCTCGTCGCTGATGTTGTCCGGCAGCTTGACCAGGTTGACGTGGGCGAACGGCACCCGTGCCTTCTCTGCCTGCAGCCCCTGGAACGGCCCGGTCTGCTCCGGCCCGCCATAGAAGGCGGTGCCGGCCTGCTTGCCGTGCGGGTTGGCGTTGTCGCATTGGGCGTAGTAGCCAGCGCGGCAGTACGAGCAATAGCCGCAGGCAATGGTGGATGGGATCACAACCCGGTCGCCCACGCTGAGGTTGCGCACGCCGTCGCCGAGGGCCTCGACCACGCCCACGCCCTCGTGGCCCAGCACCGTGCCCGGCGCCAGCCCTTCCACGGTGCCGCGCACAAAGTGCAGGTCGGTGCCGCAAATGGCACTGGCGGTCAGGCGCACGATGGCGTCGGTGTCCTGCCCGATCACCGGCTCCGGCACATCATCCAGCCGGATGTCACCGATGCCGTGAAATACAACCGCTTTCATGGTGTCCTCCACATGAAGCCGGAGCCACCTCCGGCGAGATCAGTCGGAGTACCGCCGCTGCAAGGAACATTCCCAAGGGCTATCCCCTGCGCCGGCGCAGGGAGCGGACGCCGGAAGCGCCCGTCTGGCAATTTCTGCTACGCGCCTTGCAATCCATTCCGCCGCGCGTAGCCACCCGCGGGCAGCCCTCCGGACACGCCGCGCCGTTGTGATGGCGTGCCGCTGGCTTCGACACCCAGGCAGACAGATATGGCTTGGGCATGTCCATTGCTAAATCCCACCTGACGTCCCCACGCTGGCGCACATTACCAAGGAGACACAATCATGAAGCTGTACTACGCTCCCGGCGCATGTTCCCTGGCGCCACATATCACCCTCATCGAGGCCGGCCTGCCCTTCTCCACCGAGCGCGTCGACTTGCGCGCCGAGCCGCACAAGACCGAGAGCGGCGCCGACTACAAGACCATCAATGCCAAGGGCTATGTGCCAACGCTGGAGCTCGATAAGGGCGACCGGCTGACCGAGGCGGCAGTGGTGGTCCAGTACATCGCTGACCAGGCCCCGGAAAAAGGCCTCGCTCCGCCGTGCAATACGCTCGACCGCTATCGCTTGCAGGAATGGCTGAACTTCATCTCGTCCGAACTGCACAAGGGCTTTGGGCCGTTCTGGAAACCCGATACGCCGCAGCAACAGAAAGAGGCGACGTGGGCGCGCCTGTCACAACGGTTCGACTGGCTGGATCCACAGCTCGCGGACAAGGATTACCTGATGGGAGAGTTCAGCGTTGCGGACGCCTACTTGTTCACCATCCTGAGATGGCCGGATCATTTCAAGCTGTCGCTTGACCGCTGGCCTGCGCTGCAAAAGTATCGGCAGAGGGTTGGTGAGCGGCCGGCGGTGAGGCGGGCGTTGGAGGATGAGGGGATTGGTTGACCTGTGGCTTATGCAGGCCCTGATGCCGACAACGGCACACCCCTGCGTTCTTCGCAGGAGTGCGCCGTATGATCGGGATGCCGTCGGGACCCTCTCATTCGCACTATGGTCGAGTCGCGCTCACTGAATCGGTGGCACTATCCCAAGCTTCTCCGCAAGCATTCGTTCGTAGACGCCGAAGTGCAGATCGACCTCCGCTTGACTCACTACCACAACCTCGAAGTTCACCTGTTCCGGTTTGAGCCCAAACAACGTGGTCAGCGCAAACTCCAGCTGAGTAGCAGCAGCCTTATCTTTCGGGAAGGTCGTGCCGACGCTGATCGTGTACGCTTTTTCGCCGTCCGCTGTGACTTCAACCAGGCGGGCTGCCGCACTAAGATTGTTCTCAATGGCAATCTTGGCTACCTCAGCCACACTTCTCGCCTTCTCTGTCGGAAAGCCGCGTACGCATCTGAGGCGTACGCGGTGCTTGCCCAAGGTCATCCAATCGGAATCAAACTCCATAACAAATTTCCTTTGAATGCTTGCTGAGACGTCATTTGATTTCAATCTTTCGAGCTGCTGGCGTTGGTGAGCCGGTCTTGGGAAAACTCAGGCTCAAGACACCGCGTTCGAACTTCGCATCGACGTTGTCCAAGTCCAGTCCGTCCGGCAGAGGAACGCTACGCATGAATGCTCCGTATGAGCGTTCCAACCGATAACAGCCATTCTCCTCGGATTGAACGTCCTGCCTCTTCTCGCCCCGGAGCACCAACGCGCCGTCCTCGATGGTAGTTTGCACGTCCTGACGGTCCATGCCCGGCAGCTCGGCCGTAATACGTAACGCCGGGCCATCATCGACTACATCGATCCGCGGTTGGAAACGCGAAGAGCTGAAGTCGCCAAACCATCTGTCCAAGCCGCCGAAATTCGCCAACGGTTCGTGAAAGAATTCACCCATCGCACGCCAGGGTTCACCGGCGAAGAAGCGAGAGACGTCAGCCCACTCACCCCCGCGATGTCTGGTTGGAACGCCGGTCGCGGTGTTGTCCGCCGGGGATTTTTCGTCCGTTGTTTTCCGCAGGAACTTGAATGGATTCCACTTGCCGAGCTCGGTTTTCATGTTGCACCTCCAACGATCGAGAGATACATCCCAAAACGCGAACGCGCGATACCGACGCCGCGCCCCCTGGTATAACGCGTTCGCCTGGGCAATATAAGGTCACAAGCTCATGCCATATCGATAGCGATGCGGCGCGGACGCGCTTCCTCACGGCGCGGAATCGTCAGCTTCAACACCCCATCCTGCAAATTCGCCTGAATCTTCGCGGCATCAAGGTCCGGACTCAGCGTAAAAACTCTGGCGAAATGCGGCTGCCGGATCTCCGCGTGCTGGACGCGCAGGCCGGAAGGCATCGGAACGACCGCTTCCGCCTCGATACGAAGGCTTCCATCATGGACGCTGACATCCAGTTTTTCCCGGGTCACACCTGGCAGGTCGGCCCAGAGGGTGACGCCGCTGGCGTCCTCCACAATATCGACAGGCGGCAGCACCGTGACGGTCTGCGTCGTCTTGTCGTCTTGCCGTTGCGCGAGAGCATTGTCCGGCTGCGCTACGACTTGATTCATCTCGACCATGGCAGTCTCCTTTGCATTACTGAACGGTAATCGCACGAGGCTTCGACGCTTCGCGTTTGCCCACGCTGATTGCCAGGCAGCCGTTCGAGTAGTGCGCCTTCACCTTGTCGGGATCTGCGCTCTCAGGCAACTCGACCACCCGCCTGAAGGTGCCGACGAAACGCTCACGCGCGTAGCGCTTGCTTTCCGGCGCTCCTTCGGCGTCTGATGGGCTACGCTCTCCGCTGATGGTCAACAGCCCCTTGTCGATAGAAAGGTCCAGGTTCTCAGGTTTGAGGCCCGGCGCGAACGCGACGATTTCGATGGAGTCATCGGTCGACCCTATGTTCACCGGTGGAAAGGCGCCGAAACGTCCGGAACGGAGGCTGGAAGGAAAGCCGCCAAACATTTCAGCCATCTGCCTTTGCAGGCGGTCTAGTTCGCTGAAGAGGTCGGCTCCAAAGACTGTGTCACTCATGGTCGTATCCTCCTTCGGCGTAGCAAGGAGGCGAAGGGGCATACGCGCTCCCGTTCGCCAGCCTTGCTGGCCGCACACAAACAGAAACACGCAGCGCGACATCGCGACTGCCTGAGCGAAAATAAAATACTAACTCGTCAGCCAAATTTCAAGTGCATCATTGGCAACATCCTATGGCTGCGACGAGACCGTACGAGCGAGACTGAATAGCGCGCGTGCAGCAGCGTTCGTTGTGTGTCGACACGCTTGTTGAAGGCATGAAGGCCCCGCGGGCACGGGCAATCAATGTGGCGAGAAGGATCTAATCTAGGGATATCTACAACGTTGAAATGGGCGATACGGGCTTCTAACATGCGCTCATGACTGCGTTCACCGATTCCTGTCTTTATGAATCGCATGCAACAAGCCGGCATGGCAGCGCCGGGCTTGACCACTCCTACCTTGCAGCAACTATGGCCGTGCACAAGGAACATCCCTCGAGCGCCGGCAGTAACTGGCTGGAACGCATTGCGCTGCCCCCCGGCGTCCAAACCGACGCCTTGCCGCTGCTCGCCGGCCGCGCGCTGCGTGGCATCTGTGATGGCTATATTGCCGTACTGTTGCCGTCCTATCTGCTGGCCCTTGGCTTCGACTCGATGGCAGTTGGACTTATCAGCAGCGCGACCCTGATCGGCTCCGCCCTCGCCACGATCCTGATCGGGATCGTCGGGCACCACTACCCGCAACGCCGCTTGCTGATGCTCGCGGCTGCCCTGATGTTTGCGACTGGCCTCGGCTTCGCAGGTTTTTCCTCGCTGTGGCCGCTGCTGTTGATCGCCTTCCTCGGCACGCTTAACCCTGGTTCCGGCGATGTCAGTGTGTTCCTGCCGTTGGAACATGCGCGACTGGCGGAATCGGCGTCGCCTGACAGCCGGACCGCGCTGTTCGCCCGCTATGGCCTGATTGGCGCATTCTCGTCCGCACTGGGGGCGCTGGCAGCGGCAATACCTGCATGGCTGGTCGAGCAATCGCGGTTATCCTCGCTCGATGCGATGCGCCTGATGTTCGGGTTCTACGGGATTGTGGGGCTTCTGCTATGGCGTCTTTATGCGCGCGTACCCGTTCCGCCCCCACATGGCCCGGCGACAACGGCCACCACACCACTGGGTCCGTCGCGTCCGATCGTATTGCAACTGGCCATGCTGTTCAGCGTGGATGCATTCGCGGGCGGGCTCGTCCTCAATTCGCTGCTGTCGCTGTGGTTGATGCAGCGTTTCAGCCTGGATCCTGCCGCGACCGGCCAGTTCTTTTTCGTGGCAGGAATACTGACGACGCTCTCGCAGCTCGCGGCGGTGCCGCTGGCGCGAAAGATCGGCCTGCTCAACACGATGGTGTTTACCCATATCCCGTCCAGCTTGTGCCTGATCGCGGCGGCCTTCGCGCCAACGCTGACGCTGACGCTGGCCTTGCTGCTGGCTCGCAGCGCGCTGTCGCAAATGGATGTGCCGACCCGCACGGCCTATGTGATGGCAGTTGTCACCCCTCCTGAGCGGACCGCGGCGGCAAGCCTGACCGCGGTGCCGCGCAGCCTGGCGGCATCGCTGAGCCCTGCGCTTGCCGCCGCCTTGATGGCCGGCGGCTATGCCAGCACGCCGCTGGTCGCGTGCGGCCTGCTGAAGATTGCCTACGACCTCGCGATGCTGCGCGCGTTCCGCCGGATCAAGCCACTCAACTGACCCATCGGAAGCCGACGTGGACCTGCTGGACTGGATCACAGCGGTGCTGGCCGTAATCGTGGTGGTCGCGGCGCTGAAATACCCGATCGATTGCGATGGCGAAACGGACGACGAGGAGCCGCGGATGATGAGGAACGCCGCCACCCCCCGTTACAGCCACAGACTTCCTACTATCCTCCCCAGGATGGGAGGCTGAAGCGCATAGAGAGAAAGGGACGTTCATGCTAACTCCCAGAATCGAGGAGCTTCGGTAAGCGGTTCTTTGTCCAGTCGTTAACTCACCCCCTCTCGCCGCCTGAGCATCAAATCCAGGTTCTGCACCGCAGCCCCTGAAGCCCCTTTGCCGAGATTATCGAACACAGCAGACAGCAGCACGTGCCCGTTTTCGACGTTATGAAAAACGCTCAACTGCATGTCGTTCGTACCGTTCAGCGCTTGCGGATCCAGGTGTCTGAGGGCGCCCGCTTCGTGCAGTGGCAAGACCCGTACGTGAGTTGCATCCGCATAGTGCCGTGCAAGGCAGGCGTGTAAGGTGGCGCCATCCACCCCAGGTGCCAGCTGCCGCAACGCCAGCGGCACCGTCAGCACGATGCCCTGGCGGAACGATCCGTACGCGGGAACGAAGATGGGACGCTGCGCAAGGCAGGCGTGCTGCTGGATCTCGGGCGCGTGCTTGTGCGCGAGCTGCAGGCCATAGACCTGGTATGCAGGCGCATTGGCAGCGCCCGGCCCCTCATATTCGTCCACGCCGGCACGCCCGCGGCCGGAGTAGCCGGATACCGCCTGGATGCTGATCGGGTAATCGGCCGGTATCAGCCCGGCCTGTGCCAGCGGACGCAGCAGGCCAACGGCACCGGTCGGATAGCAACCGGGATTGGTGACCCGGGATGCGTTTGCAATCTGCTCGGCCTGCCCCGGCGCCATTTCCGGAAAACCGTAAGTCCAGCCCGGCTGTGTGCGATGCGCGGAGCTGGCGTCGATCACCCGGACGGCGGGATTGACAATGGCGCCCACTGCCTCGCGCGCGGCGGCGTCCGGCAGGCAGAGGATGGCGATGTCGCAGGCGTTGATGGCCTCGGCGCGGCGCCGCGGATCCTTGCGCTCCGCAGCGGGAAGTGTGAACAACCTGATGTCGGTGCGGTTGCGCAGCCGCTCGTGGATTTGCAGCCCGGTGGTGCCTTGGTCGCCGTCGATGAAAACTAGGGGAGCGCTCATGCGTTTATGACTCCGCTGACTGTGGGGTTGAACGGAAGACGAGCCTCTATGTTGCGCGGACGACTAGAATAGAGAAAGTTGAATTTCGTAAAGCTAATATTCAGTTTTCCTGAATCTGGACTTCGTTATGCGAGAGCTCAGCCTGGACCGCTTGCGCACCCTGGTCGCCGTTGCCGACCGTGGTTCCTTTGCCGATGCGGCGCGCGCCTTGCACCTGGCGCCGCCTACGGTCAGCCTCCATATCGCCGAACTCGAAGACCGCATTGGGGCGCCGCTGCTGCTGCGCAAGCGTGGCCATGTGGGGCCGACGTCGATCGGCGCCGTGCTGGTGGAGCGCGCGCGCCGGCTGCTGGCGGACGCGGAGCAGGCGCTGGACGATATCCAACGCCAGGTAGACGGGCTCGAAGGACGTGCGCGACTCGGCGCGTCCACGGGCGTGATCGCGCACCTGCTGCCGCAAGCGCTCGAGGTCCTGCGCGAGCACCATCCCGCCCTCGACATCCAGATTGCCGTGCATACCTCGGAAGAAACCCTGTCCCGGCTGGTGGATGGAACGCTGGATATCGGGGTGGTCGCGCTGCCTCAGCCTCCGGTGGCCGGACTGGTGATAAAGCCCTGGCGCCGCGACCCGGTGATGGCCTTTGTGCCGGCGCACTGGCGCTGTCCGGCCCGCGTTACGCCGGAATGGCTCGCCGCCCAACCGCTGATTCTCAATGACGCGACCACGCGTCTGTCGCGCCTGACTACGGAGTGGTTCGCAACCGCCGGGCACCATCCCGCGCCGCGCATTCAACTGAACTACAACGACGCGATCAAGAGTCTGGTAGCGGCAGGTTATGGCGCGGCACTGTTGCCCCATGAGGCCACTACGCCATTGCCAGACAATCGCATTGTCATGCGTCCGCTGCGGCCAGCGTTGTGGCGACGGCTCGGTATTGCCTATCGTGCGGGGTACGTCGAGCGTTCCACCCAACACGTACTGGATGTGTTGTGGGATTTGCGCTTGCCGTAGGAACGAACGCCGGTCCTCCCACTTCTCCGCCTGCCAGTAAGGCCGCAGCATCTCAGTCTTAAATTAAGTTCATATTGCCTGCCCCGTCGCGGCTGACTAGTATTCTGAGACAAAAACAAAGGGGGGCTTCCATGCGGCCAATTCAGGTTTCCCTCGCAGGCAGGCGATGCTCCGGCAACTGGTTGCATGCACAGGACTGCCCCGGCCTGCCGATCCTCTCCGACGCGTTCACGGCGACACGCCGTCGACGGCCTCATCGCTACCGACACCCCCAGCCCGCCGCCTGATCCAGGCCGGCAGCGCCGCGGCGCATGGCATGCGCGGATAGCGCGCCCGCACCGCAGCCCCGCTGCCGATGATCTCCCTTTGTGCGGGGGCAAGATGCGCGTAGTGCTGTATCACGACGATCGTGCCCGGCTCGAGTGCGATCTGCACGAGCATGGACTGCCGGACCACCTGCTGCTGGACGAGGACGCCCGCGGCATGCTGGCGGTGCTGGTGGTAGCCGACGGCAATCGTGTCACCGAGGCCGCGCAGCGCTGGCTGCGCGCCGAGCCGCGCGCCGACGCCTTTATCGCCGGATGCACCGCCGCCACCCGTTGCCATTGCATCCCCGAGGCATGGTGGCCCGCGGCGCTGTGCGACCTGGTCTGCGCGCCGGACCATGACGCGCTGCTCACGGAACTGGCCTTGCGGCTGCGCCGCCTGGCCGAGATCGAAGACGTGCTGGATGCGCAGTGGTTGCGCGAGCGCGCCGTCGGCGACTCGCCGGCATGGCGCGCCACCTTGCGCGCGGCGGCGCAGGTGGGCCGCTATGGCCGCGGAACTTGCCTGCTGCTGGGCGAAAGCGGGTGTGGCAAGGAGTTGCTGGCGCGGCTGATCCACGATCTCGATCCGGAGCGCCAGCGCGCGCCGTTCGTGGTGGTCGATTGCACCACGCTGAGCCCGGAGCTGTCTGGCAGCGAGTTGTTCGGCCACGCCAAGGGCGCCTTCACCCACGCCGTCTCGGCACGCGACGGTGCGGTGGCAATGGCCGATGGCGGCACCTTGTTCCTGGATGAAGTGGGTGAGCTGCAGCTGCCGTTGCAGGCGCGCCTGCTGCGCGTCATCCAGGAACGCATGTACAAGCGCGTGGGCGACGATACCTGGCGCAAGTCGGATTTCCGGCTGACGTGCGCGACCAATCGCGACCTCGAGGCCGAGGTGCAGGCCGGCCGGTTCCGCAGCGACCTGTACTTCCGCATTACCCAGTGGACCGTGCGCGCGCCCTCGCTGGCCGAGCGTCGCGAGGATATCCCGCTGCTGGTGCGGCATTTCCTTGCAGAAAGCCTGGCCGGAACCGGGCCGGACCTGCCGCTGGTGATGCCGGAGGTCATGCATTACCTGGTGACGCGCGACTACCAGGGCAATGTGCGCGAACTGCGCAATGTGGTGTCGCGCCTGGCCGAGCGCCAGCGCGGCTTTCAGGTAATCAGCACGGGCGGGCTCGACGGCCCCATGCCTGGGCTGCGGACCGGACTTGCGGCGGACATCGTCAACCCCTGGCCGGAAGCACTGCGGCACGCCATCGAAGGCGCACTCGACGCCGGGCTCGGCCTGAAGCATATCGGCCAGATCGCCGAGTCCATGGCGGTGCAGGTGGCCGAGAGCCGCCATGGCTGCACCAGCCGCGCGGCGGAACTGCTGCAGGTCACGCCGCGGGCGCTGCAGTTGCGGCGGCAGGTGCGGCCCGCGCCGTCGGCGTGATGCCCTGGCCGATGCGCTCGCTGTTTCGGAGCGGCGTTGGCGGCGGCAACGCTACCCGCGCCATCAGGCGCAAGGCATTGCCACCCGCCATGCGCGCGAATGCCTCCGGCGTGGCGCGCAGGGCACGCAGCTTGGCCAGCTCCAGGCCGGGGTGCAGCCACGGGCCGTCGGAACCGAACAGCAGCTTGCCGGGGCCGGCGCGCCGGAACGCTTCCTCCAGCACGTCGAAACGCCGCACGCCCGAGGTATCGGCGAACAGGTTGGGATAGCGCGCGATCAGGTCCACCACTTGCCGCTGCGCCGCCCAGTCGTCGGCAAAGCTGCCAAGGTGCGCGAACACGAACGCCACCTCGGGATGGGTCTGTGCCAGCAGGCGCAGCGGGCCGGTCTCGCCGCCGGGGTCGTACAGCACCGGCAGCCGCCAGCGGCGCGCGGCATCGCAGACCTGCCGGTGGATCGGGGCATCGTGCCGGTGCACCTTGATGCCGCGCAGGCCCAGCCGCAGTACCGCTTCCTCGATCATGCGATGCACGCGGTGCCGGTCGCGTTCGGCATGGATCATGGCAAATCCGGTAAAGCGCCCGGGATCCGCGCGCACCAGCGCCGCCACGTCGCGGTTGCCGCGCAGGTAGTCCGACTGGAACACCGGCAACAGCACCGAGTGCGCGATGCCGGCCTGCCGTGCGCGCCGGACATAGTCGGCCAGCGGCGCGGTGGTGTCCCACGGGCCCGTCATGCCGTCGCCCTGCCCGGCATGGACATGGAAATCGACGATCATCGCGACAGCTCGAAGCGCTGGCCGGGGCCGTAGCTCAGGTCATTGCCGGCGGCGAGGATGCCGGCCGGGACCAGGTTGCGGATCGACAGGCCGCTGCCGACGGTGACCGTGCCGCGCAGCTTGTCATTGGCCAGCGCGAAGCCCTTGTTGGCGAGCGTGCGCACGATGGCGTGCTCGACCGCCGCCCGTTCGCCGGCGCTGGCCACGTTGGCCGTCCATACCGTCAGCGGCGGTGCGCAAGTGCACGAGGCGCCGGCGCGCGCGCTGCCCTGGCGCGCGTGGTACCAGCCATGCACGCCCAGCCGCGCCGGCAGGCTCGCTGCCGTGCCGACATAGACCGGCGTCGCGCCGCGCTGGAACAGGTAGACGCCACCACCGCGCGTGGCGCGCGCGGCGGCGTCCAGGCTGGGCCAGCGCCGCCATTGCAGCGTCACGTTGGCGGACTTGGGCTCGGACTCGAACGCCAGTTCGGCAAGCGCAGGCCCGCCCTCGTACCGGCTTGCCGGGGCCCGCCACCGGTCCAGCCTGAGACCCACCAGCGACAGGCGCCCCGCCTGGCGCCGGGCCAGCAGGCAGGCGCGGCAGCAGGCGCCGCCGTGCGCGCCGCCGAATGCGTCGCCGCTGTCCAGCCGGCTCTCGTACCGCGCCGTGCCGCGGCGCGACGGCGTGCCGATGCGCCGTGCACGCGCCACCAGCTGGCGCAGGTCGGTCAGCAGTGCCTGCGGCGGCGTGCCGGCGGGATAGCGGCGTACCTCCCCCAGCAGCCGCAGCAGCCGGCGCATGCGCCATGGCGCCAGTTCCAGTGTTTCACCTTCCGCAGTCTTGAACATGGAGGCTCTCCCGATAGGCCGGCGGCGCACGCCCGCGCGGCGCGGCCGGCTGGCCCGCCAGCAAGGCAAGTGCCGCCAGCAGGCCGTCAATCTCTTGCGGCGCATGGCTGGCGCGCACCACCACCGCCACGGCGCAGCGCCCTTCAGCCTGCCGCAGCAACGCGGTGCGGAAGCCGGCTGCGCGCAGCCCCGCGTGCAACGCGCGCGTGCGCCCGGCGGACCCCAGCCGCAACTGCTGCATGGGGTGCAGCGGCACGCTGGCCTGCAGGTCCGGCAAGCGGTGCTGCGCCAGCCAGCGCAAACCCCGCCGCAGGCGCCGCACCCGCTCCAGCAACGCCGCGCGCAGCGCGTCGCCGTCGCAACCGTTGCGCGCCAGCGCGTTAAGGCCGGCGAGCAACGCAGCCTGCGAGGCAGCGCTGCAATGGGCCTGGGTCGGGCCATCGCGGGCGATCTCGCCCACCAGCGCGGCGGGGCCGCACAACGTGGCCAGCGGCGCGCCGAAGGCCTTGGCCCACGATGCCAGCAGCAGCACCGGCTCGGCGGGCGTCAGGCCGGCGTAGCGCAGCAGCCCGCCACCACCGCTGCCCCACGGACGTCCCGGCCCGGGTTGCGCGCCGGCCAGGCCCAGCAGCTGCGTGTGGTCGACCACCACCAGACCGCCACGCTCGCGCACCAGCGCCAGATAGCGGCTCAGCGCCACCGGGGCACCTTCGCGGCGCGTGCCGTCGGTCACCACCGCGGGCGGACGGGTGCCGGTGCCCTGGCGCAAGCGCCGCGCCAGGTCGGCCAGGTCGGCATGGCGGAACAGCGTGACCGGGGCGCCCAGCCCGCGCACCCGCTCGAGCCCCCAGCGCATCACCGGGTAGAGGGTGTCATCGGCCACCAGTGCATGCGTGCGGCCGATCCGGTCGAACAGGTCGAGCGACAGGTGCAGCGTCGACGGCCCGGCCAGGCCCGCCTCGCAACCCTGCAGCGCCGCCGCCTGCGCCGCCAGCGTGCCGGCCAGCGGCGACACGGCCAGCGCGGCGGGCGTGCCGGTCGTGAGCGCCGCATAGCTGCCCAGTTGCGCGGCGGGATGCGACATGCCCAGGTAGAGCGCCGACGCGAAATCGATCATGGCCGCCTGCCTCTCCTCTCGCCTGTCCTCGCTGTCGCTGCCGTTCCCGCTGGGCCACGCTCAGCCCACCCGCGCACCTCGGTGCTCTTGCAGCCGGCGCAGCAGGTGCATGCCCGGCACCTGCACGTCGACCGGCTCGGCGCCGATGTCCACGCCGGTGACGGCCCGGTACGAGTGGATATAGGTCTGGATCTCGGGGCGGAAATATGCCGCCCAGTTCGCCGCGTTGGACGGATCGGTGACCGAATTCCAGTCGCTCCAGCGGATCGATGACACGATCTGTTCGCCGGTGGTGGCCAGCTGCCAGAACTGGTAGGTATTGGTATCGCCCCACCCCTGCAGCTTGCGCATGCTTTCCACCGAGTGCATCCACGGCTCGGGATACGCGATCATCGAGCGCCGCGGCAGGAACTCGCGGAACTCCGGCCGCGCCAGGATCCACTGCTGCATCATCATCTCGATGCGCGAGGTGGTCGGCAGGTCGCCAAACTGGTTATGCGCGCCCTCGGACAGGATCAGGTGCACCTCGCGCAGTGCGTTCAGCAACGGGAAGCCATCGGGCACCACGGTGGTATCGTCCGCCTGCCGGAAGAACGGCACGCACAGGTTCAGCAGCGTATGGAACGCGCCCAGGAATTTGCTGCGGCTGTCGGCCGGCTGGATGCGCGGCACCGCGCGCCCGAACAGGCGGAAGCCATACTCGTGCAGATACTCGGCCGCACGCCGCTCGATCGGCAGGCGATGCTGCTCATCCTGTACCCAGCCCCAGATGATGTTGCTCACCGGCCGCAGCGGATCCAGCTCGAGCTGGTTGAGCGGGTCCCTGGGCCCGCCGGACAGATTCTGGAAGCGGCGCGAGATGGCGTTCATGGTCTGCACCAGCTGCAGCTCTTCCATCCAGTAGCTCCAGATCAGTTCGATCAGCGGGGGCGCGCTCAGCTTGGCCGAGATGTCGTTGTTCCAGTGCTGCAGCCACAGGCAGCCGTCGCCGCACGGGCCGTCGTCGCGCGGCACCAGTTCGCGCGAGCTCGACAGCGGCTCGCCGAGATGGCCGGCGGGATGTGTTGCGGCATGCGAGGCGGGATGTTCGGCCGCACCGGAGCGCGCGAAGGATTCGCGCATGTCGTCGACGGTGCGCCCCGCGTCGGTGCCCTGCAGGCCCTGCACCACGCGCTCCAGGTAAGGCAGCGTCGGCGAGGCGCCCTTGCCGAAATACTGCCCGGCGATCTCCTCTACCTGCGCCGGCTCCAGCTTCAGCCCGAGCCGGTCATTGGCCAGATGGATCGCGGCGACGTCGGTCCTGAGCAGCCGGGCGATGGTGCCGCTGTCGCGCGCGGACGGCACCACGGCGCCCCACGTCACCACGAAGGCCTCGGTGGCCACCTTCAGCGCGCGGTAGGCATCGGTATCCGAGAACGGCAGGAAGCGGCGCCGGCTCAGCCGCGCGGCTTCGTCGTACAGCGCCGGGCCGCCGGGTGCGCCCGGGCGCGCCGGCAGCGGGCTGGTGCCGAAGAACAGCAGGTCCACCTGGCGCGCGTAGTTGTCCCAGCTCAGCATGTCGGCGTTGCGCTTGATCAGCAGCCACAGCGCCCAGTCCGCCGTCAGGTCGCGCGAGGTGCGCTTGAGGCTGATGGCCGGCTCGCGGTAGTCCTTCGCTCCCACCGGACCGGAACGCGCCCCGAGCGCGTCGAACCCGGCGGCGCTGGTATCGTCGCCTTGCGCTTCGGCATCGTCACCGGCGTCAGGGTGCGGCGGCGCCTTGAGCCGGCCCGTCACGGTGACCTCACGCCGGCCACCCAGCCTGGCCGCGGCGGAAAACAGCATCTCGTCCGGAATGCCCAGCGCCGCCAGCTTGCGCATGGTGTGCGCGACCTCGCCGAGCGCTGCGGGCAGCCCCTCTTCCTTTGCACCCCAGGCGTCCGAGGGCCCGACGCGGATCTCCAGCCTGGCCTCGCTACCGGGCTTGAGGCGCAGCTGCTCCATCTCGCGCGGCTCGCCTTCGCGGGCGTACACCACCAGCTTCAGGTATTTCTGGCCTTCGGTCAGCTTGGTGAAGTCATAATGCCAGTCACCGTCGGTATTGCCTGTCGGCACCAGCGCGTACTCCACGCGACCCGACTCCGTGTTTGTGTTCATCACGTTCTCCTTCAGCAAATCACGCGTAGGCCGCGACTGGCATGCGCAGCGGCTGCCGTCGCTGGTTGAGCGCCTCGCTCAGCTGCGCGCTGCCGGCGCTCCAGGGCAGATAGCCGGCCAGTGCCCAGCGCTGCAGCAAGGCCGAGATGGTGCGCAACTCGACGTCTGGCGCGAGCAGGCCGCTGTAGCGGGCCTGCCCCAGCACCGCGAACGCCAGCGTCGGGGTATCGGCCAGGTACTGGTGCGGGCGCGACCGCACCAGCCGCCAGAGCCGCAACAGGTTGGCGGGATCGCGGCCGGGCAGCCGCAGCGCCTGGCCCAGCGTGCGCCCGCCCAGCCGCGGCGCGCGCAACGCGAGCAACCTGGCCACGAACGCCGGGATCGACTGGTCCAGCTGCGTGAACGCGCGCCGTTGCGCGGCGCTCATCTGCCAGCGCGGATAGAGCCGTTCCCACACCTGCTCGAGCGCATCCCACTGCGGATGCGGATACAACGCCCGGCCCATCGCCAGCGACAGCTTGACGCGGATCCACGGCGCCGGATGCGGGTCGTCGAGGTTGATGCGCAGCACGAAGGCTCGCGGCAGGCTCACCACGCTCATCAACCCGCAGGTGGCGGTAATGCCCACCCGCGACACCGCCCACAGGTCGGCGACGATCTCGCTGATCCAGCGCTCCCAGGCGCGCCAGACTTGCGTCGGCGCCGTCGTTGCAGGTAGCGCGGCTGGCATCGCGCCGGTGCCGCCGGACACCAGCCGCAGCCCCTGCCGGCCGTCGGCGGCGGCGGCACGGCGGTACGCATTGGCCAGGTCCAGCAGCGCGGCCGCCTGGTGCCCCACCTCGTGGAACAATGACGCCGCCAGGCCGGTGCCGACCATGCGCTCGCGCGGCATGCGGATCACCGCCACCGGATTGGCGCCGCCACCGGGCAAGCGCGTGCGCGCCCGCCGGATCGCGCCGCCATGGCCGCGCTCGACATAGCAGATCACCTGCGGCAGGTCGATGGCCACGCCGGCCTGCCGCAGCCCGTCGCGCGCGGCCACGTCCAGCCCCGCCAGCCAGACGCCGGTGCCATGCTGGCTGCGTTGCGTCAGCACTTCGGCAAAGATCTCGAAATGCGTGAGTGCGGCGTGGAAATACAGCTTGAGCATGGCGTAGCGCTGCTGTGCGCGCGCCACCGCGGCGGGCTCGGGCCGCGCGGCACGCAGCGCGCCGAGGAAGCGCGCAATGCGCCGGCGCAGCTGGTGCCGCGCCGCCTGCATATGGCGCTCGATGGCGCTCATGGCTTCGTCGCTGATATTGGCGGCGGGGACCATCGGCATCTGCAGCGCGTAGGGCAGCTGCGCGTCCAGGCGGGCGCGGATGCCGAGCACCTCCTGTTCCAGCAACCGCAGGGCGTTGGCGCAAGCGTTCATGACGGCGGCCTCGGAGTCGTATCGCGAATGTCGGGGGGCGGCGCGAGTGGGCGGGAGCGGCTCAGAACATCGGCCGTGGCGGTGCCAGGTACAGGATCAGCGCGCGCCCGTTGCGCGAGCGCCGCCACTGCCCGCCCATCGGCAGCGCCGCCGCGGCCAGGCCGCCTTGCGCGGCTGCGTTGCCGCACGACGGGCACGACCCCGCGCCGCCGTTGGCGTAGCCCGTATAACCTGAGCCGGGGGCGCGCACCGCCGCGGCGGCGCCGTTGGCAGCCGGCCCGAAGATCGGCGCCGTGCCCATCTGCCGCGCCGCCGCCACGCCGTTCTGCGAAATCGTGCGCATGGCGGGAAGAAGGCCCGGCGCGACCTGGCGCGCGGCCTGCAGGAACGCCGCGCGCGCGGCGCGCGACGGCGGCACGTTGCGCGGCATGGTCAGCAGGTTGCGGGTGGCCTGCTGGCCGATGCGGACCACGCGGCGCGCCACCTCGAACTCGCGGTCCTCGTTGCTCAGGCCCTCGAGCTCGAGGCCGAGCGCGCTGCCGGCCATGCTGGCCAGCTTGCCGCCGATCGCGCCGCCCGCTCCGGGCACCACCAGGTTGCCGAGCGCGCTGCCCACCACCGGCAGCGCCGCCTTGGCCGCCGAACGCAGGATGCCGCCCAGCGCCTTGCCCGCCGACGACCTGGCAAAGCTGCTGGCGGCGCGTCCCACCGAACGCACCAGGCCGCCCAGGAACTGCTCCATTTCCTGTTCGCTGTTGACGGCCAGCAGCTCGGCCGCCAGTTCCATCTCCTGCATCTCGCCGGAGACCTCTTGCTCGAACTCGTTCTCGAATTCTCCCTCGCCCTCGAATTCGCCTTCGAACTCGGTCGCCATGCCGCCGAGTTCCTGGCCCAGCTCGCCCGCCTCCATCAGCTCCGAGGCCAGCTCCTGTTCGAGCTCGTTGTAGCCGGTGCCCCAACCGCCCGGCCTGGAAGTCCCGATATCGTGCATTTGCAGCTCCTTTCAGGTTAGGTTGGCGAGCCGCAGCGGAACTCGCGTGCCCACCTTGTGCACGCGGCGTGCCAGCCCGCACAGAACGTCTAAGTCCCTGAAAAGGCGAGATATTGGGAAAGTCCCCGGCGGCCGGCGGCGAACCGCGCTTCGCGCGGGGCCGGCCTGGGGTGCGGGATCAGGCGAAGCACGCTTCGCTGCCCGGGCGCAGCCTGGAATGCAGGATCGGCGCGATCCTCCCGTCCGGCGCGGCGTGACCTGCCCCACGCCTTCGCCGGCTTCACGCCGTCTGCTGTCTGCGCAGAAGATGGCGGCGGGAGACCATGCCCCCGCCGCCGGTCCCGCCTACTTGATGCAGGCGAGGTTCACGGCAAGGCCACCCCAGTCGGTAGCCTGGTTGTTGTCGACCTGTACCTGCAGCTTGTCGCCATGGGTGACCGTCCCGGCCAGCGCCTCCTTGCTGCAGTTCTGCAGGCCATTGGTGATCTTGCAGCTCAGGTCGCTGACCTGTGCGAGCACGACCGAAGCTCCGGAACCGGTCACCTTGTGCACCGAGATGTCGAGCGTGCCCTGCACCTTGCCCAGCGTGCTCGCCGTAAGTGTGACGCGCGTGCAATCGTAGGGGATCACGACCCCGAAGTCCGACGGCAACGCTACCGCCCCACCGGCGCCGGTCATGGCATAGCGGCCGCGGCTGAGCGTATCCGGCACGTTGAAGTTGCCGTTGTAGACGGTGCCGTTTGCCATGGTCACACCCGTCGTCGGCCACTTGCCGCCCTGCTTGGGCCCGTACATGGTCCACGTGGTGGTGTCGAAATAGAAGTCGCCGTCCACGCCGATGTCGTCAGTCGGTGCGCCGCTGCCGTACAGGACATGGCCGCCATTGCCGACCGTGGTGCCACCGGTACCGCCCGTGCCGCCGCTGCCGCCTGGCTGGCTGACCAGCGAGACCCCGGCCGGCCATACGCCGTCTGCCTTCGGCCCGTACAGCGTCCAGGTGCTGGTGTCGAGGTAGTAGTCGCCATTGTTGCCGAGGCTGTTGTCCGGCGCGCCGGTTCCCGACAGCACCGTGCCTCCGCTTGGGGGCGGCGTGCCGGTGGCACTGCCGAGCGGCACGCCCGCCGGCCACGTGCCGTTCGCCTTGGGACCGAACAGCGTCGAGGTCGAGGTGTTGATGTAGTAATCGCCGTCGTTGCCGACGCTGTTGGTCGGATCGACCGAGCCGGACAGGATGGTGCTGCCGGCCGCACCGGTATTGCCGCCCGGACCCGCCAGCGAAACCCCTGCGGGCCACACACCATTGGCCTTGGGCCCGAACATCATCCACGTCACGGTGTTCAGGTAGTAGTCCCCGTCCTTGCCGATCTCGGGCCCCGGATCGGTGGTGCCGGACAGCATGGCACTGGTGGTTGCCGCGGCCGGAGCGGGCGTAGTCGGCGCGGTGGTTGTGCCTGGCGACGTGCCTGTCGAAGTGCCAGGCGACGTGCCCGGGCTCGCGGCGGCGCTGGTAGACGGGGCGTCGCCCCCTCCGCCACCGCCGCAGCCGGCGAGCATGATGACAAGGCAGGCGCATGGCACGGCGGCCATTCTGATGTGTGCGATTTTCATGGGCTCCCCTTCCTCGGACTCTGCGGTCGTAAAGGTCGACGGCTACGAAGGGCGCCATCGATGAACCCAATCTAGTTGGCGGGAAAGGAATGGAAAATCGGCTCGATGGATGACGGAGGTATGTGTCCGCGATGAAACGCTGCTGGCGATGCGCGCGGGCCCGCCACGCCGCCGGGCGAGGGCAACTACGCCGCAGCGTCATCAACGGCGTCGGGCTTTCGAACTCCAGCTTGCGTACTCTCTCTCCCGCTTGCGGGTGAGGGGGAGCAAAGGCACAGCGTCATCAACGACGTCGGGCCTTCCAACTCCAGCTTGCGTACTCCCTCTCCCGCTTGCGGGAGAGGGTTGGGGTGAGGGCCGGAGCATCAACAAAGTCCTGCAAAACAGCAAAGACAACGCGTCAAAAAAACGCCGGCCATCCCCGATGGCCGGCACCAAGCTCACAGCAGATGGAGAAATGCGGCCCCGCCGCGCATCGCCGCCGCCGGACAGCGCGAGCGCGGGGCCAGCCTCAATTTGCATCACCGCGATGGTGTCGTCTTCGTCCACCCGGACTCGTCCGTTCGGGGTATGCGGCGCGCCGGCGGGTGGCCCTAGTGTGTCCCTTCCCAATGACTTTGATGAAGGAGGAGACATGGCCAAGGCCGAGAATCTGGTGACGTCGATCCAGGTAGAAATCGAGGCGCCGGCAGCGCTGGTGTGGGAAGTGCTGACCGACTTTGCGCGCTACGGCGAATGGAACACGTTCTGTCCCGGCCTGGAGACCACCGGGCGGCTCGGCGACATGGTTCACATGCAGGTGCGCATTCCCGGCACCGACCAGGTGATCCCGGTCAACGAGTACCTGGTGGCGTGGGAACCGGAGCGGCTGCTGTCGTGGGAGCAGCGCCCCACCGACGACAACAAGGACGCCGCGCGGCGCGACCAGTACCTGGAAGCGATCGGCCCGGGACGCAGCCGCTACTTCACCACCGACCTGTTCCTGGGCCTGAATGCCGAGACCATCATGCGCGAGCACGGTGCCTGGGTGAAGCAGGGTTTCGACCAGGTGGCACGCGACGTCAAGGCGCGCGCGGAAGCGCTGCAGGCGCAGCGGCAGGCCAGCCGCAACTGAGCAAGCGGCGCGTCACCGGCCCGGAGCCCGGGCCGGCCGATACTTGCAGCGTTACTGCGGCGGGCGCTGGCTCAGCACCACCAGCGCCGCGGCGCCACGGCTGCGCACGCACGCGTCGTCGCAGTGCTCCAGTGTGGCGCCGGCGACGGGCAGCGTCGCCGCGGGCCGGTCGTCCCAACTGGCATCCACGGCCAGCCCCCAGGCCACGCCCATGGCGGCGCCAGCCCCCACCAGGCCTGCCGCCCAACGAAATCCGAGCCGCTTCATCGCTGTCTCCTCCGCTTGCCCTGCTTTGATCCGGGCTATTGAAAGCATCGTAGTCAGCGGCGCGCCGGAGCTCTTCGTCCGAGCAGACTAAGGGGTATCCCGCATCAGCGCGGGGCCGGAAGTGGCGTCGGATCGACAGGAAGCGCGCGCGCCGGACAGCGCCGGCCGGCCTTGATACAACCGGGCCAGCGCGGCAGCGCTGCCGGATAACCCGGCGGGCGCCAGATGCATCGCGTGCGCCCCCAGCAGGCCCCACAGGTGTGCGACCAGCAGGCCGGCCAGATCCGGGCTGGGCAACAGCATCGCGAAAGTGACCCGCAGCGATTCGACGCCGCGCAGCACGCGCTCGCGCAGCGGACACAGTTCGCAGGCTTCGCCGCACTTGTGCTGCAGCAGCGCGGCAATCAGGCTGACATGGCGCGCGAGTTCGTCGCCGTGCAGGAAGGCCTGCAACGCCTGCGCCAATGCGTCCGGGCCGGCGCCACCCTGCGCCAGCGGTGCGAGCCGCGCGGCGAAGTCGGCTTCGGCGCAGGACAGCAGCGCGCCCAGCAGCTCGGCGCGGGAACGGAAATGCCCGTAGACGGCGCCGCGCGTCATGCCGATGGCGCGCGCCACGTCGTCGATGGTGACGCAATGCAGGCCGCGATGGCGAATCAGCTGCTGCGCGCTGGCGAGGATGCGTGCGCGCGTGACGGCGGCATCCTCGCGGGTGTGACGGGCCATCGGCGCGGCGCGCTTACACGAAATGGACGTCGTCCGGGCCCCAGTGGGCGCGCATGCTGCGGATGCGGCCGTCGTCGCCGAAGCTCATGATGTCGGTCACGTCGATACGCGCCGGCCGCCCTTCCAGGCGCGCATGCACGGCGAAGGTCAGCGCGGCGGCGTTGCCGTGCGAGCCGCGCGGCGGTGCCACCACCTCCAGCTGCGCGCCCAGTGCAGTGGCCTGCTGGTAGAACGCCAGGATCGCCGGCTTGCCAACGATGGGCTGCGCGCCAACCGGGTCTTCCACGGTGGCGTCGTCGGCGTAGAGCGCGGCAACGCCCTGCGCGTCGCCGGCATTGAAGCGCTCGACATAGGCGAGCAGCGTCGCTTTCATCGCGGCGCTATCGGGGGACTGGGGCATGGGATTCTCCGGGTCGTGGGTGTCAGCGTGCGGTGTAGCCGCCGTCGATCACCAGCTCGGCGCCGGTGACGTAGCGTCCCGCGTCGGACACCAGGTACAGGATGCCTGCCGCGATGTCGCGCGGCTGGCCCACCTTGCCCGCGGGCGCAAGTCCGCCCAGGTAGTCGAACAGCCCCTCGCCCTGCCCCGAGGCCTGCGCCACGTGCTCCAGCATCGGCGTGCGGATAAAGCCGGGATGGATCGAATTGGCGCGGATGTTCTTGCCCGCGTACAGCAGCGCGTCGGTCTTGGCCATCATCCGCACCGCCGCCTTCGACGCGTGATACGGCGGCACGTCCGGCCCGCCGGCGATGCCGTACATCGACGACACGTTGACGATGGCGCCGCCGCCGGCGCGCTCCATGGGCGCAATGGCGTGCTTGGTGCACAGGAAGGTGCCGGTCACGTTCACCGCCATCACCTGCTGCCATTGCTCCAGCGCCAGTTCATGGGTGGGCGCATTGGGCCCTTCGATGCCGGCGTTGTTCACCAGGATGCCGAGGCTGCCGAAGCGCTCGGCGATCTCGGTGAATACGCGCGCCACCTCGTCTTCGCGGGTGACGTCGAGCTTCCAGAACGCGGCCTCGCCGCCGGCCGCGCAGATCGCTTCGGCGGTTGCCTTGCCGTCTGCTTCCAGCACGTCGAGCACGGCCACCCTGGCACCAGCGGCCGCGAGCATGCGCGCGGTCTCGGCGCCGATGCCGCGCGCGGCGCCGGTGATGGCCGCCACCTTGCCGCGCAGGCCGAACAGGTCATACGGGTATTCCATGATGTCTCCTTGGTATTTATCTTGTGGGCGCAGGCAATTATGCCGCGCCGGCCGGGGCGGTATCGGCCAGGAAGCCCAGGCATTCGCGGTTGAAATACGCCGCGTGCTCGACCATCACCCAATGCCCGCAGCGGTTGATCATGACAAAGCGCGCATCGGCACAGCCGCTCAGGAACTTCGCCGCGCCCGAGGCGGGATTGAACTGGTCCTCGGTGCCCCAGAAGCCCAGCACCGGACAGCGGATCTCGCCCAGGCGCGCAGTCAGGTTGGGCACCTTCATGGTGGCCAGCACCTCGCGCGGCTGCTCGCGGCATACCGCCATGCGCTCGTCGACCAGCGCGTCGGTGACCAGGCTGGCGTCGTGCACCAGCAATTGCAGCAGCTGGCGCATGGTGTCGGGGTTCATGTGGCCGCCGGTGAATAGCGACACCATGCGCTGGATGCCCGGCATCTCGAAATAGGTCTCGCGCTCCTCCACGCCGCCCGGCGCCATCATCACCAGGCGGCTGACATGCTCGGGATAATCCAGCGCGTACTGCAGCGCGATTGCGCCGCCCAGCGAATTGCCGACCAGCACGCAGCGCGGCAGTTCCAGCGCCAGCAGCTGCTCGCGCAGCGCGGCGACGAAGAAGTCCAGCGTGTACTCGACATCGTCCGGCTTGGACGACAGCCCGTAGCCCGGCAGGTCCACCACCACGGTGCGCAAGCCCGCCGCGGCAAACGCCGGCACGTTGTGGCGGAAGTTGCTGTGCCCGCTCGCGCCCGGCCCGCTGCCGTGGATAAACACCACCGGCTCGCCGGCGCCGGCATCCAGGCAGTGCAGGCGCAGCCCCTTGGCGGTGGTGATGAAGCGTCCCACCGGCAGGTTGGGGTGGAGCGAAGCTGGCGTGGAGGACGTGGACGAGGTGATCGGGGCGGTGTGCAGCGAGGTAGCGGACATGAGGGCGTCTCCCTTGGTTTGCCCAGCATCTTGCGCAGGGCCACCGCCCCGGGCATCGTTCATTCGGACTACGAGCCGCCGCGCCACTTCTCCTACGATGGGCGCTCCATGCAAAACGGGGCAAGCCCATGACAGGATTCGACTACACCGGCCAGACCGTGCTGGTCACAGGCGGCATGCGCGGCATCGGCCGCGCCATCAGCGAGGGCTTCCTGCGCGCCGGCGCGCACGTCTTCGTGTGCGGCCGCACCGCGCCCGCCGACGACAGCGAACTGCCGGCCGCAAACGGCCGCAGCGCCCGCTTCATTGCCGCGGACATCCGCGACCTGGAACAGGTCGACGCCATGCTGGCGCAGATTGCGCAGGCCAGCCCGACGCTGGACGTGGTGGTCCATAACGCCGGCGGCGCGCCGTTCGCGCTGGTCGCCGACGCCTCGCCGCGGCTGCTCGAGTCGGTGATCCGGCTCAACCTGGTGGCGCCGCTGCAGCTTGCCCAGCGCTGCAATGCGCGCATGCAGCAGCAGGCCGGCGGCGGCACCCAGCTGTTCGTCGGCAGCGTCAGCGCGCTGCGCCCGTCGCCCGGCACCGCGGCCTACGGCGCCGCCAAGGCCGGCATCCTCAACGCGGTGCGCACGCTCGCGGTGGAATGGGCGCCGCGCGTGCGGGTGGCCGCGGTCAGCCCGGGCATGGTGTTGACCGATACCTCGCAGCAGCAGCATTACGGCGACCCCGCTGCATTGCGCAGCATGGCGGCGACGGTGCCGCTGGGGCGGCTGGCGCTGCCGGACGACATCGCCGCCGCCTGCCTGTTCCTGGCGTCGCCGCAGGCCTCGTACGTGAGCGGTGCCAATCTCGTCATCGACGGCGGCGGCGAACGGCCGGCCTTTCTCGACGCCGCCTCGATTAATCGCACCTGAGTCGCACCTGAGTCGCACCTGAGCCGCACCTGAGCCGCTGCCCGTAGGGTAAGCGCCTAGTCCGTTCTGCCGATTTGTGCATGGCTCCCCCTCTCTACGCTTCTCGTCCAGGCGAGCGCCGATCGAAGTGCCAGGCAATGAACCAACACCGATTCCACGGGGAGACCACCATGCACCAACCACCACGCGGGCCACAGCAGCGCCGCAACCGGCTGCGGCCCATCGCCGCAGCAGCGGCCCTGACGGCGCTGGCCGCGCTGCTAGCGCAGCCCGTGCAAGCCGGCGACACCATCGACTTTGGCAACGACACCACGCTCGACTACAGCGTCACCGCGTCCTACGGCGCGGCGCTGCGCACCGGCCGCCAGAGCGACGCGCTGCTGAGCCCGGCCAATATCAATGGCGACGACGGCGACCGCAACTTCAAGCGCGGCGACATGACCGCGAACCGCGTCTCGCTGCTGGGCGAGGCGCACCTGAAGCGCGGCGAGTTCGGTGCGCTGCTGCGCGGCAGCGTGTTCTACGACTGGGCCTACAGCGGCACCAACTCCAACAACGCGCCCTTCACGGTCAACCACAGCGGGCCGTTCAACCAATTCACCGAGTCGGCGAAGGACTACCACGAGCACCGCGCACAGCTGCTCGACGCCTATGTCTACGGCGCCACGCCGATCGGCGGCACGCAGCTGAGCTTCAAGCTGGGCAACCAGGTGGTGGCGTGGGGCGAGAGCCTGTTTTTCGCCAACATCGCGGGGGCGCAAGGGCCCGCAGATGCCACCAAGGCCTTCGTGCCCGGCGCCGAGGTCAAGGACATCCTGCTGCCGGTGCCGCAGGCCTCGCTGCAGCTGCAGGTGACGCCGACGTTCAGCGTGATGGGCTATTACCAGTTCACCTACAAGCCGAACCAGATTTTTGCCCCGGGTAGCTATTTCAGCACCACCGACGTGGTCGGGCCTGGCGCCGAGTTCATCATCGGGCCTGGCTTCAACATCCCGCGCGGTCCGGATATCCGCCCGTCCGACTGGGGCCAATGGGGTGTCGGCGCCCGCTTCCGCGTGTTCGAGGACACCGAGATCGGGATCTACCAGTTGCGCTACCACGACAAGAACCCGAGCGTGGTCACCTCGCTGTTCCCCACGCTGCAGTACCAGCAGAAGTTCTACGGCGGCATCAACCTGACCGGCGCCAGCTTCTCGACGCAGCTGCTCGGCGCCAACGTCGCCGGTGAAGTCAGCTACAAGGACGGCATACCGATGCTGGTGGACGTGGCGGGGTCGCCCACCGCCTCGCGCGGCAAGGCGCTGCAGGGCAACCTGTCCGCGATCTATTCGGTGGGGCCGACCTTCCTGGCCGATTCGCAGGCGCTGCTGGGCGAAGTCTCGTACCTGCACGTGCTGGACGTGGACCCGGTGATGGGCTTCAGCAAGCTGTCGAACACGCGCAACTCGGCGGCGTTCCAGGTGGGCTGGTCGCTGACCTACAACAACGTGTTCGACGGCTGGGACGTCACCGTGCCGCTGACCTATGCGCAGCAGTTCAGCGGCAGGTCGGCGGTGGCGGGCGCGTTCGGCACGCTAATGGGCTATGGCGACAAGCGCGCCAGCGTCGGGCTGACCTTCAAGTACCTGAACAACCTGGAGCTCAACCTGACCTACGCCGCGTTCATCGGCGGCGCCAATATCGTCAACCGCCCGCTGGCCGATCGCGACTACGTCGCCTTCAACGCCAAGTACTCGTTCTGACCCCTCGTCCCGGTTCGCGCCGCCTGCATGGCCCGCGGACCGCCCTCTCTTCCGCCATGAATGCCGACCTGATCACCACGCTCAGCAACGAACTCCACCAGGCGCTGGTCACGCGCACGCCGGTGCCGCCGCTCAGCGGCCGCGGCCTGGCGCTGGATGTCAGCGCCGCCTATCGCATCCAGCAGGGCTTTGTCGCCCACCGGCTGGCGGCCGGCGACCGCGTCACCGGCAAGAAGATCGGCGTGACCAGCGCCGCCGTGCAGCAGATGCTGGACGTGCACCAGCCCGACTTCGGCATCCTGCTGCAGAGCATGCACTACGCCGCCGGCCAGCCTATCCCCGCCGCGTCGCTGATCCAGCCGCGCGCCGAGGGCGAGATCGCCTTCTTCCTGCGGCGCGACCTGCGCGGCCCGGGCGTGACGCGCGACGACGTGCTCGACGCCACCGAGGCGGTGGCGGCCTGCTTCGAGATCGTCGATTCGCGCATCCGCGACTGGCGCATCCGCATCGAGGACACCGTTGCCGACAACGCCTCGTGCGGCGTCTATGTGCTCGGCGACGAGCGCGTGAGCCCGCATGCGGTGGACCTGGCCGCGTGTGCGATGACGCTCAACAAGAACGGCGAATGCGCCGCCACCGGCCTGGGCAGCGCCGCGCTGGGCCATCCCGCCGACGCGGTGGCGTGGCTGGCCAACACCCTCGGCAGCTACGGCATTCCCCTGCTGGCCGGCGAGACCATTCTGTCGGGCTCGCTGGCGGCGCTGATTCCCGTGCAGGCGGGCGACCGCCTGTCCATGCATATCACCGGCATCGGCGGCTGCGCCGCCGTGTTCTCCTGATTGTCTGACCCTGCGATCCCAAACACCATGAACAAGATCCGATGCGCCCTGATCGGTCCCGGCAATATCGGCACCGACCTGCTCTACAAGCTGCGCCGCAGCGATATCCTGGAACCGGTCTGGATGGTCGGCGTGGAGCCGACCTCCGAAGGCCTGGCGCGTGCGCGCGAACTGGGGCTGAAGACCACCAGCGACGGCATCGACGGCCTGCTGCCGCACCTTGAGGCCGACGATATCCGCATCGCCTTCGATGCTACCTCTGCCTACGTCCACGCCGAGCACTCGGCCAAGCTGACCGCGCGCGGCGTGCGCGTGATCGACCTGACGCCGGCGGCGATCGGGCCGTTCTGCGTGCCGCCGGTCAATCTCGAGGCCCATATCGGCAGCAACGAGATGAACGTCAACATGGTCACCTGCGGCGGGCAGGCCACCATCCCGATGGTGTATGCGGTATCGCGCGTGCAGGCGGTGGCGTATGGCGAGATCGTGGCAACGGTGTCGTCGCGCTCGGTCGGTCCCGGCACGCGCCGCAATATCGACGAGTTCACCCGCACCACCGCGGGCGCGATCGAGGCCGTGGGCGGCGCGCGCCAGGGCAAGGCCATCATCGTGATCAACCCGGCCGAGCCGCCGCTGATCATGCGCGACACCATCCACTGCCTGACCGAAGACGCCCCGGATGTGGCCGCGATCACCGCGTCGGTGCACGACATGATCGCCGAGGTGCGCAAGTACGTGCCCGGCTACACGCTGAAGAACGGCCCGGTGTTCGACGGCAAGCGCGTCTCGATCTTCCTCGAGGTGGAAGGACTGGGCGACTACCTGCCCAAATACGCCGGCAACCTCGACATCATGACCGCCTCGGCCGCCCGCACCGCCGAATGCATCGCCGCCGCCATGCGCGCCGGCAGCCCTGAAACCGCCACTGCCTGAGGAGCCCGGCCATGGCCCAACGCATTACCCTGCACGACATGACCCTGCGCGACGGCATGCACCCGAAGCGCCACCAGATCTCGCTGGAGCAGATGAAAGGCATTGCCCGCGGCCTCGACGCCGCCGGCGTGCCGCTGATCGAAGTCACCCACGGCGATGGCCTGGGCGGCGCCTCGGTCAACTACGGCTTCCCCGCGCACAGCGACGAGGAATACCTGCGCGCGGTGCTGGGCGAGCTGAAGCAGGCACGCGTGTCGGCGCTGCTGCTGCCCGGCATCGGCACCGTCGACCACCTGCGCATGGCGCACGAGATCGGCGTGCAGACCATCCGCGTGGCCACGCACTGCACCGAGGCCGATGTCTCGGAACAGCATATCGGCATGGCGCGCAAGCTCGGCATGGATACCGTCGGCTTCCTGATGATGGCGCACATGGCGCCGGTGCAGACGCTGGTGCAGCAGGCGCTGCTGATGGAAAGCTACGGCGCCAACTGCCTGTATATCACCGATTCCGCCGGCCACATGCTGCCGCACGATGTCACCGAGAAGCTCACCGCGGTGCGGCAGGCGCTGCGCCCGGAGACCGAACTGGGCTTCCACGGCCATCACAACCTGGCCATGGGCGTGGCCAATTCGCTCGCCGCGATCGCCTGCGGCGCGACCCGCATCGATGCCGCCGCCGCGGGCCTGGGCGCCGGCGCCGGCAACACGCCGATGGAAGTGCTGGTGGCCGTGTGCGAGCGCATGGGCATCGGGACCGGCGTCGACGTGTTCCGCATTGCCGACGTGGCCGAGGACCTGGTGGTGCCGATCATGGACCACCCCATCCGCATCGACCGCGACGCGCTCACGCTGGGCTATGCCGGCGTGTATTCGTCGTTCCTGCTGTTTGCCAAGCGCGCCGAGGCCAAGTACCGCATCCCCGCGCGCGAGATCCTGGTGGAGCTGGGCCGGCAGCGGCTGGTGGGCGGCCAGGAAGACATGATCGAGGACACCGCGATCACGCTGGCGCGCGCGCGCGGCCTGCCGGTGGCGTAAGGACGCTTTCGATCCGCCCCGGCACGCCGGGCACTGCTTTCATCACCCACAAAGAAAGAGGAGACAGGTACCCATGCTCAGACTTCGTGCCCGCCCGCGGCTTGCCGGCTTCGCCTTTGCTGCCACGGCACTGGCCGTCGCGTCCAGCCCGGCCCACGCCCTCAATATCCTGCTGACCAATGACGACGGCTGCGCCGCGCCCGGCATCGCCGCGGTGCGCAAGGCCCTGCAGGACGCCGGCCACCGCGTGGTCACGGTCGGCCCCGCCACCAACCAGAGCGGCTCGGGCGCGGCCTATGCCGTGCCCGATGGCCGTACCCGGCTGGTGGTGGACCCGCTCGCCGGCAGCGCCGATACCTACTGCGTGCACCGGGTCAAGCCCACCTTTGTCGCGGGCAGCGCGCTCAACAGCACCAACCCGGACTATATCGGCAGCGGCTCGCCGGTGGACGCCACCGCCATCGGCCTGAAGATCGTCGCGCCGGAAAGCGGCATGACGCCGGACCTGGTGGTGTCGGGCGCCAACTTCGGCGAGAACCTGTCGGATTCGATCCCGCACTCGGGCACGGTGATGAACGTGCTGTTTGCCGCGCGCCGCGGCGTGCCCGCCATCGCGCTGAGCGTGGGGGTGGACTTCGCCGAGGCACGCTCCGGCTTCCCGGCCACCATCGCCGCGTTCCCAAAGGCCGGCGCCTTCCTGGCCCGCGTGGTCGCCACCCTGGAGGCCAGCCGCCCCGCCGGCCAGCCGCTGCTGCCCGTGGCCCACCCGCTCAGCATCAACTATCCGGTCGGCGGCACCCCCGCCGGCGTGCGCCTGACCGTGCCCGGCACCGTGGATTCCTTTACCACGGCCTACAAGCGCAATGCCGACAACACCGTCTCGATCGACGTGGGCGCGGCCGAGACCGAACCGGCCGCGCTGGCGAAGACGGCCGAGACGCCCGCCTTCCTGGCGAAGTACATCACCATCTCGCCGCTCGACGTCGACTTCCGCCCGACGCCGCTGGCGCGCGGCTTGTTCAACCGCTCGCGCCGCGAGCTGGCCAACCTGGCTCCGTGAGCACCGACACCATGGGCAAGCAACTTCGACACTGGCGCCACCTCGTGCTCGCATGCGGGGTCGCGGCCATCGCGGCATGCGGGGATGAGCCGGCGCAGGATGTGAGCGGCACCGCGGCCGTCGGCGCGGCACTGGCCGGCGCCAGCATTCAGGTGCGCGACTCGCAAGGGCAGGTGCGCCACGCCACGGCCGATGCCAGCGGCGCCTTCCGCCTGTCCGGCGTGCCGGACGGCGCGCTGATGGTGCGCTGCGAGGGGGGGCTCGCGCAGGATGAGCCGAACCGCCAGCGGCTGCACGGCCTGGTGCTGGGCGGGCGCACCGTGAACTGCACGCCGCTGACCGAGCTGGCGCTGTGGAAGCTGACGGGCGGCCCGCCGGCCCAGGCCTTCGACGGCTTCGGCACGGCAAGCGCCAAGGGCCTGTCGGCGCAAGCGCTGGTCGAAGCGGAAAGCGCCGTGCTGGCGGCGCTGGCCGCGGGGGCCGGGGTCGATGTCGACCCTGCCGCCGTCCCGCGGGGCTGGCATGACACCCCGCTGCAGGCCGGCAATGCCGGAGATGCCCACGATGCCGCGCTGGACGCGCTGCGCGAAGCCATCGCCGACCAGGCTTCGATGGACTTCATGGGCGAGATGGTGGTGCACGGGCTGTGCGTGGCCGACGGGAACTGCGGCTGATGCAGGGGATGCGGGACGCGTGAGAACCACCGTCCCGCAGCGCCGCGGCGGTGGTGCTTTCAGGGTTGCGCCGCGGGCAACATCTCGCATACCGGCAGCCGGAACATGAACTCGCTGCCGCCGCTGCGCCGGTTGCGCACTTCCAGCGTGCCGCCGTGCGCCTCGATGATGGAGCGGCAGATGGCGAGACCCATGCCCATGCCATCGTCCTTGGTGGTGAAGAACGGCTCGAACACCTGGCCCAGCACGTCGTCGGGAATGCCCGCGCCGTGGTCCTGCACGCTGACGACGACGGTGTCCTGCTCGCGGTACGAGGTCACGATCAGCTCGCGCTGCGCGGGCGGGGTCTGCGCCATGGCGTCGAGCGCGTTGGTGATCAGGTTCAGCACCACCTGCTGCAGCTGGACGCGATCGGCTTCGACCACGGCGGCTCCCGCCGCCAGCCGTGCGACGACCCGGACCTCGTGCGCGTCGAGGTCCAGGCGCGCCATCTCCAGTACTTCGCGCAGGACATCGTCGGGATGCAGCGGCGCCAGCACCGCCGGCACCTGCCTGGCCAGCGCGCGCAGCGCACGGATGATGTCGGCGGCGCGCAGCGCGTACTGCTTGATGTCGGTGAAGCCGTCGAGCGCCTCGGCCACCTCCGGCCTGGGCCGGTTCAGCCAGCGCAGGCTGGCGTCGACGGTGGCGACGATGGCGGTGAGCGGCTGGTTGACTTCATGCGCGATCGAGGCGGCCAGGCCGCCCATCACGGTCAGGTGCGAGGTGCGCGCCAGTGCCGAGCTGGCGCTGCGCAGCCGCCTCTCGGCGGCAACGCGGCGGTTGCTTTCGTCGATCAGCTGCTGGTACAGGCGCGCGGTCTCGAGCGAGATCGCCACCTGCGGCGCCAGCACCTCGAGCTCGGCGATCCGGGTCGCGTCGAACACCGCCGGCGCCAGGCTGTTTTCCAGGTAGAACACGCCGACCAGGCTGCCGCCGCGCAGCAGCGGCAGGCACAGCACCGAGCGCGGGCCACCGGCAATCGCGCCCCTGGTGCGGATCGACGGCGCATCGACCATGGCGTCGTCCAGCGCCAGCGTCTGCCGGGTACGCAGCACGCTGTCGAGCACCGCCAGCGGCAGGGCCTGCTCGCTCGGCACCGCGCTGCCGAGCGTCACCGCCACCTTGCCATCTGCCACGCGTGCCGAGGCCTCGATCATGGGCTGCCCGCCGCGCATCAGCAGCAGCAAGCCGTACTGCGCGCCGGCATGGAGCACCACATGGGTCATCAGCGTTTCGATCAGCCGGTCCATCACGATCTCGCTGGACAACGCCCTGGCCGCCTTCATGCCCAGCTCCCAGCGCTGCGCACTGAGCTTGCCGTCGGCGCCGCCGTGGTCGTGCCCCGCCACATCGCGTTGCGGATGGCGGGCCTCCAGCAGCATCGCCTTGTGGTCGGCGCCCCAACGGCGATAGCCGGCATGGGCCAGGCGCCAGTGCTGCATGGCCGCGGTCGGCAGGCCGCGCGCTTCGCCCAGCATGCCGGCCAGCTCGTGCGCGAGCGCCGCCTCATGAACGAATCCGGCTGCGGCGGCAGCCACCGCCGCCTGCTCGTAGCCGGCCAGCGCCTGCAGCGGATCGCCGCGCAGGCGCGCCAGCTCCGCATCGACCAGCGCCAGCTTGCCGCGGAAGGTCAGCGGGTTCAGCGCCGCCCAGCGGGCAAAGCAGTCGCGATGCGCTGCCAGCTCGGCCATGACATCGGCCATCACGTCGTCCGACGCAGCGCCGGTAGTCGCGTGCGACAGCGCAAGGGCCAGATACAGCCGGCAATCCGCGACGTTGATATGGGCCGGCGCCGACCAGATCAGCGCCTGCGCCTCGCGCAGGCTGCGCACGGCGTGCTGCCACTCCTGCCGGAACACCGCCGCCATGCCGTCGTAGAGCCAGATCCAGAACCGGGTCGGCAGCGAGTTGGCGCGCGCCAGCCGCTGCGCCGCGCTCATCTGGTGCGCGGCCTCGCCCTGCGGTGCGGCTTCGTCGCCGCTGCGCAGCCGGTGCAGGAAATGGTGCTGCGAATACAGGATCAGCTCGATATCCCGGTACTGCACCAGCCGCGTCAGCGCCAGCCCGCGGCCGATCTCCTCCTCCACCAGGCGCAGGTGCTCGCCCATGGCGAGCAGGTCGGACGCGATATGGTTGCAGGCATAGCAGGCCATGCCGATATCGCCCGAGGCGCGGCCCAGCGTGACCGCGCGCTGCGCATGCGCCAGCGCGTAAGACAGGGGCCGGGTCCAGGCGCTGACCTGGTCGACCGCCACCAGCGTGGCGATGCGCTCGGCCTCGTAGCCATGGCGGTCGGCCAGGTCCATCGCCGCCAGCCCGTAGGCCAGGCCGTCCTCGTATTCCTCGTACAGGCTGGCGATAAACACCCCGAACCACGACAGCCCATATGGCGATTGCGCGGTGGCGCCGTGTTCCAGCGTCAGCTCCACAATCTTGGCCACGTGCAGGAAGCTGATGCCATCGCGCACGAACAGCGACGAGATCAGCGTCGACAGCAGCCCCATGATGGTCTGGATGCGGCTGTCTTCGGTCGCGGGCAGCCGCCCCAGGCTGTCGATTGCGCGGCCCCCCAGCGCCTGCTTCACCGCGTCATAGGCCTCGCGCATGCGCGCCGGGCTGGGCCCGCGCTCCAGGTGGATATCGAGCAGCGCCAATCCCGACAGCGCGGCGTCGATCGCGCCCTCATAGTCGGAGCGCACGGTCTGCAGGCTGGCCTTGAGCCGATGCACGGCGGCCTTGTCCACCGGCGGCAGGTCGCGCGCGAGCAGCGCGTCGATCTCCTGCGAGGCCGGCTCCAGCCGTGCCTGCGCCAGCAGGCATTCGCAGTGCAGCACGCTGGCGGCGTAGGCCAGCGCGCAGTGCGTGGTCCACCATGACGGCTGCATCAGCGCGAACGCGGCGTCGGTGTAGCGCGTCGCCTGCGCCATCGCCGCGCTGCGCCGGGCGCGCCTGGCCGCGACCAGCAGCACCTGCACGAACGCCACGCGCTGCGGCTCCGGCAGCGGCTGGCCGGCGGCGCGCTCGATCTGGTTGCCGATCTCGAAGGCATGCGCGGCCAGCTCGCCCTGCCAGTGCTCGATCATGATGTCCGCGATGCGCGCATGCGCGGCGGCTCGCTCGCGTGGCGCGATCATGGCGTAGGCGGCTTCCAGCACGCGGTCATGCTGGAATGCGTAGCCGTCGCCGGTCCGTACCAGCAGGCCGGCATCGACGAAGGGGCGCAGCCGCTCGCCGAGCTGCGCCGCGCCGACTTGCGCCACGCACGCGAGCAGGCTTTGCTCGCAGCGTATGCCCACGCAGGCCAGCTGCCTGAGCAGCTCCGTACCCTCCTGCGGGAGCCGCGCGAAGCGGCGTGTCATCAGGTCGGTCACGCTGTCGGTGTAGCGATGCTGGGCGGCGTCGGCCTCGTCCCAGTGCCAGCCGGCGCGCTCGTTGCGGTAGGCCAGCACGCCGTCGTCGACCAGCGCGCGCAGCAACTGATACGAGAAGAAGGGATTGCCGCCGGTCTTCGCATGCACCAGCTGCGCCAGCGCTTCCACGCGCGGCGCCGGCTCGTTGAGGGCGGCCGCCACCAGTTCGGTCAGTTCCCATACGGCCAGCGGCCGCACGGCGATGCGCGTGACCGGCAGCGCGCCGGCGCGGCTGGCGTGCAGCAGCCACGAGAAGCGCTGCTCGACATCGTTGCCATGGTCGCGATAGGCGGCGATCAGCAGCAGGTTGCCCGGGCGCTGCGTGGTGATGGCTTCGAGCAGCGCAATGGTCGACGCATCGGCCCATTGCAGGTCATCGAGGCACAGCACCAGCGGCGCGCCCTGGTCGGCAAAGGTGGCGAAGGTGGCAAGAATGGCCTGCTGCGCGCGCGCCTGCGCCTGCCGGGCCGGCACCTCCGCCAGCGGCGCGGTGCGTCCCAGCACCTGCGCGGCCTCGGGCACCAGCACGGCAATGGCCCGGCCCTGCCCCGCGAGCGCGCGCAGCCAGCGTTCGCGCACCGGCGCCAGCGCGGCTTCCGGCTCGTCCAGCAGCGGCAGCGACAGCGCGCGGATCATCTGTGCGACCGGGGCGTACGGAATGTCCAGCTGCAACTGGTCGCTCTTGCCGCTGGCAAAGCGCATGCCGTGCTGCCCCGCCTGGCACGACAGCCACGCTGCCAGCGCCGACTTGCCGCTGCCGGCGGCGCCGGTGATCAGCACCAGCTCCGATTGGCCGCCGTGGCGCACGCGCGCCAGCGCGTCGGCAAGCTGCGCGGTTTCGCGCGCGCGGCCAAAGAGTTCGCCGGACACGTTCAGAGTCGAGGTCGGGCCGGCGGCATCGAGCCTGAACGGCGCGATCTCGCCGCGTTCGCGCCAGTCCGCCTGGCAGCGCAGCAGGTCGGCGAGCAGCGACATGGCGCCGGCATAGCGGTCAACCGGATCCTTGGCCAGCAGCCGGAGCACGATCGCGCCCAGCAACGGCGCGAGGCCGGGTGCGCGCACATGCGGCGGCACGGGCTCGACGGCAAGATGGGCGTGCTGCCACGCCGCGGGCGAATCGGCCGTGAACGGCAGCGTGCCGGTCAGCATCTGGTAGAAGGTGACGCCGAGCGAATACAGGTCGGAGCGGGCACTGGTGCGCGCCTGGTCGGCGCGGGCCACTTCGGGCGACTGGTATGCCCACGACGCGGGGCCGGGGCGCGGCACCACAGGCGGCATGGCGTCCAGCGCGGTGGCATGGTCGAAGCCGGTCAGGCGCACGCCGGCGCTGTCGTTGGCACTGTCGTTGGCGCTGCTGTCGTCGCTGTCATCAACGAGCAGGTTGTGCGGCCGGATATCGCCATGGAGCAGGCCGTGCGCATGCGCGCCCGCCAGCGCGCGCACGCTGCCGATGGCAAGCTCCAGGAAGCGTGCGACGGGAACCGGGGCGCCCCCCAGTGTCGCGGCGAGGGTCGATGCGGGCGCACCGCCATACACCACCACCATGCGATCCGCGCTGCGCAGCGTGGCGACTGGCACCGCGGCCCAGTCCGTCTGCAAGCGCGCGGCCAGCCGGGCTTCGTCCTGCAGTGGTCCGCTGTCGGCCAGCGGCGCTGCCCTGGCGAAGCAGCGCAACCCGGTGTCGGGGTCGGACAGTTGCAGGTAGCCGATGCCGTCCGAGACGTGCACCACGGTCTGCGCGGCCCGCGCCAGCCAGGCGTCGTCAAAGGCCGGTGCGGGGCGTCGCTGCGCGGGTATGCCAGGCGTCATGGGGGCGGGAATGATGGCAGGCTCGGCGCCACGGCGCACTCAGCCGCCGACCTTGCACAGGCCGAGCTGCTGCGCCATCAGCACCAGTTCGGCGAAGGTTCGCGCCTTCATCTTGCGCATGGCCTGGCCGCGGTGGATCTTCACCGTCACCTCGCTGATGCCGATCTGCGCGGCGATCTGCTTGTTGAGCAGTCCCGCCACCGCCAGGCCCATGACCTCGCCTTCACGCGGCGTCAACGACTGGTAGCTGGCGCGCAATGCGTCGAGCTGGCGCAGTCCCTGGCGCCGCAGCCGGTCTTTCTCCAGCGCGGCGGCGACCGCATCGAGCAGGTCCTGGTCACGGAACGGCTTGGGCATGAAGTCTTCGGCGCCAGCCTTCATGGCGGCGACCGTCATGGCGATGTCGCCGTAGCCGGTCATGAAGATGATGGGGATGTGGACACCCAGCTGCCCCAGCCGCGCCTGCAGGTCGAGCCCGCTCTGCCCGCGCAGCCTGACATCGAGCAGCAGGCAGCATGGCGTATCGGGCAAGGGCGTCGCCAGCAGTTCGGCGGCCGAGGCGAACAGCGCCACGTCCAGGCCGACCGAACGGAACAGGTTGCCCAGCGCCCGGCGCAGCGCGGCATCGTCGTCGACCACCAGCACCGTCGCGTCATCGTTCGCACTGGTGTCGGCTGGCTCCAGGCTCGGTGATGTCACGGTCAGATCTCCAGTGCGCTCGGAAAGGTGTTGCGGATTATAACCAGCGAGCATGTCATCGCAAGGATCGGCATCGGTTCACGGCAGTGATGCACCCGACACCCATACCATGGTGTTAGTCGCGGGCGCAGGCGGCGACGGCGCGTACGCCGCGCACGGTGCACCACGTCTGGGCATCGGCGCAGCCGCCGGGTAATACGAACATACGATTTGCGTTGGCGCCCACACCGACTAGTCTTCCCTGCGGCAGCGCTGCGGTCACGCGACCACGCCGCCCTGCTCCGCCCCTTCCCGCGTTACGGCCTTGCGTTGAAGCAAGGACCGCACCCGGGCTCAACCCTGTTCCCAAGGAACGACACCATGTCCAACCCGAAGCTCGAAGTCCTCACCCCGCAGAACAGCCAGCTGATCATCATCGACCACCAGCCGCAGATGGCCTTCGGCGTGCAGTCGATGGACCGGCAGGCCATGAAGAACAACGTGGTCGGTCTGGCCAAGGCGGCCAAGATCTTCAATATCCCGACGACCATCACCACCGTCGAGAGCGAGTCGTTCTCGGGCTTCACCTATCCGGAACTGCTGGACGTGTTCCCGGAGCAGAAGACCCTGGAGCGCACCTCGATGAACTCGTGGGACGACCAGAAAGTGCGCGACGCGCTCAAGGCGAACGGCCGCAACAAGGTCATCGTCGCCGGGCTGTGGACCGAGGTCTGCAACACCACCTTCGCGCTGTGTGCCATGCTGGAAGGCAACTACGAGATCTACATGGTGGCCGACGCTTCGGGCGGTACCAGCAAGGAAGCGCACGACTACGCCATGCAGCGCATGGTGCAGGCCGGCGCCGTGCCGGTGACGTGGCAGCAGGTGCTGCTGGAATGGCAGCGCGACTGGGCCCAGCGCGATACGTATGACGCCGTGATGAAGCTGGTCAAGGAGCACTCGGGCGCCTACGGCATGGGCGTCGACTATGCCTACACCATGGTCCACAAGGCCCCGCAACGCACCGCCACGCCGCACGAGTCGATCGCGCCGGTGCCGGCCCGCTAAGCCTGGCGATCCCGTCGCCTCCTGTTGTCCTCCTCCATCGCAAAGGTGAATCATGAGCTTCATTACTACCCAAGACGGTACCCGGATCTTCTATAAGGACTGGGGCTCGGGCCGCCCGGTCGTGTTCTCGCACGGCTGGCCGCTCAATGCCGACGCCTGGGACGCGCAACTGCTGTTCCTGGTGCAGCAGGGCTTTCGCGTGATCGCCCATGATCGCCGCGGCCATGGCCGCTCGGACCAGCCCGCGCGGGGCAACGACATGGACACCTATGCCGACGACCTGGCGGCGTTGCTGGATGCGCTGGACCTGCAGGAGGCGACGCTGGTGGGCCACTCCACCGGCGGCGGCGAGGTGGCGCACTACATCGGCCGCCATGGCACCAGACGCGTGTCCAGGGCGGTGCTGATCGGCGCGGTGCCGCCGGTGATGCTGAAGACCACGGCCTACCCCGACGGCCTGCCGATGGCGGTGTTCGACGGTATCCGCAAGGGCGTCGCCGATAACCGCTCGCAGTTCTACCGGGACCTGGCGGTGCCGTTCTTCGGCTTTAACCGCGACGGCGCCCAGGTCTCGCAGGGCACCATCGACGCGTTCTGGGCGCAGGGCATGGCCGGCGGCATCGTTGGCCAGTACGCCTGCATCCGGGAATTCTCGGAGGTGGACTACACCGAGGACCTGAAGAAGATCGACGTGCCGACGCTGATCCTGCATGGCGACGACGACCAGATCGTGCCCATCGGAAATTCGGCGCGGCTGTCGGCCGAGATCGTGAAGGACGCCACCCTGAAGATCTACCCGGGTGCTTCGCACGGCATGTGTGTGATCAACGCCGACCAGGTCAATGCCGACCTGCTGGCCTTCCTGAACGCCTGAGCTTATGTCAGTCACCCGCCGGCAATTCATCGCCTCCGCCGCCGCGCTCGGCGCGGCCGCCTCCTCGGAGATCTTCGCCATGTCACCAGGCACCCCCGACCTCATCCTCGTCAACGGCAAATTCGCCACGCTCGACAAGTCCAACCCGCAGGCCGATGCCGTGGCCGTGCGCGACGGACGCTTTGTCGGCGTCGGCACGCGCCAGGACATCATGAAGCTGGCCGGGGCGCAGACGAAGGTCATCGACCTGAATGGCCGGCGGGCCATTCCCGGGCTGATCGACAGCCACATGCATATCATCCGCGGCGGCCTGAACTACAACATGGAGCTGCGCTGGGACGGCGTGCGCTCGCTGGCCGATGCGATGCGGATGCTGAAGGACCAGGTGGCGCGCACCCCCGCGCCGCAATGGGTGCGCGTGGTGGGCGGCTTCACCGAGCACCAGTTCGCCGAGAAGCGCCTGCCCACCATCGAGGAACTGAACGCCGTGGCGCCCGATACGCCGGTGTTCATCCTGCACCTGTACGACCGTGCCATCCTGAACGGCGCCGCGCTGCGCGCGGTGGGCTACAACAAGGACACGCCCAATCCGCCGGGCGGCGAGATCGTGCGCGATGCGCGCGGCAACCCCACCGGCCTGCTGCTGGCCAAGCCCAACGCGACCATCCTGTACGCGACCCTGGCAAAGGGCCCGAAGCTGCCGCCGGAGTACCAGAAGAACTCGACCCGCCATTTCATGCGCGAGGTGAACCGGCTTGGCGTCACCGGCGTGATCGATGCGGGCGGCGGCTACCAGAACTACCCCGAGGACTACAGCATCATCGAGGAACTGCACAAGGAAGGCCAGCTGACGGTGCGGCTCGCCTACAACCTGTTTACGCAGAAGCCCAAGGAAGAGCTCAACGACTTCAAGTCCTGGAGCGCCCAGGTCAGGCCCGGCCAGGGCGACGACCTCTACCGCCACAACGGCGCCGGCGAGATGCTGGTCTACACCGCCGCCGACTTCGAGGATTTCCGCGTCGAGCGCCCCGAGATGGCGCCGTCGATGGAAGCCGACCTCGAGCCGGTGATCCGCCTGCTGGCGGAAAAGCGCTGGCCGTGGCGGATGCATGCCACCTATGACCAGACCATCTCGCGTGCGCTCGACGTCTACGAGAAGGTCGCCAAAGAGATCCCGTTCGATGGCCTGAACTGGTTCTTCGACCACGCCGAGACCATTTCCGACCGCAATATCGATCGCATTGCCGCGCTGGGCGGCGGCATCGCCGTGCAGCACCGCATGGCGTACCAGGGCGAGTATTTTGTCGAGCGTTACGGCGCGCGCGCGGCCGAAGCGACGCCGCCGGTGAAGAAGATGCTGGAGAAAGGCGTCAAGGTCGGCGCCGGCACCGACGCCACGCGCGTGGCCTCGTACAACCCGTGGGTGTCGCTGTACTGGCTGACCACCGGCAAGACCGTGGGCGGCATGCCGATGTACCCGCAGGCCAACCTGCTCGACCGCGAGACCGCGCTGCGGCTGTGGACCGAGGCCAATACCTGGTTCTCGTCCGAAGTGGGCAAGAAGGGCCAGATCAAGGTAGGCCAGCTCGCCGACCTGGCGGTGCTGTCGGCCGATTACTTCAGCGTGCCGGGCGACGAGATCCAGGACATCGCCTCGGTGCTGACCATCCTCGGCGGCAAGGTGGTCTATGGCGACGGCGACTTCGGCAAGCTTTCGCCGCAGATTCCGCCGGCGATGCCGGACTGGTCGCCGGTGCGGCATGTGGGCGGCTACCAGCCGCGGCCGCAGGCGCGCAAGCTGGCCATGAACACCGCGTGCGGATGCGCCAGCAGCTGTGGCGTGCACGGGCACGCGCATGCCAGGGCCTGGACCGCGAGCGTGCCGACCGCGGACGAAAGCACTTTCTGGGGCGCACTCGGCTGTTCTTGCTGGGCGTTCTGATCCCAGCCACTTTCCCAACGCCCCACCCGGAGACCGGCCATGCCTGAACCAACCACCACGCTGACGCCGGCTTGCTCCGGCGCAGCCACACTCCCTATGCCGCGCTGGCTGCACTGGCTCGCGCTGCTGCTGCTGTGCGCGGCCTACCTGCAGGGCGGCCTGGTCAAGCTGGCCGACTTCCGCGGCGCGATCGCGGAGATGCAGCACTTCGGCCTGGCGCCGGCGGTGCCGATGGCGATCGCAACCATCGTGCTGGAACTGGGCGCGTGCGCCATGATCCTGCTCGGCTGGCGCCGCTGGCTGGGAGCCCTGGCGCTGGCGGCGTTCACGCTGGCCGCGACCTTCGTCGCCAACCGCTTCTGGCAGGCGCCGCCCGACGCCAGGTTCATGATGGCCAATGCCTTCTTCGAGCACCTGGGACTGGTGGGCGGCTTCCTGCTGGTGGCCTGGCATGACCTGCGCGAACGCGCACGGCGCACGCAAGCGGCGCAAACCAAACGGTGACCTGCATGGCCGAACAAGCACTCCGCCCCGCGCCCGCGCCCGCCAATGGCGGCACCTTTGCCCCGCTGGCGCAGGCCACCTTCGCGGTATTGTGGGCCGCGACCATCCTCGGCAATATCGGCAGCTTCATGCGCGACGTGGCCAGCGCCTGGCTGGCCACCGACCTGTCCACCTCGCCCGCCGCGGTCGCCACGATCCAGGCCGCGGCCACGCTGCCGGTGTTCCTGCTGGCGATCCCGGCCGGCGTGCTGTCCGACATCCTTGACCGCCGGCGCTTCCTGATCGTGGTGCAGGTGGGGCTGGCCATGGTCAGCGGCACGCTGATGGTGCTGGCCTGGCGCCAGGCGCTGACGATCGAGATCCTGATCGGCATGGCCTTCCTCGGCGGCATCGGCGCGGCAATGATGGGCCCGACCTGGCAATCGATCGTGCCGGAACTGGTGCCGCAGCAAGAGCTCAAGCGCGCGGTCGCGCTCAACGCGCTCGGCGTCAACATCGCGCGCGCGATCGGCCCGGCCGCCGGCGGCCTGCTGCTGGCGGCGTTCGGCGCGGCCACCACCTATGGCGTGGACCTGGTCAGCTATGTCTTCGTGATCGCCGCGCTGCTGTGGTGGAAGCGCCCGCAGCGCCCCGCCGATCCGCTGCGCGAGCATTTTCTGGGCGCGTTCCGCGCCGGGCTGCGCTTTACCCGCGCGCACAGCAAGCTGCATGTCGTGCTGGCGCGCGCGGCCGTGCATTTCGCCTTCGGCAGCAGCATCTGGGCCTTGTTGCCGCTGGTGGCGAAGCAACTGCTGCAGGGCGGCGCCAGCCTCTATGGCGTGCTGCTGGGCGCGGTGGGCCTCGGTGCGATCCTCGGCGCGCTGGTGATGCCGCGGCTGCAGCGGCGCCTCGACGCCGACGGCATGGTGCTGCTGTCGGCCATCGTCACCGCGGTGGTGATGGCAGCGCTTTGCATCGCGCCGCCGGTGTGGGTGGCGCTGCCGCTGTTGCTGTTCCTCGGCGCCGCCTGGATCACCGCACTGACGACGCTGGGCGGCGTGGCGCAGGCGATCCTGCCCAACTGGGTGCGCGGCCGCGCGCTGGCGGTCTACCAGATGGTCTTCAACGGCGCGATGGCGGCGGGCAGCCTGGTGTGGGGCTTCGTGGCCCAGGCGCTGGGCATCTCCGGCGGGCTGCTGGTCGCCGCCGGCGGCCTGCTGGCCGCGGCGCTGCTGCTGCATCGGCTGCGCCTGCCGCGTGGCGAGGAAGACCTCGCACCGGCCCAGCACTGGCCGGAGCCGGAGGGCGCCGACGAGATCGCGCATGACCGCGGACCGGTGATGATCCTGATCGAATATTGCGTCCGCGCGGAAGACCGCGATGCCTTCCTGCGCGCGGTGCACAAGCTCTCGGAAGAACGGCTGCGCGACGGTGCCTTCAACTGGGGCGTGATGGAAGACCCGGCCGATCCGGAGCTGCTGACCGAATGGTTCCTGGTCGAGTCCTGGGCCGAGCACCTGCGCCAGCACCGCCGCGTGCCGCACGCCGATGCCGACCTGCAGCGCGAGATCACGCGCTTCCATGCGCGCGAGACGCCGCCGCGCGTGCGGCACCTGCTGGGGGTGGGGCTGCCGGCTGGGCCATCAGCGGGGCCAACAGCGCCGTCCGCACCGCACTGACCTGCCAACCTCACCGGGAATTCCCATGAAGCTCTACCTTGTCTCCCTGGCCGCCGGCATCCTGGTCGGCATCATTTACGCGCTGATGCAGGTCCGCTCACCCGCCCCGCCGGTGGTGGCGCTGGTCGGCCTGCTCGGCATGCTGATCGGCGAACAGGTGGTGCCGCCGATCAAGCGCATGCTGGCCGGCGAACCTGTGACCGCCGCGTGGTTCCATGCCGAGTGCATGCCCAAGATCACCGGCACGCCCGGTCCGACCCTGAACGCCGCCAGCAAGACGCCCGCCGACGATGCCACGCACTAACCCGGCCGTCCGCGCGCTGCTGGGGGCGTGCTGCGCACTGCTGTGCGCGCCTGCGCTGGCGGCGGGCAGCGTTACCGTCTACGGCCGCCTGAACACCTCGCTCGAGTACAGCGACGCCAGCCCCGCGACCGATGGCACCGCTCTCGGCGGAGTCGTGCGCCTGAACAACAACCGCTCGGTATTCGGCCTGCGCGGCGAAGAAGACCTGGGCGGCGCGCTCAAGGCCGTGTGGCAGATCGAAAGCGCACTGTCGCTCGATTCCGGCCAGGGCCAGATCGCCAGCCGCAATTCGCGCATCGGCCTGCAGGGCAGCCATGGCCTGCTGTTCCTGGGCCACTGGCACACGCCCTACACCGAAGCGACCATGGGCTACGACCCGTACTATCCGACCACCGCCGGCTATATGGCGCTGATCGGCAACGGCTCGGCCTCGAGCACCGACAATGTCGAGAACACCAGCTCGTTCGACCGGCGCCAGAAGAACATCGTGCAGTACCGCACGCCGCGCTGGGCCGGCGTCAGCCTGTGGCTGGGCTGGGGCTTGCCCGAGGAGAAGACCACCGTCGCGCGCAATCCCGCGCTGTACTCGGTGGCGGCAGTCTATGAGCGCGGCCCGCTCAACGCGACGCTGGCCTGGGAGCGCCACCAGCACTACCAGGCCGCCGGCCGCAACGACGACGCACTCAAGGCCGGCGTGGCATGGCAGCTGCTGCCTGGCACGCGCCTGGCCGCGGTGGTCGAACACCTGCACTACCGCACCGACACCGGCGACCTGCAGCGCAATGCGTACTACGCCTCGCTGGTGCAGCAGCTCGGCACCGGCAGCGTGCGCGTCGGCGTGGCCTATGCGGCCAACGGCACCGGTTCGTCGGCGGATACCATCGGCTTCTTTCGCAGCGGCGCGCAGACCCACGCCACGCAGTTCACGGTCGGCTACGACTATCCGCTGTCGCGGCGCACCGCGCTGTATGCCTACTACAGCCGCATCGATAATGCCGACAACGCGATCTACGACTTCGCCATCAACGACCTCGGCGTCCGCGCCGGCGCCGATCCGCAGACGTTTGCGCTGGGGCTGCGGCACACCTTCTAGTGCCGCCCACGCAGCAAGGGGCGTGCGTGACCCCTGCCACCGCGCACGCCTGTTCGAGGAGTTCGCGTGAATGCCACGCCCGTGATTGCCATCGTCGACGACGACGCTGCCGTGCGGCAGGCCATGGGGCGGCTGCTGCGCGCCTTCGACCTGGCCGTGGAGCTCTACCCCGGCGCGGCGGAGCTGCTGGCATCGCCGTCGCTCGACGGCATCGACTGCGTGATCGCGGACGTGCAGATGCCGGGCATGAACGGCTTTGCGCTCAGTGCCGCGCTGCGCGCGCGCGGCCTGCGCATGCCGGTGATCTTCATGACGGCCTTCGACAAGCAGGGCTATGAAGCGCGCGCGCAGGCGGCGGGGGCGGCGTGCTTTATCGGCAAGCCGTTCGAGGATACCGAGATCATCCGGTGTATCGAACGGGCGCTGGGGCTGCCGGGCCCCACGCGGTAGGCCGCTCACGCATCGCGATGCGCCATCGCTGCTCCGGCAGCCATCCTGGTGGTGCCGGTGCCCCGCTACGCTATGTCGCCTGGCCGGACCCGGCGGCTGTCGCGGCGCGCTCGCCCCTGCCGTGCGTGGCGAGCCAGCAAAGGATGGACCCCGCGACCACCATCGCCGCCCCCTTCCAGAACGCGAAGGACAGCGGCGCATGCAGCAGCACCGCGGCCAGGGCGGCCGACAGCACCGGAATGAAATACGATGCACCGGCGAGCACGGTCACGTTGCCGTGCAGGATGCCGACGTTCCACGCCGCATAACCAAAGCCCATCGCGCAGGCCGCCAGAGCCAGGTAGACCACGCCCGCAACGCTGAACGCCATCGCTTCGCCGCCGGTGAACAGGTACTTGGCCCACAACGCGAGCGCGGTCAGCATGAAGAACAGCGTGACGGCGTTCTTGCCCCGGGCGATGCGGGCCGTCACGGTGCAATAGCCCGCCCAGATCACCGCACCGGCGAAGGCAAGCCCGTAGCTGAGCGGGTTGTCCCGCACATTGGCCGCCATGCCCGCCACATCCAGTCCCTGGTCGCCGCCCAGTACCTGGCAGATCCCGAGGACGGCCACCAGCAAACCCGGCACGACCAGCCAGCCGGCCCGCTGCCGGTTGAACAGGATGGCGGCCAGCAAGGTGAAGCTGGGCCACAGGTAGTTGACCATGGCCACTTCGATCGCCTGCCTGCCGCTGTTGGCGTAGCCGATCGATAGCGACAGGCACAGCTCGTACGACACGAACAGCACGCTGCCCCAGACCAGGTAGGCGCGGGGCAATGCCCGCAGACGGACGTGGCCCACCGAAACCCACAGCAGCACGGAGGCGACCGTGTACATCAGCGCGGCACCGCCCGTCGCGCCGAAGCTCTCGCTGACGCCGCGGATCAGGCCAACAATCGAGCTCCACAGGAGCACCGCGACGAGCCCGGTCAGCGTTGCCTGTTTTCTTTGCATGCCTGCCATTTGGGGTTTTAGCTATCGATGGGAGCGGAAGGGGCCATACTTTACTCGACCCGCGCCGGCACATCGATCCCGAGTGCCTGCCCGCCGGGCGCCCCAAAACGCCAGCCACGATCGCGTACCCCGCTAGAATGCAGCAAGAGACCCGCGTCGCGCGTTGGTCTGCCCCCCGGAGCCGGCATGGAACCCCTCTCTTTTGAATTCGTCACCGTCGAGGAAGCCAAAAAGATCCTGGACGGCGAGCCGCCGGTACAGGCCGCGCCGGACTGGAGCGGGCTGCGGCGTGCGCCATCGCCGCAAGATGCGGCGCTGTCGGACGTGGCCATGCGCTGGCTGGTGGCGCTGCCGGCCGGGGCGCGCCCGCTGGTGCTGTGCCGGCGCTATCCGCGCATCGGCAACCAGCTGGCGGCGCTGTCCGCCAATCCGGCCGCGCTGCATGCCTTCCTGGTCGAGTTGCTGATCGACAAGCGCGGCGGGCGGCAGGGGTTTCCGGAGGACATCGCGCTGGAGCTGTCGCGCTTGCATGAATACGTGCTGCAGCAACTGCCCGGCGCCAACGAGGCGCCGGGGTGGTCGGACCTGACCGACTGAAACGCGCGGCTGACTAGATCACCAGCTCGATCACGAACGGCCCCTTGCGCGCATTGGCCATGCGGAACAGGTCGGCAAAGCGCTCCATGTCGGTGGCCTGCGCGCCTTCCACGCCCATGCCGCCGGCCAGCTTGACCCAGTCCAGGTCCGGGTTGCCGATGTCGAGCATGTCCAGCGCGGTCTTGCCCGGGTTGGCGCCGACGCCGGCCAGTTCGCCCAGCAGGATGGCGTACTTGCGGTTGGCCAGCAGCACCACGGTAACGTCGAGCTGTTCGCGCGCCAGGGTCCACAGCGATTGCAAGGTGTACATGGCCGAGCCATCGGCCTGCAGCGCCACCACGCGCCGGCCGGGCGCGGCCACGGCCGCGCCGAGCGCCAGCGGCAGGCCCGCGCCGATGGCGCCGCCGGTCAGCTGCAGCCAGTCGTGCGGTGCCGCGTGCACCGTGCCGGGATAGAACGCGCGGCCAAAGCTGACGCTCTCTTCCACCACGATGGCCTGCTCGGGCAGCAGCGCGGTGAGCGTGCGCGCCACCGCCTCGGAGGTGACCGCGCCGCGCGCGGGCTCCACCGGCGCGGGCGCGGCGGCGGCGGGCAGTTGCGCCTGGCGCGCGCCGAGTTCGTCGGCCAGCCGCGCCAGCGCTTCGGCCAGGTCTTCTTCCGGGCGGGCCAGCACATGCACCGCGGCGTCCTCCGGATACGGGCGCGGCGACTTGCCCGGGTAGGCGAAGAAGGTCACCGGTGCCGGCGCGCCGACCAGGATCACGTTGCGGATGCCGGCCAGCTTGTCGCGCGCGGCATCGCCGGAATACGGCACCCGGTCCACCGCCAGGCGCCCGCGCCCGCGCGCCACGCGCGCATTGGACATGGGCGAGATCAGCCGCGCGCCGGTGGCCGCGGCAATGCGGTGCGCGTCGCCCAGCGGCCCCTCGCGCAGCGCGCTGCCGGCCAGCACGATCAGCGTCGGCTGGCCCGAGCGCAGCACGCGCGCAGCCTGCTGCACGGCATCCGGCGAGACCCTGGGCACCGGCAGCGCCGGCAACGGTGCCGCCGCCACGCCGCCCGCATCCCAGCACACGTCGGACGGCAGGATCAGGCTGGCGACGCCGCCCGGCGCGGCGCAGGCAGCCTGCACCGCGGCCGAGGCATCGGCCCCCACCGAAGCCGCCCGCGTGGCGGTGCGCGTCCACACCGAGACGGGCCGGGCCCAGCCTTCGGTATCGGCGGTGAGCGGCGCGTCCAGCGGCCGGTGATAGGTGACCTGGTCGCCGATGAGGTTGACCACCGGCGTCTGCGCGCGGCGCGCGTTGTGCAGGTTGGCCAGCCCGTTGGCCAGCCCGGGCCCGCAATGCAGCAGCGTGGCGGCGGGCTTGCCGGCCATGCGCGCGTAGCCGTCGGCCGCGCCGGTGACCACGCCCTCGAACAGCCCCAGCACGCAGCGCATGCCGGGAATGCGGTCCAGCGCCGCGACGAAATGCATCTCGCTGGTGCCGGGATTGGCAAAGCAGGTGTCAACGCCATTGGCCAGCAGGGTCTTGACCAGGCTCTCGGCGCCGTTCATCGGTTGTGCGTTGTCCATCAGGGGTCCGGTGGTTGGAGGGTTGGCTGGGGGCCGGTCGGTCATGCCGGATGCGGGCGCGCGGCCAGCAGGTCGAAATCCAGGCAGACGAACTCGGTCGGGAATTCAATGCGGGCAAAATAGACAATGCGCTCCACGTCCGCCGCGGTGGCCGACGGCACGCAGGCAAAGCGGCGCAGCTCGGCCACCGGCGCACCCACCGCCAATGCCAGCGCGGCCGCCGATTCGGCGCCGGCCGCGACGATCGACAGCCGCTGCCGCGCCGTGCTGACCGACAGGCCGGGAAAGCGGTCGAGCACCGGCACCGACGCGCCGTGGCGGAAGGCCTCGGGGTCGCGCGCGAACACATCCGCCTCGATGTAGACCTCGCCCACGGCGAAGGGGCGCCCGTCGAGGCGGTGCAGCCGGCGCAGGAAGTGGTAGGCCGGTGCGCGTGCGCCGGTGCAGGGCATGCCCAGGTCGTCGGGCAGCGGCACCTTGCCGGCCGACTCGACCATGGCTTCGGTGTCGAGCTGCGCGCCGACGGCAACGGCCTCATCCCAGCTGGTCGATAGCGACACCTGCCGCCGCGCCTGGCACGGCGCCTTGACGAAGGTGCCGCGTCCGCGCGAGCGCTCCAGCAGCCCTTCTTCGTCGAGCATCGACAGCGCATGGTGCATGGTCATGCGCGCCACGCCGTACTGGCGGCACAGCTGCTCCAGCGACGGGATGCGCGCCCCCTGGCGCCACGCGCCGCTTTCGATCTGGCGGCGAAAGATGGTGGCCAGCTGCAGGTAGACCGGCTGGCGGCTGCGGGACAGCAGTTCGCTGGAAAGAGGTTCCGGCATGGCGGGTGTGCCCGGTGCCGGGCAGATTGCGACGCCGGCGGATGCCGGCGGGTGGTGGGGGGACAGTATAAAAAGTCTATATATGTAGACTACTAGGGTTTACCTTGGCTCCTTTGGCTTTTGAGCCGTCTGGCCCCAAAAAAAAGCGCCCGCAGGCGCTTTGCAAGACCGTTGTACGGTGTCTTACCACCGCACATCCCGTTCCCATGCCTTCATCTCTTCCTCGGCCTGCTCCTTGCTATAGCCATAGCGCTCCTGGATGCGGCCGGCGAGCTGGTCGCGCTTGCCGTTGATCTGCGTGATGTCGTCGTCGGTCAGCTTGCCCCACTTCTCCTTGACCTTGCCCTTGGCTTGGTCCCACTTGCCTTCGATCTGATCCCAGTTCATCGCGTGCTCCTTGATGTCATGGCAAGGGGGCGCGGCAGCGTCCCCTTGCGAGTGGTGCGGTGTACGACCCGCCCCCCGCGGGGCAGGCCGTGCTGAAGCGGCTTACTTGCCGTACTTGGCCTTCACGTCGGCCTGGCACTTGTCCTTGGAATCGCCGGACAGTGCGTCGCAGCGTTCCTTGTCGGCCTTGTAGGCGGCGTCGGTGGTGTCCTTCTTCGCATCGGCGCGGGCTTCCGCCACGTCGGCGCGCGAACCGGTCGCGGCGGCCTTGTCTACCTTGGCGGCGGTCAGCGCTTTTTCATGCGCGGCCTTGGCGTCCTTCTTGCAGACGTCCTTGTCGTTGCCCTTCTTGTCGTCGCACATTTCCTTGGCGACGTCATAGTCACGGTCGGCCTTGGTCTTCTCGGCCTTGGCCATGGACTTCTGCGTACCGTCGCGGCGGGCCTCGGCCTGGGCCTTGGCAACATCGCGGTCGCGCTTGGCCTCGGCCTTGCAGACATCCTTGGCGTTGTCCTTCATGCCGTCGCACTTGGCGGAGGCAGCCTTGTAGTCCGCGTCGGCCTGCTTCACCGCGGCGTCATAGTCGGCCCTTGCGCCGGTTGCAGCCGTTCCGGCCGTCGTTGCCGGTGCCGTCGTCTGCGCCAGGGCAAAGCCTGCCGGGGCGGCAACCATCATCGAACACACTGCTGCGGTCAGCCATTTCTTCATCATGTCGAGCTCCTTTCCGGTTGATTGCGTAAGGGTACGCATGAGAGGCCGGCGGCTATGCTGCTGGCCACGCCGTATGTACAGAGTAGGCCCGGGGGGATGGGGTCAGCAGGCGTTGGGCTCCGAAAGGAACGTCAGACTATTCCGACATAGATTCGCGCGCAGCACATGCCTGGCGATAGCGGCGTGCGCCGGGCTTGTGGATTGCGCCTCGCCATGAAAAAAACGCCGCCCACTGTGGGGCGGCGCCGCGCATCGCCATGTCTGCGATGCCAGACAGGCTGCGCCAGGCAAGGCCTCGCGTGGCGCTGTCGTCAGCCTGAAATCGAAGGCGTGATCCGGTTCTCGTCAGGCGCGGCGGCATCCTCGTCCGGCCAGTTGCGACCGACCATCCATTCATAGAGCGTCGGCAGCACGATCAGCGTCAGCACGGTCGCGGTGATCAGCCCGCCGATGATAACGATGGCCAGCGGCCGCTGCGTCTCGGAGCCGATGGCGCGCGAAACCGCCATCGGGAACAGGCCCAGCATGGCCAGCAGCGCGGTCATCAGCACCGTGCGCAGCCGGTCCATCGAGCCGGTCAGCACGGCCTGGCGCACCGGCATGCCCTCTTCGCGCAGCTGGTTGAAATAGGTCACCATCACCACGCCGTTGAGCACGGCCTGGCCGAACAGCGCGATAAAGCCGATCGCCGCCGACACCGACAGCGGGATGCCGGTCAGCAGCAGCGCGAACACGCCGCCGATCAGCGCGAACGGGATGTTGGAGATGATCAGCGTGGCGCTCTTGAACGACTTGAACGCATTGAACAGCAGCAGGAAGATCACCAGCACCGACAGCGGCACCACGATCGACAGCCGCGCCATGGCGCGCTCCTGGTTCTCGAACTCGCCCGACCAGCTGATCTTGACGTCGTCGGCCCTGACGTTCTTCGCTACCAGCTTCTGCATGTCCTTGACCACGCTGCCCATGTCGCGGTCGCGGATGAAGATGCCGATCGAGGTGGTGCGCTGGCCGTTCTCGCGGCTGATGTTCATGGCGCCGGAGGCCGCGCGGAACGTCACCAGCTGCGACAGCGGCACCTGCGCGCCGTCGGCGGTCTGCATGAAGATATTGGGCAGGTTGGGCAGCGCGCGTTCCGACGGCTTCAGGCGCACCGCCACGCTGAAGTGCTTCTCGCCCTCCCACAACTCGGTGGCGGCCCTGCCCGCCAGCGCGGTTTCCATCAGGTCCTGCACGTCGGCCACGTTGATGCCGTAGCGCGCGGCCTGGGCGCGGTCGAATTCCAGCACGTACTGCGGCAGCTCGCCGTCGCGGTCGATAAAGGCGCGCATCACGCCCTTGACCGACTGCACGTTGGCCAGGATCTGGTCGGCCACCTTCTTGTTCTGCTCCAGGCTGTCGCTCTGCACCTTGATCACGATCTGGCCCTTGATCTGCGAGATGCTCTCGAGGATGTTGTCCCGCACCGGCTGCGAGAAATTGGGCTCGATGCCGGGCAGCCGGCGCAGGTTGCGGTCGATCTCGCCGATGATGGCGCGCTTGTCCAGGCCGGCGCGCCATTGCTTCTCGGGCTTGAGGTCGACCAGGATCTCGACGGTGTTGATCAGCTTGGGGTCGGTGCCGTCGTCGGGGCGGCCCACCTTGGAGATGGTGGTGTTGACCTCCGGCGTCTGGCGGATCACGCTGCGCAGCAGCCGCGCCTGGTCGCGCGCCTCGTCGATCGAGACAGAGGCCGGCAGGTCGAAGCTGACCCACATCGAGCCCTCGTCCAGCTCGGGCAGGAATTCGCTGCCGAGGAACTTGCCCGCGCCCACGGTCACCACCAGCAGGCCCAAGGCCACGCCCACCACCACTTTCTTGTGGTCCAGCGCCCAGGCCAGCATCGGTTCGTAGAGCCGCTTGCAGTGGCGCACCAGGAAGTTGTCGTCGTGCGCGATGTTCTTCCTGAGCAGCAGGTGGCACAGCAGCGGCACCAGCGTCAGCGACAGGATCAGCGAACCGATCAGCGCGCCCGTCACCGTGTACGCCATCGGCGCGAAGATCTTGCCCTCGTGCCGCTGCAGCGTAAAGATCGGGATGTGCGCGGCGATGATGATGACCATCGAGAACACGGTCGGGCGGCCCACCTCGGTGGTGGCCTGCAGGATCGCATGCAGCCGCGCCCGGCTGTCCTGGATCTGCTGCGCCTTGAGCTCGCCCAGCCGCTTGAAGATGTTCTCGACCACGATCACCGCGCCGTCGACGATGATGCCGAAGTCCATCGCGCCCAGCGACAGCAGGTTGGCCGGAATCCCGACCCAGGTCAGGCCGATGAAGGTGGACAGCAGCGCCAGCGGGATGATCAGCGCCACGATCGCCGCGGCGCGCACGTTGGCCAGGAACAGGTACAGCACCGCCATCACCAGCAGCGCGCCCTCGACCAGATTGCCGAACACCGTATGCAGGGTCTTGTCGATCAGCGTGGAGCGGTCGTAGTACGGCACGATCTTCACGCCCTTGGGCAGGATCTGGTCGTCGAGCAGGTCGATCCTCTTCTTCAGCGCCTCCAGCACCAGCGACGGGTTCTCGCCCTTGCGCATCACCACGATGCCCGAGACGATATCCTCCTCGTCGTCCTGGCCCATCAGGCCTTGCGGCGGCGCGCTGCCGACGCGCACGTCGGCGATGTCCTTGACCAGGATCGGGGTGCCGTTGTTCTCGGCCACCACCACGTTGGCGATATCGGCCGAGGTGCGGAAGCTGCCCAGCGAGCGCAGCAGGAACTGCTGGCGGCCGTGCGCCACCGCGCCGCCGCCGGCGTTGGCGTTGGCCCGTTGCAGCGCGGTGAACAGCTGCGACAGCGAGATCTTGGCGTCGCGCATGCGCGCCAGGTTGGGGTTGACCTCATACTGCTTGATGGTGCCGCCGATGGTCACCAGGTCAGCCACGCCCGGCACCTGGCGCAGGTTCTTCTCGACCACCCAGTCCTGCAGCGTGCGCAGTTCCTGCGGCGTATAGCCCTTGCCGGTCAGCCGGAAGCGATAGATCTCGCCGATTGCGGTGGACAACGGCGCCAGGTCCGGATGCACCCCGTCGGGCAGGTCCACGCTGCGCAGCCGCTCCAGAATCTGCTGGCGCGCGGCCACGTCGGTGGCGCGGTCGTTGAAGGTCACCATCATGAACGACAGGCCGAACTGCGTGTGCGAGAACACCCGCACCGCGTTGGGCGTGCCCGCCAGCGCGGTCTCGATCGGGATCGTTACCTGGCGCTCCACTTCTTCGGCGGCGCGCCCCGGGTACAGCGTGATGACGTTGACCTGGATGTCGGACACATCCGGGAAGGCCTCGATCGGCAGGTTCTTGAACGCGGCGATGCCGCCCCCGACGAAGAGGATCAGGCCTAGCCAGACAAAGAGCTTCTGGTGCAGGGCAAAGCTGACGATGCGCGAAATCATGGGGCGATCGTCCTCAACGCTTTTCCGCCGCGCGCGCCGCGTTGACCGCGGTGGCATCGCGCAGGATGTCCTGCAGGTAGAGGTTGCCTTCGCTGACCACGGTCTCGCCGTCCTTCACGCCGTCGAGCAGCTCGGTGGTGCCGGGCAGCGTCACGCCCACGCGCACCTGGCGGCGCTCGAAGGTATTGGGCGCAGTGCGCACGAACACATAGTTGCGGTTGTCGGCCAGGAACACCGCCTTGGACGGCACCGCGATGCCCTTGAACGATGCCGCCGGCAGCCTGGCGGTGACGAACATCTCCGCCTTCAGGCGGCGTTCGGGATTGGGCACGTTCAGCCGCACCTTGATGCTGCGCGCGGTCGGATCGACATAGTCGGCAATCTTGATCACGGTGCCGGCAAAGGTCTCGCCGGGCCAGGCGGCGGTGGTCAGCTGCACGTCGACGCCGGGCCTGAACAGCTTCAGGTCGGCCTCGCCCGCATCGACCTGCGCCCACAACGTGGTCGGGTCGGTCACCAGGAACAGCGGCGCGGCGGGAGGCTGGTCGGGGCGCAGCTCCATGCCGAGGTTGATGTTGCGCTCGACCACCAGGCCGTCGATCGGGCTGCGCAGCGCGAAGCGCTGGTTGACGCCATCCGGCCCTGCCGCGGCCGCGCCGTACTGGCTCAGCGCCGCACGGGTGCGCTGCAGGTCCGCCGCGGCGCGCGCGGCATCGGCCTGGGCCTGCTCCAGTTCTTTCTGCGCGATGATGCCGGCGCCATACAGCTCGCGCTGGCGCGCCAGCGCCTTGGCCGCGACCGCGCTGTCCGCGGCGGCCTTGCGCGCATCGGCCTGGGCCACGCCGAAATCCGGCGAGGTCAGCATCGCCAGCGGCTGGCCGGCCTTGACGGTGGCGCCGGGCTGCACCAGCACCTCGGTCACGCGCCCGGCAAACGGCGTCGCCACGCGCACGGTCTTGTCTTCGTTCCACACCAGCCGGCCGGGCAGGCTCAGCATGCGCTCGCCGCCGGTGGTGGCGGCCTCGCCGGCGATGCCGGGCAGCGTCTTCACGCTGGCGGGGAACTGGATGGTGTTGCCGCTGACCTTGGGATCATCATCGGCCTTGGGGGCTTCGGATTTGCCGCAAGCGGCCAGCGCGAGCGCGCACAACGACATCGCCAAGAGGGCGGAAATGCGGGCCGGCAAGGCGGCGCTGGGGAATGACATGCGACGGGACATGCGTGACAGGAAAGACATGAAGGGGATCGCGGGAACGGCGGTTCAGGGACGCGCGGGCGTGGCGGCAGTGCGTGCCGGCGCCGCGGTGGTCGAGGTCTGCAGCGCGGCGCGGTATGCCGACAGCGCCTTGGCATATTCGCCCTGCGCGCCGACCGCATCGAGCCGGGTCTGGCGCAGCGCGCGGCGCGCATCGAGCAAATCGAGCACACCGCTTGCGCCCTTGCTGTAGGCAAACTCGGCGTTGCCGGCGACGCTTTCCGCGGCCGGCAGCACTTCATCACGCATCTGCCGCAGCGACTGGCGCGCGGTTTCCAACTGGCTGCGCAGCCGGTCGATCTCGTTGCCGGCTTCCAGCATCACGCGGTTGCGGTCGTCGAGCGCCGCGTAGTAGTCGACCTCGGCGCGGCGTGCCTCGCCGCCGTTGCTGTGGCGCACCGGCAGCGGGATCGACAGGAACACGCCGAAGCTGTTGCCGGAGCCATAGTTGTTGCTTGGCGAGGTCGGATAGTGCTCGGCCTGCGCGCCGATGGTCACGTCGGGCACGCGACCGGCTCGCGCCAGGTCGCGCGACGCCGCGGCGGCGGCCAGGCGCGCCTCGGCGGCAGTCACGTCGGGGCGGCGCTGCAACGTATCGGCGTCCGGCGGCGGCACGGCGGCATCGAGTGCCGGCCAGTCGGCCACCAGCCGGTTGTCGGCGAGCGTGCCGGGCACGCCCATGGCCTGCGCCAGCATGGCCTTGTCGCGGTAATGATCGGTGATGGCCTGGCGCATATCGCTCTGCGCGCGTAGGGCATCGAGCTGCAGCTTGGTCACGTCGGCGCGCGCCACGTCGCCGGCACGCAGGCGCGTCTCGCTGGCCTGGCGGGTGCGCTCGTACAGCGCCAGGGTTTCGCGCAGTACGGCGACGCGTTCCTGGCTCGCCAGCGCGTCGAAGAAGGCCTGCTCCACCGCGCCGGTCTGTTGCGCCATCACGGCTTGCACCACTTCGCCGGCGGCGGCGCTGGCCTTGCGCGCGGCATCGACGCGCAGGTTGCCCTTGTTGGCCGTCTCGATCAGCTGGTCCACCCGCAACGTCGAGTCCACGGTCTTGCTGCGCAGGTTGCCCGAGCCGACTCCGGCATGTGGATTAATGTTCTCCACGCCCAGGCTGAGCACGGGGTTGGGACGCTGCGACGCGATCTGCACGTCGGCCTGGCTGGCTTCCACCCCTCGGCGCGCGGCCAGGATGGTCCGGTTGCAGCGCAACGCGTCCTGGCGCGCCTGGGCCAGGGTCAGCGTGGCGCCTGCCGGCGGCGGCGAGCACGGGCCATCGGCCGGCGCGGCTTGGGTGGTATCGGCGGAGTTCGCGGAAGCTTGCGGATCGGTGGAACGTTCGGCAGCCAGGCTCGCTACGGCCGCCAAAACCAGCAGGGAACCTGCGGCAACTCGGGATAAGGCAAAAGGCACGGTCAGTCAGGCTCGGTTCGAAGACGGTCTGCGGTTAAACGACCGTGCCCGCCAAACGGTTCACCGGCAGCGCAAAAAAAACATCCTGCGCCACCGTCCGCGATGCGGTTGCGCGGCGTGGCTGTCTTGGTGCGCCCTCGCCCGCTGTCCTGATGCTGTCTACGCCACCCGGACACGATCTCCCGCCCGCATTCAAACCGAACCGCTTTACAAACGGCTTTCATTCGCCTGACAAAAGCCTTTATGTACGCGAAAACCCTGACCAAAATGACAAACGGCACGGCCGTTGCCGGCCGTGCCGTCGGATCTGTCCCGACTGCGTTTATGCCTTCACCCGGTCATCCAGCCCCAGGCCGCGGCCGATGATCTCCTTCATGATCTCGCTGCTGCCGGCATAGATGCGCGAGATGCGCGCATCGGCATACATGCGGCAGATGCGGTACTCCTCCATATAGCCGGCGCCGCCGTGCAGTTGCACGCCATCGTCGACCATGCGCCCCTGCAGCTCGGAAGTCAGCAGCTTGGCCGATGCAGCGGTCTCCACCGTCAGCGTGCCGGCATTGTGTTGCAGCACGCACTGGTCGACAAAGGTCTGCAGCGCGTCCAGCTGCGCGCGCAGTTCGGCCAGCTTGAAGCGTGAGTTCTGGAACGTGCCGATGGCGCGCCCGAAGGCCTTGCGCTCGCGCACATAGTCCAGCGTGATGTCGAAGGCCACCTGGGCCGACGCCATGTAGCCGCAGGCGCCGATCAGGCGCTCTTCGGCCAGGTGGCGCGTCAGGTAGCGGAAGGCCTGGCCGGGCTCGCCCAGCACGTTGGCCTTGGGCACCTTGACATTGTCGAAGAACAGCTCCGAGGTGTCCTGCGAGTGCAGGCCCAGCTTGCGCAGCTTGCGCCCGCGCTCGAAGCCGGGCATGCCGCGTTCGACGATGAAGAGCGTCAGGCCGTGGCTGCGTTCCGGGTCGGTGCGGGCCACCACGACCACCACGTCGGCCAGCTGGCCGTTCGAGATATAGGTCTTGGCGCCGTTCAGCACCCAGTGGTCGCCATGGTCCTCGGCGCGGGTGCGGATGCCAGCCAGGTCCGAGCCGGTCTGCGGCTCGGTCATGGCCACGGCAAAGATCGACTCGCCGCGCGCGGCCGCGGGCAGCAGGCGCTGGCGCTGCTCTTCATTGCCGATGCGGCCGATGTAGGGCGCCACCAGGCGCGAGTGCAGCGTGCCGAAGAAGCCGGAGTCGCCGTGGCGCGCATTTTCCTCGATCAGGATCTGCTCGTAGCGGAAGTCCTGCACGCCGGCGCCGCCGTATTGCTCGTCGGCCCACATCAGCAGGTAGCCTTGCTCGCCGGCCTTGCGGAACACCTCGCGGTCCACGCAGCCCTGTTCGCGCCAGCGCTCGCCGTGCGGGCCGACCTCGCGCTGGTAGAAGCGGCGGGCGGATTCGCGGAAGGCGTCGTGTTCGGCTTCGAAGATCAGGCGTTGCATCGGGGGTCTCCAGGGGTTTTTGACATAGACCGGGCCAGTGTCGGCCGAGCCACGCCGGGGAGATTCGTCGGAACAGATGATTTTCTTACCGTCGACGGACCGGACCGCCCGCAGCGAAAAGCCGGTTGAGTGCAATTTTATTGATATGAAGTGCAAATAACTTTCATTTACCGCCCGGCACGCTTTGTGCCAATACTGGAACCACAGATAACGATTCGACGGAGCGGGAACATGGAAGCCATCCTCTGGATTGGACTGGCGCTGGCACTGGTGGCGTTGGGGGGTGCCGTCACCTGGCTGATCGGCACGCGCGTGCCGGAACCGGTGCTGGCGCACGCGCAGTTGCATGGGCGCTTTGCCGGCCTGGAACCCCGTCCGCCCCGCCGCGGCGGCGGCGGACGGGGGCGGCGCGTGCGGCAATGGCGCCTGGTGGCCGTGCCTGCCCCGTCGGTACAGCTGGTGCCGGTGCGAATCTGACGGGCGGCCCGCGCCGGCGCGCTATTGCGGGAAGTCCCAGCGCTGCGACCAGTCGGACTCTTCCCGCACGATCTCGCGCAGGATCTCCACGGCTTCCTGCGCCGGTCCCGCGGGCGCCTTGGCGCAAACCAAAAATACGGGATATGAGAACTCCGGCGCGCCGGCGACGCGCACCAGCGCGCCACTGTCCAAGTAGCTCTGCACGACCCGCGTGCGGAAATAGCCGCTGCCGCCAAACTGCAGGATGTACTGCAACGCCAGCGGCCCTAGGTTGAAGTACAGCGACGCGCGCGCATGCTCCGGCAACGCGCTGTCATGCTGGCGGCGGAACTCCGGGCCCCAGTCGACATAGACATAGCCGTCGTCGCGCTGGGTCGAGCGGATCAGCACCAGCTTCTCTTCCATCAGCGCTTCCACGTGCATGCCGGGCGCGTATTCCGGCTGGTACACCAGTGCCGCGTCCAGCGCGCCCGACTGCAGCCTGCGCTGCAGCTCAGCCCCGTCGCCCACTTCCGCCCGCACCGCCTGCGCCGGCATGCGCTGGCGCAGGCGCGTCGCCCATAGCAGCACCAGCGGATTGCCCAGGCTGATCTCGGTGCCATAGCGGAACAGGCTGGCCAGCCCCGTGGGCAACGGCAGCTCGCGGCACGCCGCCTCCCAGGTCTGCACCAGCTGGCTGGCGTAGCCGAGGAACCGCTGCCCGTCCGGCGTCAGCCGCGCCCCGGCCTTGTTGCGCTCGAACAGGCGGCAGTTCAGCTGCGTCTCCAGGCTTTTGATGCGCGCGGTGACGGCGGTCTGCGTGACATGCAGCTTGTCGGCGGCGGCCAGCAGGCTGCCGTCGCGCACGACTTGCAGGAAGGTGCGGGCGAGTTCGATATCCATGGTGGCAAACGATCCGGGACGACGTGACGCATTGTAGACAGAGCAGCCGATTGAGAATCAGCCTATACACACAAGGATGTACTTCTGCTGTCACGGTGCAACGTCCGCGACTTTGCCGCGTATCCCGGCCTGCGCGTGGAAGACTGGACCGGGGGCCAGGGCGCCTGACAGGAAAACCGGCGACGCTCGCGCAGCACCGATATCCCACACCACTTCCTGATCGCTGAGGGCCCCCGGTCCAGCTTCAGCGCACCGGCTGCGGCCGGACTGCCGTCGGCATGGCAACCGGCACCGCGCCGGTCATCGGCGCCGCCGGCACGCTGCGCGCCTCGCGTGGCAGCCGCAACGGTGCGATGCCTTCCGGCTCCTGCCAGGCCAGGCCATTGTCATAGCCGGTGGCGGCCGCCTCGAGGTAGCCGGGCGCAAACTTGCGTTCCGGTGTCACCGCCTGCACGACGGGCGCCGTGGCGGCCTGCGGCGCCTCGGACTGCGCGCAGGCGACGCTGTTGAGGCATAGGCCCAGCACACGCAGCAGCACCATGGCCTGGCGCGAACGGTGTCGGATGGCGGACGGGCGCGACGCGGCCTGCCCGTTCTGGCATGGGGATCGGGTATTCATCGGGATTCTCCGGGAAGCCATTGCTGGCAGGTGGCACAACGAGCCGCGGCGCCGCGCTCGCGATCCATTGCGCAACGACCGTGCCACCGGCCTAATGCCGGCTAATGCCGGCCAGGGCCGGGATTTCGGCACATTCCGAACGTGGAGTGGTGGGACGGGGCCGACGCTAGCCCCACAGGTGTCGGCCGGCGTCCAACATCATTGGCTCACGGCTTGACCGCCGCCGCCAGCACCGCCGGCATCGGCACCTCGAAGCCGCTGCCGCGCATATAGCCGGCAACGGTGCCGCGCAGCACGGCGCGGATTTCGTCGCGGGCCTTGGGGGTCTGCGCGCGCAGCGTTGCGGCTGCCCGCACGGTGCCCTGGGCCAGCGCGTCGAACAGCTGGTCGGGCGTGGAGAAGCGCCAGACCTGCGGCACGCTGCGGCAGGTCGGCATGACAAAGCCGGCCTGCTGCAACGCGCTGCGGCAGTGGCCGGGATCGCTGAACAGGAAGAAATTCGGCCCGACCGGGATATCGACATCCATCGAGCCATAGGCGCGGATCGCGGCATAGACCGCGCCGAAGCCGACCGCGCGCTCGGGCGTATCCCATACCGTGAAGGCAATGCGCCCGCCCGGGCGCAGGACGCGGAAGGCCTCGGCCAGCGCCGCGTCCGGATCGGACATATGGCACAAGCCAAAGCCATTGACCACCGCATCGAAGCTGGCATCGTCGAACGGCAGCGCCTGCGCGTCGGCCTGCTGATACTGGACCTCGGGATGCAGCTTGCGCGCCAGTTGCACCTGCGCCTGCGCGAAATCGATGCCGACCGACTCGGCCCCGCGCTGCACCGCCCCGGCCGCGACGTAGCCGGAGCCGGACGCGACGTCGAGCACGCGTTGCCCGCCGGCCACATGCGCGGCGTCCAGCAGGGCCTCGACCGATTGCCGGGTCACGTGCGACAGGTGCTCCTGGTACCGGCTGACGACTTCCGGGTCTTCCCAGCCAGCCAGTTCAAAGGCGCGAAACGAATCTGCGGTGTGGTCCATGCCTACTCCTCGGCGACGATGTCCAGTCGGGCGGGCGTGTATTGGTGATGTTGGTGTGCGGACGCAGCGCAGATGCGTCCTGAGAACCCGGTCAAGCCAAGTATAGACAGCGCCGCGCACAATCAGCGGCCAGGCGCTCGGGCGAGCACCCCGGCGGCGGGCCTCACCCGTTCAGGCTAAGCGCAGCGTGGCCACGCCGGCGGCGATCAGGCAGGCGGCGCCCAGGCGCACGGCGCCGACGCGCTCCTTGAGCAGCAGCGCGGAGATCAGCGCGCCGAACAGGATCGAAGATTCGCGCAAGGCGGCCACCGGCGCCACCGGCGCGCGCGTCATTGCCCACAGCGACAGCCCGTAGGACGCCAGCGTGCCGCCCCCGCCCACCAGCGCGAACACCAGATTGCGCCGCACGTAGCCGGCCAGTTGCGGCCCGCGCGTCGCCAGTGCCCACGCCGCCAGCGGCACCGCGGTCAGCACAAAGATCCAGAAGGCATAGGCTACCGGCGCGCCGGAGCGGCGCACGCCGGTGCCATCGATCAGCGTATAAGTGGCGATCACCAGCGCGTTCAGCAGCGCCAGCCACACGCCCTCGCGGCTGCCCGGGAGGCCGCGGTGGCCGCGTGCGCCGCCGGCCATGGCCAGAATGCCCAGGCTGATCACGGCGATGCCGCCCCATGCCAGCGACGACAGGTGCTCGCCCAGCCAGCCGGCGCTGGCCAGCGCCACCAGCAAGGGCGCGCAGCCGCGCATCAGCGGGTAGGTCAGGCTCATGTCGGCGCTGCGGTAGATCCGCGCCACCAGCGCGAAGTAGACCACGTGCACGCCCACCGACGCGGCGATGAAGGGCCAGCTGGCGGCCGCCGGCTGCGGCAGCGCCGGCAGCGCCAGCGCGGCCATCAGGCCAGCCGTCACCGCCACCATCACGGTGGACAGCAGCTTGTCGCCGCCGCCCTTGACCACGGCATTCCACGCGGCATGCAGGAAGGCGGCAAGCAGGACGACGGCGAAGACGGTGAGCGACATGGGCGGCAGCGAAGTCGGCGCCGGCAGGCAGCGCGGGATCGCGCCATTCTAGCCGCGCCGGCGTGCCGCGCCGTGGCTCGACTATCTGGCGCCGCTGACCCGCCAGACCGTATTGCCGACATCGTCAGCCACCAGCAGGCCGCCGCGCTGGTCGATCGCCACGCCCACCGGCCGCCCGCGCGCCTTGCCATCGTCGTCGACAAACCCGGTCAGCACGTCGAACGGCGCGCCTTGCGGCCGACCCTGGCTGAACGGCACGAAGATCACCTTGTAGCCCGCCAGCGGGCGCCGGTTCCAGGAACCATGCAGGCCGACGAACATGCCTTCGCTGAAGCGCGCCGGCAGGCTGTTGCTGCCGGCCGCGGCCAGGCCGAGCGCGGCGGAGTGCGCGCCCACGGCGTAGTCGGGCACGATCGCCTTGGCCACCAGGTCCGGCGCCGGCGGCTTCACGCGCTGGTCCACATGCTGGCCGTAGTAACTGTAGGGCCAGCCGTAGAAGCCGCCGTCGCGCACCGAGGTGATGTAGTCCGGCACCAGGTCGCTGCCGATCTCGTCGCGCTCGTTGACGGCGGTCCACAGCATGCCGGTGACCGGCTCCCACGCCATGCCGTTGGGATTGCGCAGGCCGCTGGCGAAGATGCGGTGCGTGCCGGTCCTGCGATCGACCTCCCAGATCGCGGCGCGGCCGACTTCCTTGTCCATGCCGTTCTCGCCCACGTTGCTGTTCGAGCCCACCGTCACATACAGCTTGCTGCCATCGCGGCTGGCAATCAGGCTCTTGGTCCAGTGATGGTTGAGCGGTCCGCCGGGCAGGTCGACCACCTTCTGCGGCGCGGCGTTGATTTCGGTCTGGCCGGCCTGGTAGGGGAAGCGCAGCAGCGCGTCGGTGGCGGCCACGTAGAAGTCATTGCCGACCAGCGTCATGCCGAAGGGCGAATTCACATCCTTCAGGAACACCGAACGCTGGTCGGCGACGCCGTCGCCATTGCTGTCGCGCAGCAGCGTGATGCGGTTGGCGCTGGGCGTGCCGGCGCCGGCGCGCTTCATCACCTTCTTCATGATCCAGCCCTTGATGCCCTTGCCGTCGTCGGGCTTGGGCGGGGCATTGCTCTCGGCCACCAGCACGTCGCCGTTGGGCAGCACATAGACCCAGCGCGGATGGTCCAGCTTGTCGGCAAACGCCGTCACCGCCATGCCTTCGGCCGGCACCGGGCGCTGGCCCGCGGTCCAGCCGATGGCCGGCGCGATCTTGACGGTGGGGATGGCAGTCTCGTGCGGCGGCGGCAACTGCGGCGTGGGTCCGAAGCCGGCTTCGGACGGCAGCTTGGCGGATTCGCCGCAGGCGGCGAGCGCGGCGATCACGGGCACGGCGCCCGCCAGCATGGCGGTGCGCAACAGGCGCAAGGGGGTGGGCATCGGCATGGTCCGGGCTCCTCAGGCCACGCAAGGCCGCGCGCCTGTGCTTGGACTATAGGATGAGCGCCGCCCGGCGCTCTGTAGGCGCCGCGGAAGGCAGCAGGTAGGACGATGCCCACGGCCGCCGGGGCGCCCTGCCCGGCGCGCTCAGCCCCGATGCGGTGTATCCAGCCCCTTCACCACCGCCGGTCGCTGCACGAACGCATCCAGCACACGCCGCACATTGACGAAGTCCTTGAAGCCGACCAGATCGCCCGCCTCGTAGAAGCCAGCCAGGTTGCGCACCCATGGCAAGGTGGCGATGTCGGCAATGGTGTACTCGTCGCCCATAATCCATGCGCGGCCTTCCAGGCGCTGCTCCAGCACCTTGAGCAGGCGCCGGCTCTCCGCCACGTAGCGGTCGCGCGGGCGCTTGTCCTCGTAGTCCTTGCCGGCAAACTTGTGGAAGAAGCCCACTTGGCCGAACATCGGGCCGATGCCGCCCATCTGGAACATCACCCACTGGATGGTCTCGTAGCGGCGCGCCGGATCGGCGGGGATCAGCTTGCCGGACTTGTCGGCCAGGTACAGCAGGATCGCGCCCGATTCGAACAGCGCCAGCGGCTTGCCGCCGGGGCCGTGGGGGTCGAGGATGGCCGGGATCTTGTTGTTCGGATTCAGCGACAGGAATTCCGGCGACAGCTGGTCATCGGTATCGAAGCGCACCAGGTGCGGCTCGTACGGCAGGCCGGTTTCTTCCAGCATGATCGACACCTTGACGCCGTTAGGCGTGGGCAGCGAATAGAGCTGGATGCGGTCGGGATGCTGCGCCGGCCATTTGCGGGTGATGGGGAAAGCGGACAGATCGGGCACACGGGCTCCTGGTTCGGGCGCTTCCGCATCGTGGGGAAGCTGCCGGGCAACGAAAGAGCCCGATCATAAACCGGTGTCGGCGCGCTTGCAGGGCGCCGACCTGCAGATCCCCGCAAACAGAAGGGGCCCCGTGGGGCCCCTTCTTCATGCTAATTGGCGACGACAGCTTACACCGTCACGCCGTCAGCCACTTCCTTGAAGTCCTCGATCTGGTCGAAGTTCATGTACTTGTAGATCTTGTCGCCATTCTGGTTGATGACGCCAATATCGGCCATGTACTCTTCCTTGGTCGGGATGCGGCCCAGGCGCGAGCAGATCGCCGCCAGTTCGGCGGAACCCAGGTACACGTTGGTGTTCTTGCCCAGGCGGTTCGGGAAGTTGCGAGTGCTGGTCGACATCACGGTCGCGCCTTCGCGCACTTGTGCCTGGTTGCCCATGCACAGCGAGCAGCCCGGCATTTCGGTACGCGCGCCAGCGGTGCCGAACACGCCGTAGTGGCCTTCCTCGGTCAGCTGCTTCTGGTCCATCTTGGTCGGCGGCGCCACCCACAGCTTGACCGGGATGTCGCGCTTGCCTTCCAGCAGCTTGGAAGCCGCGCGGAAGTGGCCGATGTTGGTCATGCACGAACCGATGAAGACTTCGTCGATCTTGGCGCCGGCCACGTCCGACAGAGTCTTGACGTCGTCCGGGTCATTCGGGCACGCCACGATCGGCTCATGCACGTCGGCCAGGTCGATTTCGATCACGGCGGCGTATTCGGCGTCGGCGTCCGGCTCCAGCAGCTTCGGATCGGCCAGCCAGGCTTCCATGGCCTTGATGCGGCGCTGCAGGCTGCGCGGGTCCTGGTAGCCCTGGGCGATCATCCACTTCAGCAGCGTGATGTTGCTGTTGATGTATTCGATGATCGGGTCCTTGTTCAGGCGCACCGTGCAACCGGCGGCCGAGCGTTCTGCCGAGGCGTCCGACAGTTCAAACGCTTGCTCGACCTTCAGGTCGGGCAGGCCTTCGATTTCCAGGATGCGGCCCGAGAAGATGTTCTTCTTGCCTTGCTTGGCCACGGTCAGCAGGCCTTGCTTGATCGCGTACAGCGGGATCGCGTTGACCAGGTCGCGCAGGGTCACGCCCGGCTGCATCTGGCCCTTGAAGCGGACCAGCACCGATTCCGGCATGTCCAGCGGCATCACGCCGGTGGCGGCGGCAAAGGCCACCAGGCCCGAACCGGCCGGGAAGCTGATGCCGATCGGGAAGCGGGTGTGCGAGTCGCCGCCGGTGCCGACGGTATCCGGCAGCAGCATGCGGTTCAGCCACGAGTGGATCACGCCGTCGCCGGGCCGCAGCGAGATGCCGCCGCGGGTGCTGATGAACTCGGGCAGGGTGTGGTGGGTCTTGACGTCGACCGGCTTCGGATAGGCGGCGGTGTGGCAGAACGACTGCATCACCAGGTCGGCCGAGAAGCCCAGGCAGGCCAGGTCCTTCAGCTCGTCGCGGGTCATCGGGCCGGTGGTGTCCTGCGAGCCCACCGAGGTCATCTTCGGTTCGCAGTAGGTGCCCGGGCGGATGCCCTTGCCTTCGGCCAGGCCGCAGGCACGGCCGACCATCTTCTGCGCCAGCGTGTAGCCGCGGCCGGTATCGGCCGGGTTTTGCGGCAGGCGGAACAGCGTCGACGGGGCCAGGCCCAGCGCCTCGCGCGCCTTGGCGGTCAGGCCGCGGCCGACGATCAGCGGAATGCGGCCGCCGGCGCGGACTTCATCGAACAGCACGTCGGACTTGACCTTGAACTCGGCGATCACTGCGCCGTTCTTCAGGGCCTTGCCTTCGTACGGGCGCAGTTCGACCACGTCGCCCATTTCCATCTGCGACACGTCCAGCTCGATCGGCAGCGCGCCGGCGTCTTCCATGGTGTTGTAGAAGATCGGGGCGATCTTGTTGCCCAGGCACACGCCGCCGAAGCGCTTGTTCGGGATGAAGGGGATGTCTTCACCGGTGAACCACAGCACCGAGTTGGTGGCCGACTTGCGGCTGGAACCGGTACCGACCACGTCGCCCACGTAGGCGACCAGGTGGCCCTTTTCCTTCAGCGACTCAATGAACTTGACCGGGCCGCGCTTGCCGTCTTCTTCCGGCTGGAACGCCGCGCCTTCGCGCTTGTTCTTCAGCATCGCCAGCGCGTGCATCGGGATGTCCGGGCGGGTGGTGGCGTCCGGGGCCGGCGACAGGTCGTCGGTGTTGGTTTCGCCCGGCACCTTGAACACGGTGATGGTCAGGCTTTGCGGGACTTCCGGGCGGCTGGTGAACCATTCGGCGTCGGCCCAGCTTTGCAGCACGGCCTTGGCATTGGCATTGCCCTGGTCGGCCTTCTCCTTCACGTCGTGGAAGGCGTCGAACATCAGCAGGGTCTTCTTCAGCGCGTCGGCGGCGACGGTGCCGACTTCAGCGTCGTCCAGCAGCTCGATCAGCGGCGAGATGTTGTAGCCGCCCAGCATGGTGCCCAGCAGCTCGGTGGCCTTGGCACGCGAGATCAGCGCGCACTTCTCTTTGCCCAGCGCCACGGCGGCCAGGTACGAGGCCTTGACCTTGGCAGCGTCATCGACGCCGGCCGGCACGCGGTGGGAGATCAGCTCCACCAGGTTCTGTTCCTCGCCGGCGGGAGGGTTCTTCAGCAGTTCGATCAGCTCGGCCGTCTGCTTGGCGGTCAGGGGCAGAGGGGGGATGCCAAGCGCGGCGCGCTCGGCCACATGTGCGCGATAGTTTTCAAGCATGGGAACCTGCTGAGTAATTAGGTTTAGAAAGACTCGGTACGTCGCGATTGTAGTCCGAAGCGGCTCCTCTGTCAAATGTCTTATATCTTATATAAGAGTAGCGGCAAGAAAATGCATATCAAACAATGGCTTGGCGAGTGGGTGAGTTGCAATTTTGCATGGACTGCTACCCGAGTAGCGTAGTAGGGAATGCGGAAGCCGGCGCACCGGCCAGCCGCGGAAGGGCCGGCCACAACCCCTGACCGACCCCCGTGACGACGCGCGTCATCGGCCGTCCCCTGCCCCGGCGCCCTCAAGTTCCGCGGTCAAGCTGCGTTAACCAGCCTGCAGGCGCGCAACACAACGGCGCCCGCTCGCGTAGCCGTGCCTGCTCCCTTTCCGCTCAAATGGCCAAGCTGAAAGGGTTTCCCCCTTTTTTTCGGCCCTTTGCTGGCCTGCGATTCCGGAAGAATGGCAGGCATTCCGATACAGGCTTCTCATGGCGAACACGGCTTCCCCTCCCCGGACTGGCAACACAGGCAAGCGCGGCCGGCTGCTGCTGATCGGCGCCGGCGTGCTGGTGGTGGCACTGGGTGCCGGAGGCTTCGTGCTGGGCAGCGTGCTGAGCAACCGCCAGCCGGCGGCGCCCGCAGTGCCCGCCGCTCCGGTTGTCCCGCCGCCGATCTTCGTGCCGCTGGACGCGTTCACCGTCAACCTGCGCAGCGACGACGGCGACCGCTTCCTGCACACCGGGCTGTCGCTGAAGGTAGCTGACGCCGCTACCCAGGCGCGCCTGGCCCAGTACCTGCCCGAGGCGCGCAGCCGCATCCTGCTGTTGCTGTCCGCGCGGCAGCCGGCCGAGCTGGCCACCGTCGACGGCAAGCGCAAGCTGGCCGACGACATCCGCGACACCATCAGCAAGCCGTTTGCCAGCGGCCTGCCGGCGCAACACGTGCTGGACGTGCTGTTCACCTCGTTCGTGGTGCAGTAAGCGCAAGCCAGGGCAGCACGTTTCATCCATAACGCCGCACAAGGGGCAGGACACTAGATGGCCTACGACAAGTTCCTCTCGCAAGACGAGGTAGACGAGCTGCTCAAGGGCGTATCCGGCGAGGCCGATACGCCCAAGGCCAGCGAGACTGCGCCCGACGAGGGCGGGGTCCGCCCCTACAACCTGGCGACGCAGGAACGCATCATCCGCGGCCGCCTGCATACGCTGGAAATCATCAACGAGCGCTTTGCGCGCTCGCTGCGCACGGCGCTGTTCAACTTCATCCGCCGCGGCGCGGACATCTCCGTGGGCAGCGTCAGGATCGAGAAGTTCGGCGATTTCGCGCGCAATCTGCCGATGCCGACCAACCTCAACCTGGTCCACCTGAAGCCGCTGCGCGGCACCGCGCTGTTCGTCTACGACCCCAACCTGGTCTTCCTGGTGGTCGACAACCTGTTCGGCGGCGACGGCCGCTTCCACACCCGCGTGGAAGGCCGCGACTTTACCCAGACCGAGCAACGCATCATCCAGCGCATGCTGGAGCTGACGCTGACCAGCTACGGCAATGCCTGGCGCACCGTGCACCCGATCGAGACCGAGTACATCCGCTCGGAGATGCACCCCAAGTTTGCCAACGTCGCCACGCACAACGAGGCCGTGGTCACCACCGCCTTCCACATCGAGCTGGGCGCCGTCGGCGGCCAGCTGCACGTATGCCTGCCGTACGCGATGATCGAGCCCCTCAAGGACCTGCTGATGAATCCGCTGCAGGACGAGAAAGAGGTCGACAAGGGCTGGGTCACGCAACTGTCGACGCAGCTGCGCGCGGCCGAGGTCGAGCTGGTGGCCGAGTTCGCGCACCTGCAGAGTACGGTGGCCGAGGTGCTGGCGATGCGCGCCGGCGACGTGCTGCCGATCGAGCTGCCCGAAAAGGTGTTCGGCAAGGTGGACGGCGTGCCCGTGATGCAATGCGGCTTCGGCACCATGAACGGCCAGTACGCGCTGCGGGTAGAACGAATGATCAATCACCAGGACGGCGATTCCCACCTGGATACCGAGGACACCGATTATGACTGACGGCATCGAGGACAAGCCGGTCGACCCGATGGACGACTGGGCCAGCGCGCTGGCCGAGCAGACCAGCGCCACTTCCGCCGAGATCCCTGCCGCTGCCGCGCCGGCATCGGCAGCCGCCACGCCCGCCGCCGCCACGGTCTTCCCGCCGCTGGCCAAGGAAGCGCCGAGCGGCTTCCGCAACGATATCGAGATGATCCTCGATATCCCGGTGCAGCTGACCGTGGAACTGGGCCGCACCAAGGTGCCGATCAAGAACCTGCTGCAGCTGGCGCAGGGCTCGGTGGTGGAACTCGACGGCCTGGCCGGCGAGCCGATGGACGTGCTGGTCAACGGCTACCTGATCGCCCAGGGCGAAGTGGTGGTGGTCAACGACAAGTTCGGCATCCGCCTGACCGACATCATCACGCCGTCCGAACGCATCCGGAAGCTGAACAAATGACAGCCGCAAGCCGCGCCCTGCTGGCTGCGCTTGCCGCGCTTCCCGGCGCCGCAATTGCGGCCGAAGGCACGCCGGCGCCCGCCATCGGCGGCGCGGCCAGCCTGGCGCAGGCCGGGCTGGGACTGTTCGCCATCATCGCGCTGATACTGGGGCTGGCCTGGATGGCACGGCGTGCCGGCCTGGTGCGCCACGCCACCGGCGGCGCCATGAAGGTGGTCGGCAGCACCATGCTGGGCGCACGCCAGCGCCTGGTGCTGGTCGAGGTCGGCGATACCTGGCTGGTACTGGGCGTCAGCCCCGGCGAGATCCGGCCGCTGCACACCATGGCGGCCGGCTCGCCGGCCGCCGGCCAGACCGGCGCGCACGTCGTCGCCGCACCGTTGCAACCGCCCACCGGCGGCAGCTTTGCCGAAAAGCTGCTGCGCTCGATGCAGGCCCACTTCAAATCATGACTTCCCCGCTTGCCACGCCGTGGCGACCGCTGCCGCGCGCAGGCCGCGCCGCGCGCCCGGCCTCGTTGCTGCCCTTGTCGCTGCTGTCCCTGCTGGCGCTGATGCTGGCCCTTGCCACGCTGGCGCCCGCGCCAGCCTGGGCCCAGGCGCTGCCCGGCGTGATCAGCAAGCCCGCCCCGGGCGGCGGCCAGATCTGGTCGCTGCCGGTGCAGACGCTGGTGCTGCTGACCTCGCTGTCGTTCCTGCCCGCGGCAATGCTGATGATGACCGGCTTCACCCGCGTCATCATCGTGCTGGGGCTGCTGCGCAATGCGCTGGGCACGGCCACCTCGCCGCCCAACCAGGTGCTGGTGGGGCTATCGCTGTTCCTGACCTTCTTCGTGATGGCGCCGGTGTTCGACCGTGTCTACAACGACGCCTACAAGCCGCTGTCCGAGAACAAGCTCAGCCTCGAAGCCGCCGCGGCCAAGGCCGCCGAGCCGCTCAAGGCCTTCATGCTGCGCCAGACCCGCGAGAAGGACCTGGCCATGTTCGCGCAGATGGCCAAGGCGCCGGAGATGCAGGGGCCGGAGGAAGTGCCGCTCAGCATCCTGGTGCCGGCCTTCGTCACCAGCGAGCTCAAGACCGCGTTCCAGATCGGCTTCACCATCTTCATCCCGTTCCTGATCATCGACCTGGTCGTCGCCAGCGTGCTGATGGCGATGGGCATGATGATGGTGCCGCCGGCCACCATCTCGCTGCCGTTCAAGCTGATGCTGTTCGTGCTGGTCGACGGCTGGCAGCTGCTGCTGGGCTCGCTGGCGCAGAGCTTCATGAACTGACGCCGGCCGCCAGCGCCAGCCTTTTCTTCGCAAGAGCCATGACCCCAGAGACCGTAATGACCATCGCCACCCAGGCGATGAAGATGACCCTGCTGCTGGCCGCCCCGCTGCTGCTGGTGGCGCTGGCCGCCGGCCTGGTGGTCAGCCTGTTCCAGGCCGCGACCCAGATCAACGAGATGACGCTGAGCTTCATTCCCAAGCTGATCGCGCTGTTCGCCACCATGGTGCTGGCCGGCCCGTGGATGATCAACGCGATGGTCGACTACATGCGCGAGGTGTTCCAGAGCATTCCCGCGCTGGCGCACTGACGGCGGCAGCCGCGGCCGCCATCCGCCACTGTCCCCGTTGCCGTCCCTCCCCCTGCCTGCCCGCTGACCCGCCGCCGTGATCGAGTTCACCTCAGCCCAGCTCTACGGCTGGCTTGCGGCTTTCCTGTGGCCGTTTTTCCGCATCCTCGCGCTGATCGGCACCGCGCCGCTGTTCGGTGAATCGACCATCCCGCGGCGCGCCAAGATCGCGCTGTCGGCAATGATCGCCATGGTGGTCTCGCCCACCATCGCCCAGCTGCCGGTGGTGCCGGTGTACTCCTTCGGCGGGCTGATGATCATCCTCAATGAAGTCGGCATCGGCCTGGCCACTGGCTTCGTCATGCGGCTGGTGTTTGCCACCGTGCAGCAGGCCGGCGAGATCATCGGGCTGCAGATGGGACTGTCGTTCGCGTCCTTCTTCGACCGCGCCGCCGGCGGCCAGACCATGGTGCTGTCGCGCTTCCTTAATCTGATCGCGGTGCTGCTGTTCCTCGCGCTGGACGGCCACCTGCTGATGCTGGGCGCACTGGTCGACAGCTTCAACAGCCTGCCTATCGGCGGCAACCCCGGCGGCAACCCCGGTGGCAACCCCGGCGGCACCCCGCTGTCCGCGGGCGGCGCCCTGGCCGTGGCGCGGGCCGGCGGCATGGTGTTCGCTTGCGGCCTGCTGCTGGCGCTGCCGATGATCGCCGCCTTGCTGATCCTGAACCTGGCCATGGGCATCCTCAACCGCGCCTCGCCGCAACTGTCGATCTTCGCGGTGGGCTTCCCGGTGACGCTGTCGGGCGGGCTGCTGGTGCTGATGCTGGTGATGCCGCAGATGGGCAGCTACATGCAGCACATGATCGAGGCGGGGCTGGAGGCGGTGGGGACGGTGCTGGGGCAATTCGCGCGCTAGCGCGCCGGCGTGCCGCTTCCGGCGCGCATAAACTTAGACGTCGAATATTTCTTGACAGGGCGCGGCAAGGCGCTAGTATTACGCCATGTACTTCGATCTCTAAGATTATTGAGGTACGACACCCACCGTTCAGGAGCCTACACATGTACGACCTCTATGCCACCGACAAGCTGATCGACCTCTGGCTGACCGAAGACATCGGACTCTGCGACCTGACCGTCCAGACCATGATCGAACCGGGCGAGACCGGCACCTTCTGCATGAACGCCCGCGAGCCGATGATCATCGCCGGCATCGAAGTGGCGGCACGCATTTTCGCCCGCTACGATCCAACCTTGTCGATCGACGTGCGCGTGGCCGACGGCGACAAGGTCGGGAAGGGCGCAGTACTGCTCAACGTAAGCGGCAATGCGCGCAGCGTGCTGACGGCCGAGCGTACCGCGCTGAACATCATGCAGCGGCTGTGCGGCATCGCCAACCAGACCGCCACCTATGCGCAGGCCATCGCGCATACCAGGGCGCGCCTGATCGACAGCCGCAAGACCACTCCCGGGCTGCGCGCACTGGAGAAGCACGCGGTCACCTGCGGCGGCGGCCTGAACCACCGGCTGAGCCTGGACAACGGCGTGATGATCAAGGACAACCACATCGCCGTTTGCGGCAGCATCGCCGCGGCGGTGGAACGCGTGCGCCGCAAGCTGCCGGTGCTGACCAAGCTGGAAGTGGAATGCGACCGGCTCGAGCAGGTGCGCGAGGCACTGGCCGCCGGCGTCGACGTGATCATGCTGGACAACATGTCGGTGCCCGACATGAAAGAGGCGGTGCAGATCGTCAATGGCCGCACCAAGGTCGAGGCATCGGGCGGCATCCGCCTGGAGACCATCCGGGCGGTGGCGGAAACCGGCGTCGACTACATCTCGACCAGCCGGATTACGCAGTCCGCGCCGGCCGTGGATATCGGGCTGGACGAAGCCTGAGCCCCTGAGTCCGGGAGCCTGCCCGCGACGGCGCCCGCACACCGTTTCACGCCTTCTACCCGAGGCATTCGCCCTCGCCGGCCGCGCCGGCGGGGGCCTTTTCATTGGCAGTGGCCCACCTCGGGCTACAGGTCCGACAGCAGCCGCCCGACCTCCTGCGTCGACGGCACGCGCCGCCCGTTTTCCGCCGAGGCGATCTCGTCGGCGACCAGGCGCTTGGCGATGGTGATCAGGACCCGGCGCGTGGTCGCCACGTCCTGTTCGCTCACGCCCTCGACACTCAGCGCATTGACCTCGGTCGCCAGCGGCTCGAGCTTGCGGCGCAGCGCGCGCCCGGTCTTGCTGAGGAACACATGCACCTTCTTCTTGTTGCCGGGCAGGTGCGTGCGTTCGACGTAGCCAAGCGCCTCCAGCGCCTTGACCGCTGCAAAGGTAGTGGGCTCGGTCACGCCGGCGCGCTCGCTCAGTTCGCGCTGCGACAGGCCGTCATGGCGCCACAGGATGCGCAGGATGGTCCAGTGGCCGTACGACACCGAATGTTCCGCCAGGCGCAGTTGCAGCGCCCGGATATAGGCGCGCGCGGCGTCCTTCACCAGGTGGGCAAGCCGCTCTTCATCGGCTTCTTCCGGTGGCGTGATCGTGACCGGGGCATCCGGCTTTTTTGTGGCCATAGTGGTAAGCGGAAAGTGAAACGCATCCATGCGGCACCGGATCGACGGTGCCCGCAACAGCGCACATGATAGCGCCTCCACCGTGCGAGCGGCGTTGGCGGACCGCGCCGCCGCGTCCTCCAATGTAGCGTTCACTCCATCGGTGCGCCATGCGCGCATTGGCGGCACCAGGCACCGCAAACGCGCACGCCGCGCCCCCGTGTTTTCCCCTACGAAGGCTCGCATCCCGCGTGCCTGCTGGATCTTCGGGCGTTGGCCCGTTGCTTGCGTAACCTTAGACATCGAACTTTTCTTGACAGTCGCGGGTCTGGTGCTAGCATTGCCAAACAACTTCGACATCTAAGGTATTGGCCATGAACGCGAGCGGCACGTTCTTCTTTGTGGTGGGCCCCAGTGGCGCGGGCAAGGATTCGCTGATGGACGGGGCGCGAGCGACGCTCGATGACAACTATGTATTCGCCCGGCGCGTCATCACGCGGCCCGAGGGTGCGGCTGGCGAGGAGCATGAGGGCGTCTCGGAGGCGGAGTTCGCGCGGCGCCAGGCCAAAGGCGAGTTCCTGGTGACGTGGGATGCGCACGAGCTGCGCTATGGCCTGCCGCGCTCGCTGATGTCGGAGCTGGAGCGTGGGCGCAACGTCGTCGCCAACGGCTCGCGCGCCGTCATCGCGGAACTTGCAGGGCGCCTGCCGCGCTTCGTGGTGGTCCTGGTGACGGCGCCGCATGACGTGCTGGCACGCCGCATTGCCGCGCGCGGGCGTGAAGCGGGCGAGGAGGTTGCCAGGCGCGTGGCACGGACGGGTGCGGCGCTGCCTCCGGAAGTCCGGTGCATCACGGTGTCGAACGACAGCACGCTGGAGGTGGGCAAGGCCCGCTTCGTCCAGGCGCTGCGCCAAGGCACGCGCGCATCCAGTGACGGAGCACCGACCAGCCGCACCAACCTGATGGCCAAACTGCGTGGCGAGCCGCTCGACGAAGCCGCCTACGTCGCGGTGCTGCAGGACGCCATGGCGGGCCGCTATACCGAGTCCGAGCTGACCGAGTTCCTGGTTGCCGCGACCCGCTCGCTGGGCGACGAGGAAGTGGTGGCACTGGCGCGTGCGCGTACGGCATTTACCCCAAGAATCGAGTGGGATGAGCCGATCGTGGTCGACAAGCATTCCATCGGCGGCGTGCCCGGCAGCCGCATCACGCTGATCGTGGTGCCGATCGTCGCGGCATATGGGCTGGCCATGCCCAAGACCTCATCGCGCGCGATCACCTCCGCCGCCGGCACGGCCGACGCCATGGAGACCGTGGCGCGCGTCGACCTGGCGCACGACGACGTGCGCCGTTGCGTGACCCAGGCGCGCGCCTGCATCGCCTGGAACGGTCGCCTCAACCATTCGGTGGTCGACGACGTGATGAACGCGATCACGCGCCCGCTGCGCCTGGACTCGCGGCGCTGGTCGGTGGCGTCGATCCTGTCGAAGAAATACACCGCCGGCGCCACCCACATCATCGTCGACCTGCCCTATGGCGCGCAGACCAAGCTGGCCACGCGCGCCGACGCCGAGGCACTAAGCGCGATGTTCGAGCACGTCGGCAAGGGGCTGGGCCTGCACGTGCGCGCGCTGGTCACCGACGGCAGCCGGCCGATCGGCCGCGGCATCGGGCCCGCACTGGAAGTGCGCGATGTGCGCCAGGTGCTCGACAACGATCCCTGTGCCCCTGCGGACCTGCGAGAGAAAGCCTTGCGCTTCGCCGGCGAAATCATCGGCTTCGATGCGCGCGTGGGCTCGCCCGCGGAGGGCCTGCGCATTGCCACCGCGCTGCTCAGCGAAGGCAAGGCCAAGGCCGCATTCGACCGCATTGCCGCCGCGCAGGGCGCGCGGCCCGAGCCCGTGGCGCCAGGCGCGCATACCTGCGTGGTAAGCGCGGCCATGCAAGGCCGCGTGGCCGCCATCGATGGACTGCGCATCTCCGGGGTCGCGCGCGCCGCCGGAGCGCCGCGCGAGCTCGGTGCGGGCGTCGATCTGCTGTGCACGATCGGGGCAAAGGTGGCGCCAGGGCAACCCCTCTACCGCATCCATGCGGGCAGCGATGCGGCACTTGCGGCGGCCGCGGCACTGGCACGCGCGGGCGGCGAGTGCAGCGAGGCGGTGCGTATAGATCCCGATTGACCGGCTTCCCCCTTCCCTTCACCCTAACCGACGAGGCATATCAATGAGACCCCTATCCGTCGTCCGCAGTCTGGCATCCCTGCTCCTTGTCGCAAGCAGCCTGGCAACCGTGCCCGGCCGCGCCGAAGCGAACCTGGCGAGTACCTTCCCGCAGAAGCCCATCCGCATGGTGGTGACGTTCCCGGCCGGAGGAGGGACCGATTCGCTGGCGCGCCTGATCGGGGCCGACCTCAGCAAGTCGCTGGGGCAGCCGGTGGTGGTCGACAACCGCCCTGGCGCCAGCGGCAATATCGGCGCGGAGTTTGTCGCCAAGAGCCCGGGTGACGGCTACACACTGCTGATCGTCAACAGCAGCTTTGCCATCAACCCGAGCGTCTTCAAGAAGCTGCAGTTCAATCCGAAATCGGATTTCAGCGCGGTCATCACCTTCGCTTCGGTGCCCTCGGTGATCGCCGTGCCCGCGCACTCGAAGCTGCGCACGCTCAACGACCTGCTCACGGCCGGCAAGAGCGGCACGCCGCCCAGCTACGCCTCATGCGGCAACGGCACGCCGCAGCACCTGGCCGGCGAGTTGCTGAAACTCTCGGCGAAGATCGACATGCTGCACGTGCCGTACAAGGGCTGCGCTCCGGCCATCGCCGACGTGCTGGGCAACCAGGCCGAGGTCAGCGTCAATACGCTGACCAACACCATTCCCTACCTGAAGAGCAACAAGCTGCGCGCGCTGGCCGTCACGTCGAAGGCTCGCTCGCCGTTCCTGCCCGACGTCCCCACGGTCAGCGAGCTGGGCGTGGCCGGCTACGACGTCGACCAGTGGTTCGGCATCCTCGCCCCGGCCAATACGCCTCCGGAGATCGTACAGAAGCTGAACGCCGAGATCGCCAGGGCCATCGCCAAGCCCGAGATCAAGGCGTCGCTGACGCACCTGGGCTTTGCTACGACGACCAGCACACCCGCTGAATTCCAGAAGCTGGTGAACGCCGACATCGACCGCTGGCAGAAATTCACCGCCAAAATGAGCCTGGTCGTCGACTGATCATCCGGGCCACTGACCACCCCAACCCTATCCCTTCACGCACACCACCTGCCGCAGCGTATGCACCACCTCCACCAGGTCTGACTGCGCCGCCATCACCGCGTCGATGTCCTTGTACGCCATCGGGATCTCGTCGATCACGGCGGCGTCCTTGCGGCACTCCACGCCTCGCGTGGCGTGCTGCTGGTCGGCTACGGTGAAGCGGCGCTTGGCCTCGCTGCGGCTCATGGTGCGGCCCGCGCCGTGGCTGCAGGAGCAAAATGACTCCGGATTGCCCTTGCCGCGCACGATGAACGAGCGCGCGCCCATCGAGCCCGGGATGATGCCCAACTCGCCGGCGCGCGCGCTGACCGCGCCCTTGCGCGTGACCAGCACGTCGGCGCCAAAGTGATGTTCCTTCTGCACGTAGTTGTGGTGGCAGTTCACCGCCTCGAGCTGCGCCTGGAACGGCTTGCGCAGCACCCGCTGCGCCGCCGCCAGCACCGCCTCCATCATCAGTTCGCGGTTGCGGCGCGCGTAGGCCTGGGCCCATGACACCGCGTAGATGTAGTCCGCGTAGTGCGCGGAGCCTTCCACCAGGTAAGCCAGGTCGCGGTCCGGCAGGTTGGCCAGGTGCTGGCGCATGTCCTGCTGCGCCAGCGTGATAAAGGTGGTGCCGATCGCATTGCCGATGCCGCGCGAGCCGCTGTGCAGCATGAACCAGACCGACTGCGCCTCGTCCAGGCATACCTCGATGAAGTGGTTGCCGGTGCCCAGCGTGCCGAGGTGATTGCGATGGTTGGCGCGCGCCAGGTGCGGGTATTTGTCGGTGATGCGGCGAAAGCCCGGCGCCATTTCCGCCCAGGCGGCATCGACGTGCGCCGGCGCATTGCCCCAGGCGCCCTGGTCGCGCCGCCCGCCCTGCGCACTGCGGCCATGCGGCACGGCATGCTCGATCGCGCTGCGCATCTGCCCCAGGTTGTCGGGCAGGTCGGAGGCGGTCAGCGAAGTCTTCACCGCCATCATGCCGCAACCGATATCGACGCCTACCGCCGCGGGAATGACTGCGCCGACCGTGGGGATCACCGAGCCGATGGTCGAGCCCTTGCCCAGATGTACGTCCGGCATCACCGCCAGATGGCGGAAGATAAACGGCATCCGGGCCGTGTTCACCAACTGCTCGCGCGCGGCCCCCTCCACCGGCACGCCGCGCGTCCATAGCTTGACCGGCTTGCCGGCGCCGGTGTCGAGTACGTCGTATTGGGTCTTGCCTGACATGGTTGCCGTCGCTCCCGTCGTGATGCCTGGAGCTTAGAGGGCCCGGTCCGGCGAGGATTCCCCTGGCGGCTGCGGTGTCATCAAGCGCCGATAAACCCCGCAAACGCCCCAAGATCCACATTCCCGCCCGACACGATGATGCCCACGCGCTTGCCCTTCACATCGAGCTTGCCATGCAGCACCGCGGCCGCGGCCAGGCAGCCCGTGGGCTCGGCGACGATCTTCATGCGGCCGGCGAAGAACTTCATGGTCTCGACCAGTTCGGCGTCCGACACGGTAACGATGTCCGTGACCAGTTCGCGGATCACGGCAAAGGTGTGGTTGCCCAGGTACGGCGTCTGCGCCCCGTCGGCAATGGTGCGCGGGGTGTCGATGCGAACGATCTCGCCGCTGCGCAGGCTGCGCTGGCCGTCATTGCCGGCCTCGGGCTCGACGCCGTACACGGCGCAGCCGGGCGCCATCGCCTGTGCCGCAACCGCGCAGCCCGACAGCAACCCGCCGCCGCCCAGGCACACCACCAGCATGTCCAGCGGACCGGTTTCCTCGAACAGTTCCTTGGCCGCCGTGCCCTGCCCGGCCATCACGTGTGGGTGGTCGTAGGGCGGGATCAGCGTCATGCCGCGCTCTGCGGCAATGCGCCGGCCCAGGGCCTCGCGGTCGTCCCGGTAGCGGTCGTACAGCACCACCTCGGCGCCATAGCCGCGCGTGGCTTCGATCTTGATCGCGGGGGCGTCCTGCGGCATCACGATCACCGCCTGCACCTCCAGCAGGCGCGCCGACAGCGCGATCGCCTGTGCATGGTTGCCGGAGGAGAACGCCAGCACCCCGCCGGCCTTCTGCTGCGGCGTGAACTGGGCGATGGCGTTATAGGCGCCGCGGAACTTGAAGGCGCCGATGCGCTGGAAATTCTCGCACTTGAAGAACAGCTGCGCCCCGGTGGCCGCGTCGGCGGTGGCGGAGGTCAGCACCGGGGTGCGGTGGGCCGCGGCGCGGATGCGGTCGTGGGCGGCGACGACGTCTTCGAAGGAGATCGGCAGGTTCGGCATGGCGATGGCGGGGAAGAAGTGTAGCGGGACAGGCAAGTCTACCCGCCCCGCGCCGCCCATGCACCTGCCGGTTTGTTCCCAGAGGGAGAGGAAGTACGGCGGCGCTACGCCGTCGCCATCGCACCCGCCGCACGCGGTGCCAAACCGGGCGCCCCGACACGTCCACCACCCTCACCCGGCAGGCGGAAGAACGCCACCACCTCGCTCAGTTCGCGGCCCTGCTCTTCCAGCGCGCGCGAGGCATTGGCCGCCTCGCTCACCAGCGACGCGTTCTGCTGCGTGACCTGGTCGATCTGCACGATGGCCTGGTTGACCTGCTCGATGCCGCGGGTCTGCTCGGCCGACGCCGTCGCGATCTCCTCGACGATGCCGGTCACGCGCGCCACCGCCTGGGTCACCTCGGCCATGGTCTGGCCGGCCTCGCTGGCCAGCGACGAGCCATCCTGCACCTGCCGCCCAGAAGCCTCGATCAGCTCCTTGATCTCCTTGGCCGCACTGGACGAGCGCTGGGCCAGTCCGCGCACCTCGCTCGCCACCACGGCAAAGCCGCGGCCCTGCTCGCCGGCGCGTGCCGCTTCCACCGCGGCATTCAGCGCCAGGATATTGGTCTGGAACGCAATGCCCTCGATGATCCCGGTGATCTCCGCGATCTTGTCCGAGCTGGCGCTGATGTCCTGCATCGTGCCGACCACGCGCTGCACCGTGGTGCTGCCGCGTTGCGCCACCTCGGCGGCGCTGCGCGCGAGTTCGCTGGCCTGGCGCGCGTTCTCGGTGTTCTGGCGCACGGTCTCGGTCAGTTCCTCCATGCTGGCCGCGGTCTGCTCCAGCGAGGCCGCCTGCTCCTCGGTGCGGCTGCTCAGGTCGGCGTTGCCGCGGGCGATCTCGCTGGTGCTGATGGCGATATTGCCGCTGCTGGCGCGCACGCGGGTGACAGTGGCGGTCAGGCGCTCGTTCATGTCGCGCAATGCCGCCAGCAGCCGGCCGGTCTCGTCATGGCGGTCCACTTCGATGCGCGCGCCCAGGTCGCCGCCGGCGACAGTGCCGGCCACCTCTACGGCACGCTGGATCGGTCGCGTGATGGCGCGCGTGATCAGCACGCCGCCGGCCAGCGCGATGACCGCTGACACCAGCGAGATCAGCACCAGCAGGTTGCGCTGGCGCTCGTAGTCCGCCTCGAGCCGGCGCTCCATTTCCTTCTGGCGGGTCCTGGTGAACTCGGCATAGGCATCGGTCGACTTGATCAGCGCCGCCAGCAACGGACGGCATTGCTTGTCGATCCGGCCGATGGCTTCCTCGATCTTGCGCTCGACCGCCAGCCCGACAATTCCGGTGGCGACCGGACCATACTGCGCCTCGACCTTGGCGACCTCCTCCACCAGCTTGCGCGCCTCGTCGCTGACACCAGGCTGGCGCACCATCTCGCTGAGCCGCGCCATCCGGGTCTGCACGTCTGCGTGCGCGCGCAGGGCATCGGCCTTCTCGCGCTCCAGTTCGGCGGCGTCCGTCACCAGCACCAGGTTGCGCGCCGCGATGGCACGCCGGTCGACCGCGTTGCGCACCTGCGCCGCCATTTCCGCCCGGGCATTCAACCCGTTCAGGTAGTCGTTGAAACCCGCCGTCGCCTCGCCAAGCGCATGCAGCGAGTACGCCGACACCACCAGCACCACGCCCGCCAGCGTGCCGAACCCGGCCAGCAGCCGCGTGCGGATAGACAGACTCCTGAAAACACTCATGATCACTCCCCTTACCGTCCAAGAAGACGTATGCGCTTCCGTTGTTATGGTTCTAACCCTGTTGCATGCCCGACTTCGGCATGCCACTGCGCGCCCGTTCCTGCCGGTCGACACGGTGTGCGGGATCGCCAGGGCACATGGCCCTGGCTGGCATCCGTGCTCTTTGTTGCGGGGCTAACGGTAGCGAGCCGGTGAACTGTTCCCCACAAGAGTGGGGGGCGGGTGCAATTGGTGCGAGGGAGCGAAAAGCGGTGCGCCGCAGCTCACATGCCGGCGCCACTCGCGACGGCCGGCGTATCGCGCCGCGCCAGCAGGTCCAGCGCAACATCCACGATCATGTCCTCCTGTCCGCCCACCATGCGCCGCTTGCCCAGTTCGACCAGGATGTCGACCGTGCCCAGCCCGTAGCGCGCCGCGGCGGCTTCAGCGTGGCGCAGGAAGCTGGAATAGACCCCGGCGTAGCCCAGCGCCAGGGTCTCGCGGTCGACGCGGACCGGGCGGTCCTGTAGCGGGCGCACGATGTCGTCGGCGGCATCCATCAGCGTGTAAAGATCGCAGCCGTGCTGCCAGCCCAGGCGTTCGGCGGCGGCGATAAAGACCTCGAGCGGCGCGTTGCCGGCACCGGCGCCCATGCCGGCCAGGCTGGCGTCGATGCGATCGCAGCCTTCTTCCACCGCGACAATCGAGTTGGCCACGCCCAGGCTCAGGTTGTGGTGGGCATGCATGCCGGTCCGGGTTTCCGGACGCAGCACATCCTTGAACGCGCGAAAGCGCTCGCGCACGTCCTGCATGCCCAGCGCGCCGCCGGAATCGACCACATACACGCACTGGGCGCCGTAGCTTTCCATCAGCTTCGCCTGCTGCGCCAGCGCCGCGGGCGTAGTCATGTGGCTCATCATCAGGAAGCCGACGGTATCCATGCCGAGTTCGCGCGCGTATTCGATATGCTGGCGCGAGACGTCGGCCTCGGTGCAGTGCGTGGCCACGCGCACCACGCGCGCACCGGCGTCGTAGGCGGCGCGCAGGTCATGCACCGTGCCCACGCCGGGCAGCAGCAGCGTGGCCACGCGGGCATGGCGTACGGTTTCGGCCACGGCCGCAATCCATTCCAGGTCGGTGTGCGCGCCGAAACCGTAGTTGAAGCTGGAGCCCGACAGCCCGTCGCCGTGCGCCACTTCAATCGAATCGACGCGGGCCGCGTCGAGTGCCGCGGCAATGCGGCGCACGTGTTCCAGGCTGTACTGGTGGCGGATCGCGTGGCTGCCGTCGCGCAGCGTCACGTCGGAGATGTAGAGCTTCTTGTTGGGCGTGTTGGGCGTGCTGGACGGTAAGTTCATGTTCGTCTCCCTGCGGTGATTGGGCCGCGCTCAGGCGGACAGCCGGGTCGCGGCCAGGCGCTCGGCGCAGGCCAGCGCGGCGCTGGTCATGATGTCGAGATTGCCGGCATAGGCCGGCAGGTAGTGCGCGGCGCCCTCCACCTCGAGGAAGATCGAGGTCTTGAGCCCGCTCATCGGTCCCAGCCCCGGGATATTCAGCGGCGCCGAGGGGTCGATGCGCTCGAACTGCACGCGCTGCTTGAGCCGGTAGCCCGGCACGTAGGCCTGCACCGCCTGCGCCATCGCTTCGATGCTCGCCTCGATCGCCGCCGTATCGGCATCGTCCGACAAGGTGAAGACGGTGTCGCGCATCATCAGCGGCGGCTCGGCCGGGTTCAGCACGATGATGGCCTTGCCGCGCGCCGCACCGCCCACCGAGCACAGTGCCTGGCTGGTGGTCTCGGTGAATTCGTCGATATTGGCGCGCGTGCCCGGCCCCGCCGACTTGCTGGAGATCGACGCGACGATCTCGGCGTAATGCACCTTCGCCACACGCGACACCGCCGCCACCATCGGGATGGTGGCCTGGCCACCGCACGTGACCATGTTGATATTGGGCGCGCCCAGATGCTGGTCGAGGTTGACCACCGGCACCACGTGCGGCCCGATCGACGCCGGCGTCAGGTCGATCACGCGCACGCCGTGCTGCTGCAGCACGCGGTTGTGGTGCGCGTGCGCGCCGGCCGAGGTGGCATCGAAGGCGATGCGGATCTCGCCGAAACCGGGCATGGCGACCAGCCCGTCGATTCCTTCCGCGGTGATCGGCACGCCCAGCCGCGCGGCGCGGGCGAGCCCGTCCGACGCCGCGTCGATGCCCACCATGGCGCCCATCTCCAGATGCTGCGATTGCCGCATCACCTTGATCATCAGGTCGGTGCCGATATTGCCCGAACCGATGATGGCCACCTTGTGCCGGGCGTTTGCTTTCATGTCCATGTTGCTGTCCTCTCCGTTGTCTTCGCTGTCTCCATTGCGCAGTGCTCAGCGCCCCAGCGCCTTGGCGGTGGTGCCGCCGATGCCGAACTGCGTCTTTGGCACCTCGGTGATCATCACGCGCACGGTTTCCACCGGCGCGCCCACCGCTTCCACTGCGGCATCGGTCAGCGCGCGGATCAGGCGCGCCTTCTGTTCGTCGGTACGGCCTTCGATCAGGAAGACCTGCATGATCGGCATGGTGTGTCTCCTTTTTCCAGACGTTCGCGGCGCGCGATCAGGTGAAGCGCATCGAGACCGTGCCGAGATGCTGGTAGCGCACGGTGATGCTGTCGCCCGCGGCGACCGCGATGGCCTCGGTCACGCCGCCGGTCATGATGAAGGTCCCTGCAGGCAGCTCGTGGCCGCGCGCGCCCAGCATGTTGGCCAGCATGGCAACGCTGTTGGCGGGATGCCCCAGCACCGCGGCGCCGGCGGCGGTGGCGACCACCTCGCCGTTCTTCTCCAGCACCACGCCGAGGGTCTTCAGGTCGAGTCCGTCGGCGCCGCGGTGGCTGCCGCCGACAACGAAGCGCGCCGACGAGGTGTTGTCGGCAATCACGCTCTTCAGGTCGAAGCGGAAGTTCTCGTAGCGCGAGTCGATCACCTCTACCGCCGGAACCACGAAGTCGGTCGCGGCCAGCACGTCGCCGATATGGCAGCCCGGCCCCTTGAGCGGCGCCTTCAGCACGAAGGCGATCTCGGCCTCGACCTTGGGGTGGATCAGCGTGCCGGTATCGATGGCGGCGCCGTCCATGCAGGCGCCGTAGTCGGTGAGAAAACCGTACACCGGCTCGCTCACGCCCATCTGGCGCATCTTGGCGAACGAGGTCAGGCCCATCTTGAGCCCGGCAATACGGGTGCCGCGCGCGGTCTTGCGCGCGCGGATGGCGTCCTGGATGGCGTAGGCGTCGTCCCAGTCCATCTCCGGATGCGCGTCGGTGATCTTCGGCACGGCTTCCCGGTGCAGCTCGGCGTTCTCCAGATGCTCGGCCAGCCGGGCGATGGTGTCTTGCGTGAGGTTCATGGCTTTGTCCTGCTGAAGGGATGGAAGGGGTCAGACGAAGCGCACGCCGGCCGAGCCGATGCCGCCCAGGCTGATGCGCAGCTGGTCGCCGGCGGTCACCGGCACCATCGCGGCCAGCGAGCCCGACAGGATCACTTCGCCACGTTTCAGGCCAAGCCCCAGCCGGCCGAGCGTGTTGGCCAGCCACGCCACCGCGTTGGCGGGGTGCCCTAGCGCGGCCGCGCCGGCACCGGTGGCGACGATCTCGCCGTTCTTCTCCAGCGTCATGCCGACCGTGCCGAGGTCGAGCTGGCGCGGATCGACCGCCGCGTCGCCCAGCACGAACACGCCCGACGAGGCGTTGTCGGCAACGGTGTCCTGGATGCGGATCTTCCAGTCGCGGATGCGCGAGTCGACGATCTCGAAGCACGGCAGCACGTACGCGGTGGCGCGCAGCACATCGGCATTGGTCACGCCAGGTCCTTCGAGGTCGTCCTTGAGCACGAAGGCGATCTCGCCTTCGGCCTTGGGCGCGATCAGGGAATCGGCGGAAATGGCGGCACCGTCGGCATACACCATGCCCGACAGCAAGTGGCCGAAGTCAGGCTGACGCACATCCAGCATGTCCATCACCACGCGGCTGGTAACACCGATCTTCTTGCCGACCACGCGCTCCCCGGCGTCGAGCCGGTGCTGCACCATGGCGAGCTGGATACGGTAGGCGTCATCCAGGGTCAGGTCGGGACAGGACTCGGTCAACGGCGCCAGCGGGCGGCGGCTCGCCAGCGCCTGGTGCAGGCTGGCGCCGAGTTCGCGGATTTGTTCGCTTTGCATGTGGAGGCTCACAGTTTGACGCAGACGTTGCGCAGCTCGGTGTAGAACTCGAGCGAATGGACGCCGCCTTCGCGGCCGATGCCGGATTGCTTCGCGCCGCCGAACGCGGTGCGCAGGTCGCGCAGGAACCACGCGTTGATCCAGCAGATGCCGACTTCGAGCGCGCTGCCCATGCGGTGCGCGGTGCCGAGGTCACCGGTCCACACGGTGGCGGCCAGGCCGTACGGCGTGGCGTTGGCCAGCGAGATGACTTCGTCCTCGGTGTCGAACGGCGCGAGATGGCAGCACGGCCCGAAGATCTCCTCGCGAATCACCGCGGCGCTTTCGGGAAGGCCGGTCCAGATGGTCGGCTGCACCCACGCGCCTTCGGCGAGCTTGCCGGGCATCTGCGGCACGCCGCCGCCAGTGACTACCGTCGCGCCTTCCTCGGCGGCCTTGCGGTAGTAGGACAGCACCTTGTCGCGGTGCTCGTGCGAGACCAGCGGCCCCATGTTGACGCCGGGTTCCGTCGGTGCGCCGAGCTTCAGCCCCTCGGCCCTGGCCTTGAGCGCGGCGACGAAGCGCTCGAAGATCGGGCGCTGCACGTAGACGCGCTCGGTGCCCAGGCAGACCTGGCCGCTGTTCTCGAATGCCGAGCGGGCGATGCCGGCGACGGCCTTGTCGAAATCGGCATCGGCAAAGACGATGCCCGCGTTCTTGCCGCCCAGTTCAAACGACACCGGACGCACGCCGTTGGCGGCGGCCTTCATGATCGCTTCGCCGGTGCGCGTTTCGCCGGTGAAGGTGATGCCGTTGACTTGCGGATGCGCCGTCAGGAATGCGCCGGCGGAATCCGGGCCAAAGCCGTGGACCACGTTGTAGACGCCCGGCGGCACGCCGGCCTCGTTCATGACCTCGCCCAGCAGCGTGGCGGTGGCGGGGGTTTCCTCGGACGGCTTGACCACCACGGTATTGCCGCAGGCCAGCGCGGGGCCGACCTTCCATGTCATCAGCAGCAACGGCAGATTCCACGGACAGACCACGCCGATCACGCCGCGCGGGCTGCGCACTGCATAGTTGATGGCCTTGCCGCCATCCGGTGTATCCATGGCGAAGCTTTCGGTGGGAACGTTGCGGATCAGGTCGGCAAAGACCTTGAAGTTGGCAGCGCCGCGCGGGATGTCGATATGACTGGCGAGCGCATAGGGCTTGCCGGTATCGGCGATTTCCGCCTGCACGAATTCCTCGAAGCGCCGGTTGATGCCGTCTGCCACCGCGTGCAGCAGTTCGACGCGCTGCGCCACGGTCATGCGGCCCCAGGGGCCGTGCAGCGCATTGCGCGCGGCTTGCACGGCGGCGTCGACCTCGGCCTGCCCGGCTTCGTGGACGTGGCCGATCAGGGTGTTGTCGGCGGGGTTGCGGTTCTCGAAGGTGCGGGTGGTGCCGACCCACTCGCCGTTGATGAAGTTCTTGAATTGTTTCATGTTGGTTCTCTGGTGTTGAGCGACGCATCCACTACGGCTTTCCCGCTCACCGACTGGTTGCTCCCTCTCCCGCTCGCGGGAGAGGGGAGCCAACCAGCGGCAAGTGCTGGCGCCTTTGCTCTCAGGTCAGCACATTCAAAAACGCCTCGTTCAGCTTGCGGTCGTGATAGAAGATCGCCTTGCCCAGCTCGTTGTCCGTCCAGGTGATCGTCGGCTTGTCCGGGTAGTGGATATAGCCGCCGGAAAACACCTCGTTCCGGTTCCCCGACGGATCAAAGAAGTAGATCGTCGCCCCACGCGTGATCCCATGCCGCGTCGGCCCGATATCCAGCGACACATCCTTCTTGGAAATGATGTCGGCCGCCTTCAGCACCTCGCCCCAGTTGTCGAGCAGGAACGAGGCATGGTGGAAGCGGTTCTTCTCCGGATGCCGGATAAAGGCGACGTCATGCGCCTTGTTCGAGCATGTCAGGAAGGCACCGATCAGCACCTCGCCGTCCGGCCCGGCCACCACCTGCTCCGCCAGCGAGAACCCCAGCACATCGCGGAACAGCTTCACGGTGCCGTCGACATCGTCGCCATACAGCAGGCAATGGTCGAAGCGGCTGGGTGCCATGCCGCGCAGGTCGTCCGGCCAGGGATCGGGATTGAGGTCGCCGGTCTTGCAGCCCGGCTTGTCCTTGTCCGCGAACAGCTCCATCGCATGGCCGGTGGGAATCGTGAAGCGGAAGCGCACGCCGGTGTGGGGGTGCTCGCCCGCGGCGATCCATTTGCAATCGGTGGCCAGCCCCGACTGCTCTACCTCCAGCGCCAGCCGCTCCAGCGTGTGGCCGCTGTCGACGCGAAAACCCATGTAGTCCATGCCCGGGCTGTCAGACTCGCGCAGCACCACGCTATGGTGGTCGTGCTCGTCCCACGCCTTCAGGAACACGCGGCCCTGCTCGTCGCGGGCGGTTTCGATCAGGCCGAGGACCTCGGTGTAGTGCCTTACCGCCGGTTCCAGCTCCAGCACGCGCAGGGCCACGTGCCCCGGGCGCAATACGCCAGTCAATGCCATGTCTGTCTCCTTGTGTGTGTCTTCACTGCTTGGTCATGCGTGATCGCTTTTGCCGGCATGCCGCTCAAGGCAGCGCTGCAGCAGCGCCACCGGCCGTAGCCGGATATCGCTGTCGGGATAGGTCTTGCAGGCCAGCACCAGCCCTTCGCGCTGGTCGGCCTCCGACAGGCAAGCCCGGCTCGTCTTGCCCACGTGGTACTGCCCGGCCTCAATCCGCACCTTGCACACGCCGCAGCCGCCACCGCGGCAGCCGGCGGGAATGCCGCGCTGGCCCAGTACTTCCATGGCCCGCAACAGGTTCTGCTCCGGCGCGCACACGTAGCGCTGCCCGCTGCCGGCGATTTCCACGGTATGCATGCATGGCCCTCCCGCTCAGATCTTGAACAGCGGGCTGCGCGCACTGTTCTGCGCATCGCCCGCGGACAGGAACTTCTCCGTGTGGATATCCGCCTCGAACAGGCGTCCCTGCATCAACGTGCGGATGCAGGCCTCGATCATCGGCGGCGGGCCGCACAGGTAAGCCTTGTGGCCGCGGAAGTCGGCGCCGCCGTCCTTTGCGTAGAGCTGCTGCAGAACGTCATGCACGTAGCCGCGTGCGCCGTCCCAGCCGCTGTCGGCGGGCTCGTCCGACAGCGCGGGCACATAGCGGAAGTTGGCATGCGCCTGCGCCAGCGCGTGAAACTCGTCGTCGTAGTACAGCTCATCACGATTGCGCGCGCCCTGCACCAGCGTGATCGGCAGCGTCTCGCCGGCGGCAAGCAGGTCGAGGATCATCGAGCGCGGGCTGGACAGGCCCGAGCCGCCGGCCAGGAACAGCATCGGCACCCGCGCCGACTTGCGCACGAAGAAGCGCCCGTACGGGGCCGAGAAGCGCAGTTCGCTGCCTGTGGCCAGCTGCTCGTGCAGCCAAGTGGTGGCGGGTCCGCCGGGCACGCGCCGCACATGCAGTTCGACCAGTTCGTCGCCGGGCTTGCTGGCGAGCGAGAACGCACGCGGCTGGTCGCAGCCCGGCACCTGCAGGTTCAGGTACTGGCCGGCCTGGAACGCGGCGCGCTGGCCGTCCTTCGGCTTCAGCCAGATGCCGAGGATGGTCGGCGTCAGCGCGCGCGTGGCCACCACCTCGGCGCGGTAGTCGGCCAGCGGCAGGCCTTCGGCATCGGCGTCTTCCTCGATATCGGCCTCGATCACCAGGTCTGACTGCGCGGTGGCGCAGCAGGCCAGGCATTGGCCGTTGTCGCGCTCGAAGTCCATCAGCGCAAAGCCGGAGGCCTCGCCCTGGTCGACCTCGCCGTCGACCACCTGCACCTTGCAGGTGGCGCACAGGCCGTGGCAGCAGGCGTGCGGCAGCCACACCCCGTTGCGCAGGCAGGCATCGAGCACGGTCTGCCCCGGCGCGATGGGAATGGTCTGGCCGATCGGTTCAATGGTCAGCGAATACATCTCGGTCTCCTTGCTTGCTAACCGCGCATCAGCTGCCGCTGCCGCCGATGCCGTCCAGCCCCGGCGTGCGGAAGCGGATCACCTCCTTGTGGCCCAGGCCGTTCTCTGCCAGCGTGCGGTCCAGGTCGGGCTGCCACGGCTGGCCGCCGCGCAGCCACTGCACCGTGCTCCAGTCGATGCGGGCGAAGTCGGGGTGATAGCCGTAGACGCCAGGAAGGACGTCTCGCACCACCGCGCGCAGCGGCATCGACGGCGCGAACGGAAAGCAGTGCGGTGCGCAGAACAGCAGGTGGCCGTCCCAGCCGATGTAGAGCAGGCGGTTGCCGTGGAATGCATCTTCGCGATCGGCGGGCGCAAAGGTGTAGTCGCCGATGGATACGACGGGCATGGTTGTCTCCTTGTCTGTGATGCGTCGCTCAGGCGGCCGGTGCGATGCCCTTCCAGGCGTTCCAGTTGCGCTGGTCCTGCGAGCCTTCGAAGTCGAGGTTGTCGGCGCCCTGGTTGATGCGGTACCACTGCAGCACGTCAGGCAGCGTGGCGCCGCCGCAGTTGCCCTGGTAGATCTGGTGCACCGGCAGCCACGCCTGCGCGTACTTGGCGGGCTCGTCGTCGAAGATGTCCTTGCAGCCATCTGAACAGAAGTGAAACTTCATGCCGTGGTAGCTGCTTTCGCGGTAGCAGGTCTGGGTGGGGTCGTCCGCTTCGGAGAACACCATCGGGATCTGGCAGGTCTGGCACAGCATCGGCAGCGTGGCGTTGTAGAAGCGCTCGCCGGCCTGCTGCCGCTCCTGCCAGTGGTCCAGGCGCGGCTTGTAGTAGCGTTCGAAGGTCTGGGGGTATTTCTCGGCCAGCCACGCCATCTCGTCGGCCTTCGGGATCCAGGTATGGAAGCCCGCCGCGGCCGCGTAGTTGTAGAAAGTGCCCCACGCCTCGTGCGTGATGCGGTCCTTGGTCCTGGTGGCGACCTCGTGGTACTTGGGCATGCGCAGCCCGTAGCGCTCCAGGTCCTTGAACAGCGCGCCGCCGGCCTGCTCGAAGTACATCTCCCACGCCTCGGCCCACGACATCACGCGCTTGGGCAGCATGTAGTCCATCATCATTCCGACCAGCGTCAGCAGGCGGAAGCCGCGCCAGAACCATTTGTCGAGCCACTTCTGCAGGATCGGGATGTTGCCGGGGTCCTGCTCGCACAGGAACTTGACCACCTCCAGCCCCAGCGTCATGTGGCGCGACTCGTCGGACTGCGCCGAGAAGCCGAAGGTCACGGTGGCCATGTCGCCGTTGTACGCCGCGCCCGACATGAACGGCATGAACAGCAGGTTGGTCAGCACGTACTCGAACGAGAACGAGATCGCGGTGATGAACTCGAACGGCCCCGCGCTCATCGCGTCTTCGAAGTAGGACTTGGGCACCGACAGGTACCAGACCCGGTCGTGCATGTGGCGCCATTCGCCGAAGCCGTGGAAGTACTTGTTGTAGACCGACAGCGTATGCAGCTGGGTCTGCGCGTGGCGCAGCTCGTCGATCGACTGCATCTGCGCCGCCACGCGCGCGCCGGCGCCGCGGAAGTGCCGGCCCAGGTGGGCATAGCCGCGGTGCGCGGCGTATTCGAGCGGCGTCACGCCGGTCAGGAACAGCCGCAGCGCGTTCAGGTAGCGCGGGTCGGACACGTTGAGGTGGCCGTTGTTCTGCACGAACGAGTCGATGATCGCGTACAGCTTGCGCTCCTTCTCCGACTGGTATTTCCAGTACGCGTCCATGGTCATGCGGAACGGGTCTTCCCACTTGTCCCAGTCGTGGATCTTGATCCCTTCGTACTTGTCGAAGGGAAAGACCTTGTCCATCGGCTCATAGGTCGTTTCCCAGGCGAGGTCGCGCGTCATCGAGGCGTATTTCTCGCGCAGGTTGAGCTTCTTGCGTGCGTCCATGATGTCTCCGTGTTGTCCTGTGTGCGTGGGCTCAGGCGTTCCAGCGCAGCGTGAAGGCGTCTTCGTCTTCGTCGATGTTCCCGCACAGCGAGATCAGGTTGAGGTGGATCTCCTGCAGGTCCCAGTCGCGGCCGAGCTTGCCGGCGACCAGCTCGCGCACGATGGTCAGGTGGCCGGGGGCGTCGATCTTGACCATGGCCGGGAACTGCGCGACCACGGCGTGCGGATTGGCTTCGGTGATGGCGTCGATGATGGGGCGGGTGTCGTCGTTGTTCTGCAGGGCGATGTAGACGTTGGCGGCGGTGGTCATGGCGGGTCTCCTTCTTTGCGCTCAGGCAGCAAGGCCGAGCTTGTTCAGGCGAACTTCAAACTGTTCGCGGCACAGCGCCACCATCTGCGCGCCGTCGGCTCCGGTCAGTGCGTTGGCAACGGGGATCAGCGCTTCGGCTACCTGCGCCGCAGCGGCGTGCGCCCAGCCGGACAGCAGCGCGCGGTTCGCGTCGGACTCCGCAGCGGCGGCCTGGATTACTGCATCGACCCAGCGCGCATGCTCGTCGCGCCAGTCGTTCATGAACTCGGTCAGCACTGCCAGCCCGGTGCCGCAGGCGCGTGCAATGACCGCATCGGCATGCTGGTAGACCAGCGGGTAGAGCAGCCCGTCGAGCACCAGGTTCTGGGCGACGAAAGTCTCGAACCAATCCGCGGTGACGAAGGTGTGTTCGACAAAGCAGCGCAGCGGCTGCCACGCAGGCCCCTCCAGCCAGGCCACCCTGGCCCGCTCCAGCGCGACGCCGGTATTGCCGTCGAGCAGCATGCCGATGCGCGACAAGTACTGCGCGATGCCGAGGCGATCCATGGCGCAGTAGGTGCAGGCCTGCGTGATCGCCGTGCCCCAGCCGTAGTCGGCGCAGTAGAAGTTGTTCATGTTCGCGCCCCACTCCACGTGGCGCAGCGGCAGCAGGCCGGTGGCCAGGCGCTCCTGCCATTCGGCCGGCAGCGCCTGCAGCAGGCCGCGTTTCTCGACGAAGGCGAAGCTCTTCTCGGCGGCGTCCTGCTGGCGCCCGCGCGCGGTCACGTAGGCGCCGTAGTAGAACTGGCGCGGGTCCTTCAACGCATACCAGTCATGCATCACGATGGCGGTGCGGCGCTTGTCGTACAGCTCGAAGCCGGGGTCCCAGGTGGGGCGGTAGTGGAAGTTCACCTCCGACTGCACGTCGTAGGTCGCCTCCTGGTAGCGCGACGCCGGCTTGTCGCCGAAGCGGCGCGCCACGTGGCCGTAGGTCTGGCGCAGCGGCTGGATCTGCTGGGTCTTGATATCGACTTGCATCGCTTGGTCTCCTGTGTCCCTTCTCTTTGTGATGTGGTGGCGGCGGTGGGCGGCCGAGTCAGTCGTCGGCTTGGGGCTGCGGCGAGGCTTCGAGCGCAGGCAGGAAGCGCACGCGGTTGACGCAGCAGAAGGCTTCGAACATGGGCTCCGGCATGATCAGTTCGACGTTGAGCTCGGGGTCGGCCACGCTGAAGGCGAATTGCACAAAGCCTTCCGGGGTTCGGCCCTCGACCCGCACATAGCGCGGGGTGGCTTCGAACAACGGGATGGACGGGGTGTTCATGGCGCGCTCCTTGGCGTGGCTGGACGCGGGCCTTACTGCGAAGACCGTGCCAGCAGCCGCAAAGCGTTGTGGGACAAGGGTTGCCGGGAAGCGGCGGACGCCAGCGTGCGCGTTAACCCGGAAGGCCGGGCACGACAGCCATCGATGAATTGATGAAGCGGTCCGCGAGCTTTGATCAAATGATCAAAAGCCGCGCCGGGCGGGCGTTTGCGGGCAGCACGCTACGAAGGGTGCGCTGGCGCTGCGGCGCAGCAGCGCGTGCGGGACTGGAGGAGAAAAGGGCTTGATCCGACAGCGAAAAATCGCTCGCGCTGCGCAGCATGGCGCGGATGCGGGGCGATGCATGGCCCGCAAGAGCCTGCATCAAATGATCAAATGAACAAATGGGAAAGGGAAAGTCAGGAGACGAGAGCAAACCCGCAGCGTCATCTTTGCCTGGGGCTTTCCAACTCCCGCTTGCGTACTCCCTCTCCCGCAAGCGGGAGAGGGGAGCAAACCCGCAGCTGGCAGGCCCTAAGCAATCAGTTGCCATTCCCCCCGCGCGCACCCCGCGTCTTCCACCGATACGCCAGCTGCGGCCGGGTGATGCCCAGCAGCCGCGCGGCCTGGCTCATGTTGCCGTCGGCGCGCTGCATCGCGGCCTCCATCAGCACGGTCTCGACATCGCCCAGCGCCAGCTGCTGCTCTGACATCTGGTCCAGCAGCGCATGGACCGCGGCTGCGCGCAGGTCCGGCAGCGTGCCGCCCGCGCCCAGCCGTGGCGCGGTATCCGGCGGCGGCGCCACGGTGCCCGGCAGGAACAGGTGGTCGGCGCCGATCTGCCCGCCGTGGCTGGCCAGGATCACGCCGCGCTCGATCACGTTCTCCAGTTCGCGCACGTTGCCGGGCCAGTCATAGTGGCGCAGCTCGGCCAGCGCGCGGTCGGTGATGCCGACGATGCGCTTGCCATGGCGCGCGCCGTAGCGGGCCACGAAGCGCTCCGCCAGTGGCCGGATATCGTCGAGCCGCTCGCGCAGCGGCGGTATCGTGACCGGATAGACGTTGAGGCGGTAGTACAGGTCCTTGCGGAAGGTGCCCTGCTTTACCGCTTCGGCCAGGTCGACATTGGTGGCCGCCACCAGCCGCACGTCCACCTTGCGCGCGGCGGTACCGCCCACGCGCTCGACCTCGCCCTCCTGCAGCACGCGCAGCAGCTTGGACTGCGCCGTGGCCGAGAGCTCGCCCAGTTCATCCAGGAACAGGGTGCCGCCATGCGCGCGCTCGAAGCGGCCGGGCCGTGACTGGGTCGCGCCCGTGAAGGCGCCCTTGTCGACGCCGAACAGCTCGGCCTCGATCAGTTCATCGGGAATCGCCGCGCAGTTCACCGCGACGAAGGGCTTGTCGGCGCGGGCGCTCACGCCGTGCAAGGCCTGCGCGAAGCGCTCCTTGCCCACGCCGGTCTCGCCCAGCAGCAGCACCGTCACGTTGCTGGCGGCGGCACGCTGCAGCAGCCCCCACGCCGCGCGAAAGCCCGGCGAGGTGCCGACCAGGTCCGCCGGCGTAGCCGCCCCGCCCTGCAGCGCGCGCAGGTGCTCGACCTCGCTCTGCAAGGCGATCAGGGTCTCGATCACGGGGTCGGGCTGGTACAGCGCCAGCGCCTGTGCGCCATCTTCCCAGGCTTCCACCGGCTTGCCGACGATGCGGCAATGCGGGTGCCCGCAGGCAATGCACTCCACCTCGCGATACAGGATGGTGCGGCCCATCAGCGCCGAGGTGTAGCCGGTGGCATAGCCGATCTGCATCCAGCAGGCAGGCTTGTCGACGATGCCGAACAGCTGCCGGTGCACGTCTCCCTCGAACGAGTCTTCCCAAAGGAACTCGCCGTCGTAGATGCCGGCGGCGATGTCGATATCGACCTTGACTGGCGTGACCCGCACCACCCCCTCGATGGTGTGCAGGCAGGGGCCGATCTCGAGCTGGCCGAAGTCGCTGTGGCCCGCGCGCAGTTTTCTGGCGACTTCGGCATCGCGCATGCCCGAATGGAAGCCCATGCGCGTGAACAGCCCGCGCGCGCGCTCCATGCCCAGGGTGTCCACCAGTTCCTTGCGCAGCGCCGCCAGCGCAGCGGTGTGGATCAGGATCATGCGCTGCTCGTCCAGCCAGATCGCGCCTTCCTCCATGGCGAAGCGCAGGCGGCGCGCAAGATCGGCCAGGCCATCGCGCATGGTGGCCGAGAACTTGTCGGTTGAACTACTCATTGTCTCCCCTCAGTGCCGGCGGATGATCCGCTCGAATGTGCCTTTCGGCTGGCATGCTATGCACATTATGTGCCAGAGAGAGAGATGGTGCGCCAGCGCGCAGATGCGCGCGGTGGCGTGGGGATGCAGCGGCGTCAGGTTCCCGTAAACCGCGGCTTGCGCTTCTCCTGCCAGGCCAGCGCACCTTCGCGGATATCCTGCGACTGGTTCGCCGCGCCGATATCCGCCGCCAGCGCCCCCGCATCGAGCGAGCCGCGGCCGATGGCATTCAGATGACGCTTCATGCCCTGCACCGCCAGCGGCGCCAGGCCGGCCACGGTTTCGCTGAGTTGCTCCGCGCGTTCGCGCAGGCGCTCGGCGGGCAGCAGCTCGGTCAGGAAGCCGCAACGGAACATCTCGTCGGCATCGATGCGCTCGGCAGTCAGGAACAGGCGCTTGGCGTGGTTCAGCCCCAGCCGGCTGACATAGCGTTCCATGCCGCGCTGGTAGAAATGCAGCCCCAGCCGCGCCGCGGGCATGAACATGTCGACTGCGTGGGTGCCGAGCCGGAAGTCACAGGCGAGCGCAAGGTCGGTGCCGCCGCCGTAGACGCCGCCATGGATCTCGGCAATGGTGACGGCGCGGCAATCTTCCATCGCGTTGACCAGGGTCTCGAAACCGGCGCCGCGCTGGCCGGCCGCGAGCCGGCCGATATCGAAGCCGCTGCAGAAGTACTTGCCGCTGCTGCGCAGGCGCAGCACGCGCACGTCGCTGGCATTGACCGCCTCGACATGCCGCTGCAGTTCTGCCAGGTCGTCCGGCCCCAGGCGGTTCGCCACTTCCGGGCGGCGCAAGGTGATCGTGGCGACATGACCGGCAATGTCAAGCGAAGGCAGGGAACCATCAGTCTGCATGGGCAATTCTCCAGGAGGGATCTTCAGGGATTAGTGGTCGCCGGCGGCCGGCGTGCCACGGCGGGCGAGCGCGATGTCGAAGCGTTCCAGCCGCGCCTGCGCAAACGCGGGCCGGGCCTGCGCGCGCTGCCACCACGCAGCCACGGCCGGCGCCGACGTTAGCGCGGCGGGCGCCAGTTCGGCGATGCGCGCGATGAAAGGCGTCGCGGCGATATCGGCCAGCGTATAGCGCGCGCCGAAGAGCCAGTCGCCATCGGCCAGCATCGCTTCCATCTTCGGCAGCAGCAACAGCAGCGCCTCGAGTGCGCGGCGTTTCTCCGCTTCTGTATAGGGCTGGCGCGCGATGCGCAGCCATGCGTCGCGGCGCTCGGCGGTGGGGATGCGCGCCAGCCGCTCGGCCAGCGTGGCATCGCTCCATTGCGCGGCAACCGGCTGCAGCGCCAGGCTCCAGTTCAGCACCAGCAGATTCGGCAGCGCCTTCTCGTCGGTCCAGCGCACGAAGTTGCGCATCACCGCGCGCTGGTAGGCGTCATCGGGCCGCAATGGCGGCAACGGGCAGATCTCGTCCAGGTATTCGCAAATTGTGCCGCTCTCGTGGAGGAAGCGGCCATCGTCCAGCACCAGCGCCGGCACCACGCCGTTGGGGTTCATCGCCAGGAACGCGGGCGCGTGCTGTTCCTGTGCCGCCAGGTCGACCGGCACGCTGTCGTAGTCGATGCCCTTCTCGGCCAGGCACAAGCGCACCCGGCGCGACGCGCTCGACAACCAGCCATGGAAGAGTTTCATGTTGCGCTCGCCCGGTTCACGGGATCAGCACGGCCGAACCCGTGGTGGCGCGGCTTTCCAGGTCGCGGTGCGCCTCGCGCACGGCGGTCAGCGGGTAGCGGTGCGTGACTTCCAGCCGCAGTCGCCCGGTCGCGACGGCATCGAACAATGTGGCCGCGGCAGCAGCCAGCGCCTGCGGGCTGGCGATATAGGTACGCAGCGTCGGCCGCGACACGATCAGCGAGCGCGCGTGCAGCAGCTGCAGGTCGAAGGCCTCGACGTCGCCCGACGCGGTGCCATAGTTGATGGCCATGCCGCACGGCCGCAGGCATTGCAGCGACGGCACGAACACGTCCTTGCCGACGCCGTCGTAGACCACGGCCACGCCCGCGCCGCCGGTCAGCGCCCGCACGGCATCGACGAACTCGGTCTCACGGTAGTTGATGACATGGTGGCACCCGTTCGCCAGCGCCACCGCCCGCTTGGCTTCGCTGCCCACGGTGCCAACCACGGTCGCGCCCAGCGCACGCGCCCATTGCGACAGCAGCAGGCCCATGCCGCCCGCCGCCGCATGCACCAGCACCACGTCGCCCGGCTGCACGGCATAGAGCCGGCGCAGCAGGTATTCGGCGGTCAGGCCGCGCAGCAGCGTGGCGCCGGCCACCTCCGCGGGAATCGCGTCGGGCAAGGGCACGAGCCGGCCCGCCGGCACGTTGCGGATCACCTGGTACGCCCCCGAATGCATGCAGGCCACCCGCTGGCCCACCTCGAAGCCGTCCACCCCGGGCCCGATCGCCACGACCTCGCCGGCGCCGACCGAGCCCGGCGTGACCGGGAACGGCGCCGCGGCGTGAGGGCCATGCGCGCCTTTGCGCTGGTAGATGTCGGCGAAGTTCAGGCCGATGGCTGACTGGCGCAACTGGACCTCGCCCTGGGCCGGCGGCGGAACTTCCACCCGGCATGGCTCCAGCACGTCCGGGCCTCCGGTCCTGTTAATACAGATGGAATCTGTAAGCATACAAATCCTGGATGATTGCCGCGATCGGTGTCAGTACCGTAAACGCTGGCGGTGACGTGAAAATGCACGGTCTCTAGGGATTCAGTGAGCAATTTTGCGGCGACCTTGCTCGTTGTAGGACCACGGACACCTCACAGCCTACGTGATCTCGCGACGCTCCGCATCATGGAAAGTCCGTATACGTATTTTTATATCTATTATTTGTATACTCAGGCGAATTCACTTGCCAAGGATTGCCATGACCTCTTTCCCACCCGGCATCGACCCCGGAGCCGCCGGCGCCACGTGCGCCGACCTGCCGCTGTCGGGCCTCACCGTGCTGGACCTGTCCATCGCCCGCGCCGGTCCCGCGGCCGTGCGCCTGCTGTCGGACTGGGGCGCCGACGTGATCCGCGTCGAGCCGCCGCCGCCACAGGACCGCGGCTCGGTGACCGGGCGCAGGCGCGGCTCGGACGAGCAGAACCTGCACCGCAACAAGCGCAGCCTGTGCCTGGACCTGAAGACCCCGCAGGGCGCCGAGGTGCTGGGGCGACTGGTGCAGCGCTCCGACGTAGTGGTGGAAAACTTCCGCTCGGTGGTCAAGGAACGCCTGGGGCTGACCTACGCTCATCTGAGCGCGATCAACCCGCGCGTGATCCTGGCCAGCATCTCAGGCTTTGGCCAAGACGGGCCTTACTGCGAGCGCCCGGGGCTCGACCAGATCGTGCAGGGCATGTCGGGGCTTAGCTCCGTCACCGGCGAGCCGGGCCAGGGGCCGCTGCGCGTCGGCATCGCCATTTCCGACACCACGGCCGGCATATTCCTGGGCCAGGGCATCCTGCTGGCGCTGCTGCACCGCGCGCGCACCGGCCGCGGGCAATGGGTGCATACCTCGCTGATCGAGGGCATGCTGAACAAGCTGGATTTTCAGGCCACCCGCTACACGGTGGACGGCGAAGTGCCGACGCAGCAAGGCAACGCGCACCCTACGCTGGTGCCGATGGGCACCTACCGCTGCCGCGACGGCGTGGTCAATATTGCCGCCAGCACCGACCGCATGTGGGCCAACTTCTGCCGCACCGTCGAGGCCGGCTGGCTGCTGGACGACCCCGCCTTCCGGACCGCCGCGGGCCGCGCCGCCGAGCGCCGGCGGCTGGACGCCGCGATCGGCCAGTGCACCGCCGCGTTCACCGCCGCCGAGTTGACCGCGCGCCTGAATGCGGCCGGCGTGCCGTGCGGCCCGGTGCTCGATATCGGCCAGGCCTTCGAGGACGCGCAAGTGCGACACCTGCGCATGACCCGGCCCGCCGAGCATGCCGTGCTGGGGCCGCTTGCGCTGCTGCGCTCGCCGATCAACCTGTCGGCGGCACCGCACCCGGAACGCTTTGCCCGCGCCGCGCCCGATCCGGGCGAGCACACCGATGAGATCCTGCGCGGGCTGGGCTATGACGACGCCGGCATCGCCGCCTTGCGCGCAGCCAGCGTGGCGTCCTGAACCCCGCCCGACACCACAGTGGCAGCGACTACAACAAGGAGACAACCATGAACCATGCTCTCGGGCGCGTTGCCATCGGCGCGACCCTCGCCACCCTGGCGGCCTTGCCGGGCATCGCCGGCGCGCAGGAATATCCGGCCCGGCCGATCCGGCTGCTGGTGGGCTACACGCCGGCCGGCGCCGCCGACTTCGTCGCCCGCGTGTTCGGCGAAGCGCTGTCCAGGGAACTGGGCCAGACCGTGGTGGTGGACAACAAGCCCGGGGCTGGCAGCACACTCGCCTCCGCGGCGCTGGCGCAGGCCGCGCCGGATGGCTACACGCTGGGACTGGCCACGGCCACGCTGTACGGCATCGACCAGCAGTTGTACAAGGCCCGCTACAAGGCCACCGACTTCACCCCGGTAACGCGGCTGACGGTGTCGCCGCTGATCCTGGCTGTCAACAAGAACCTGAACGTCGGCGACGTCAAGACGCTGGTGGCCAAGGCACGCGCGCAGCCGGGCAAGTTCAACTACTCGTCGTCCGGCATCGGCGGCTCGCCGCATATCGCCGCGCTGCAGTTTGAAAAGGCCACGGGGGCCAAGATGACCCATGTGCCCTACAAGGGCGGCGCCCCGGCGCTGCAGGCCGTGGCCGCGGGCGAGGTGGAATTGTCGTTCGGCACCGCAGCGTCGGTCCTGCCGCTGGGCACGCAAGGCGTAGTGAAGATGATCGGCGTGACCACGCCCAAGCCGTCGGCGGTGGCGCCGGGCCTGCCCGCGCTTGCGGAGATGGGCCTGCCGGGTTTTGACTTTACTTTCTGGTTCGGACTGTTCGGGCCGGCCGGACTGCCCGACGGCATCCGCGACAAGCTCTTCGCCGCCGCGACAAAGGTGATGGCCGACCCGCAATTGCGCGCCAAGCTGGCCGGCAACGGCAGCGAGGTGTCGACTTCGGCTTCGCCCGCGGAGTTCGGCAAATGGGCGGCAGCCGACGGCAAGTCGGCGGTGACGCGCATCGAGCAGGCCGGCGTCAAGCTGGAGTAGGCCCGCCGGTCGGCCGGGACTAGCGGCGGCCGCGGCGGCCGCCGGCTTCGTCGCCGGGCATGGCCGCGATCATGTCCGCATAGACGTCGCCGCCGGTGGCGATATGGCGCACCATGGCCACCGCGGCATCGTCCTCGTTGCCGCGCACGATCGCGCCCATCACCGCCTCATGCTCGGCCAGCGAGGCCAGGATGCGGGCCGGCTTCTCGAAGCGCAGGTCGCGCATGCCACGCATGCGCGCGCGCATGGTGCGGATTTGCCGCGACAGGATGTCGTTGCAGCAGGCCGCGTAGATGACGTCATGGAAGGCATCGTTGGCTTCGCGGTAGCGATCGGAATCGGCACGCTCCGCCGCCGCGCGGCATGCGTCGAACGCCTGCTGCAGCGCCGTGCGCTGCGCCGCGGAGATGCGGCGCGCCGCCAGCCGGGCCGCGAGCGCCTCCAGCTGAACCAGGATCTCGTTCATCGCGACGTACTCGCGCAGCGTGATTGAAGAAACGATTGCGCCCTGGCGCGGCACCAGGTCCACCAGGCCAGCCGACTCCAGCTGGATCAGCGCCTCGCGCACCGGGGTGCGCGACACGCCGAAACGCGCCAGCAACTGCTGCTCTTCCAGTTGCGTGCCGCTGGGCAGCTTCCCGGAAAGAATCTCCTGCTCGATCGCGGCGCGGATGGTTTCGGACAGGCTCTTCTTTTCTTCGGACATGGACAGCAGCTGCGCAGGACAGGGAGAGGAGATTCTAACCTGCCCTGCGTATTCAGAGGCTGCCCTTGTGTGCACAAGATAGGGCGTCCCGGCACGCAGCCTCTGTGCGCACATTGACCGGAATGGTCTTGAGCCAAGGTATGCGCCGGTATCGAGATCCGCCCCCTTGCGCTTTACAACGCTGACGAAGCTTCAGGCGAGCATGCGCACCTGCGGCTCGCGATCCCATTGCCGGGTCTTGGCCGCGACGATGAACCGCGCCGGGTCGCTGGCCGGCACAATGCCGTTGTCCGGCCTCAGGTTGGCGTGCGTAAGCAATACCTCGCCGCCGGCATCGACCGCGATCGCCTTCAGGTGCGCATAGGCGAAGCAGACAAAGTCCAGCGCGGCGCTCTCCTGTACCAGCATGGTGGCGGCATCGGCACCGAGGATCACGGCCACGGCATCGAACATCACCGACGGCGTCCCCGCCAACTGGCCATCCGCCGGCAGCTTCGATCCATCGGCCAGCACCGCGCCGCCGACCTTGGGCGCGACGATCTTCACCGTGGCGCCGGCGGCGCTGGCCGCCTGCCGGATCGCCTCCACGGTGGCGCCGTCTGAGCCGTCGGCGACCAGGATGCCAATCTCGCGCCCCTGCAGCGTGTCTTTCATCTTGCCGATGATCTGCAGCGCCGGCGACGGCGGCAGGTCCTGCACCGGCGCGGCGGTGGGCAGCGGCTCGGGCACCTGGTCCAGCGCCAGGCCGTCGGCCACGCGCCGGCCCAGGTCCGGGTCGATATTGAGCAGGTGGGCCACCATGCGCTCGCGCACATGCACGTGCTCGACCTTCGACAGTTCGAACACCAGCGCCGAGGCAATATGCGCCTGTTCGGCGCGGGTCTGGCTGCGGTAGAACAGGCGCGCCTGGCTGTAGTGGTCGGCAAAGGTCTCGGCGCGGATGCGGCCCTTGTCGCCCTGCTCGGCCACCCGTGCGTGGCGGAAGCCCAGATCGGGCGCCTCGCGCGGCGAGTCGTCGGACAGCGAGTTGGGCTCGTAGGCGACGCGTCCCTTGGGCCGCTGCATCTGCATATGGCCGTCGCGCTGGTGGTTGGCGAACGGGCACTTGGGCGCGTTCACCGGAATCTGGTTGAAGTTGGGGCCGCCCAGGCGCAGCAGTTGCGTGTCGAGGTAGGAGAACAGCCGGCCCAGCAGCAGTGGATCGTTGGAGAAATCGATGCCGCGCACGATGTTGGCGGGGCAGAACGCTACCTGCTCGGTCTCGGCAAAGAAGTTGTCGGGCCAGCGGTCCAGCACCATGCGGCCGATGATCTTCAGCGGCACGGTCTCTTCGGGGATGATCTTGGTCGCATCGAGATGGTCGAACGGGAACCTGGCTGCATCGGCTTCGGTGAACAGCTGCACGCCCAGCTCCCATTCCGGGAAGTTGCCGGACTGGATCGCATTGAACATATCGCGGCGATGGAAATCCGGATCGGCACCGGCGATCTTGACGGCCTCGTCCCACACCGTGGACTGCAGCCCCAGCTTCGGGCGCCAGTGGAACTTGACGAAGGTGGACTGGCCCTGGTCGTCGAGCAGGCGGAAGCTGTGCACGCCGAAGCCTTCGATCATGCGCAGCGAGCGCGGGATGGTGCGGTCCGACATGATCCACATGACCATGTGCATCGACTCCGGCGTGAGCGAGATGAAATCCCAGAAGGTGTCGTGCGCGGTGGCCGCCTGCGGGAACGCGCGGTCGGGCTCCATCTTGACCGCATGGACCACGTCGGGGAACTTGATCGCGTCCTGGATGAAGAACACCGGGATGTTGTTGCCGACCAGGTCCCAGTTGCCTTCCTTCGTATAGAACTTGACCGCGAAGCCGCGCACGTCGCGCGGCGTGTCGACCGAGCCCGCACCGCCGGCCACGGTGGAAAAGCGCGCAAACACCGGCGTCTTCACGCCGACCTCGGTCAGGATGCTGGCGGTGGTGAATTGCGCCAGCGAATCGGTCAGCTCGAAATAGCCGTGCGCCGCGGTGCCGCGCGCATGGACGATCCGCTCGGGAATGCGCTCGTGGTCGAAATGTGTAATTTTTTCACGCAGGATGAAATCTTCGAGCAAGGTCGGGCCGCGCGGATTGGCCTTGAGCGAGTTCTGGTTGTCCGCGATCGGCGCGCCCTGGTTGGTGGTCAACGGGGCATGCGTGCCACCGGCAACCTGGTGCAGCTCGCCGCCCGTGCCACGCTGGGCATCGCCGTAACCAGCCGGAGCGCCCTGGGCATTGGTGGCGGGTGCGGTGTTTGACGTGGGCTTGGCCTTGGCGTCGGACGTGTCGGGCATAACTGTCTCCTGTGTCGGGTTGAACGGATGAACGGCAGCAACCCGGCAGTGCCTGCAATTGCCACGCCTGCTTGCTGACACTTTTGGTTACAAAGCAAAATTGCCGAAAGTGCACCCTGTCAAACATCTGACATTTGATCGGTCAACAATCGCCCGCTGTCGCGACAAGCCACGGCCATCCACAGCAACCGGCCAGATCCCACGCTTGTCATCCGCCCCGGCGGAAGTCCGATGCGTGCCGCTGTCTGTCGGCGCAACGGGCGCGGCCCTCGTTCTCTTCCTCAACCAGAAGAAAAGGCCCTGCACCAATGAGACCCACCTTGCTGTCGCATTCCGCCCGGCCATGGCTGGCGGCCGGCACCCTGACCCTGGCATTGATGCTTGCCGCCTGCGGCGGCGATGACTCTCCCGGCGCGGGGGGCGGCACGCAGCAGCCCAGCGCCGCCAACGGCAACGCGCCAGACGCAGCCGGCAAGCCCGGCCACACCGGCAAGCCTGGCAACTGCAGCACCCGTTGCGCTCCCTGACCTGCTGTGCCCGTTATTTGCCCGCTGACGTGGGCCGCTTTCCGATCCAGCGACAGAACGACCCCACCCACGCCATGACCTTCAATCCGTCCAAGCGACAGTTCCTCAAGACCAGCCTCGGCACCGGCGCCGCCGCCGCGATGCTGGCCAGCTTTCCGCCCAGCATCCGCCGCGCCCTCGCGATCGAGGCCAACAACGCCACCGGCACCATCCAGGACGTCAAGCACGTCGTGATGGTGATGCTGGAAAACCGCTCGTTCGACAATTACTTCGGCACCTTCAAGGGCGTGCGCGGCTACGGCGACCGCTTTGCCATCCCGCTGCCCAATGGCAAGAACGCGTTCTACCAGACCGATGCCAACGGCAATACGCTGACGCCCTACCACCTCGACGAAACCCAGGGCAACGCCCAGCGCGCCGGCGGCACCCCGCATACCTGGCCCGACGCGCAGGCCGCCTGGGACCACGGCCGCATGGACCGCTGGCCGGTGGCCAAGAAGACGCTGTCGATGGGCTACTACGACAACGCCGAGATTCCGTTCCAGCGCGCGCTGGCCGACGCCTTTACGCTGTGCGACGCGTACCACTGCGCGATGCACACCGGCACCATCCCCAACCGCCTGTTCTACTGGACCGGCAGCAACGGTCCCACCGGCGACAACGTCGCGGTGATGGTCAATGAGTTCAACGCCGGCGCCGACGTGGGCCCGTCCACCGAGGGCTGGACCTGGAAGACCTACGCCGACCGCCTGCAAGGCGCGGGCGTGAGCTGGAAGGTCTACCAGAACGTGCCCGACAACTACGGCTGCAACCAGATGATGAGCTTCCGGCACTGGCGCGCCGAGATGGAAAAGATGCCGGAGGGACGCAAGCTGTCCAACACCGCCGGCACCAGCGTCAATCCGCCCTATAACCCGGATATCGACGACCAGTACAGCGCTCTGGCCAAGGGCTTCTGCAACACCATGCCCGACGGCGGCTTCCTGCAGTCGCTGCGCGACGACGTGCGCAACGGCCGGCTGCCCGAGGTATCGTGGATCATCCCGCCGGCGGAGTTCAGCGAGCACCCCGGCCCGTCCAGCCCGGCCAAGGGCGGCTGGTACGTGCAGGCCATCCTCGATGCGCTGACGGCATCGCCGGAGGTCTGGAGCAAGACCGTGCTGCTGATCAACTTCGACGAGAACGACGGCTTCTTCGACCACAGCCCGCCGCCGACCGCGCCGTCGCGCAATCCGGACGGCACGCTGGCCGGCAAGTCGACGCTGGACGATGCGCAGATGGCCTACGAGTACTTCAACTTCCCGCCCGCCACGGCCAAGCAGCCGCCGCAGGACGGCAAGCCCTTCGGTCCCGGGCCGCGCGTGCCGCTGTGGGTGGTGTCGCCGTGGAGCCGCGGCGGCTGGGTCAACTCCGAGGTGTTCGACCATACCTCGGTGCTGCGCTTCCTGGAGGCGCGCTTCGGCGTGATCGAGCCGCAGATCAGCGCCTACCGCCGCGCGGTCTGCGGCGACCTGACCAGCGCCTTCAACTTCGCCACGCCCAACACCGAGACGCTGCCCGTGCTGGCGGGGCGCACCACGCGCGCCGACGCCACCAGCCTGACCGCCTGGCAGCAGACGCAGCCCGCCATCCCGGTGCCCGTCACCCCGGCGCTGCCGGCGCAGGCCACCGGCGCGCGCCCGTCGCGCAAGCTGCCGTATGAGCTGCACACCAGCGCGCGCGTCGATGCCACCGCCCGCACCGTGCGCCTGCTGTTCGCCAACGGCAGCGCGCACCAGGCGGGCGCGGTGTTCCATGTCTACGACAAGCTGCACCTGGACCGCATTCCGCGCCGCTACGTGGTCGAGGCCGGCAAGGCGCTGGACGACGTGTGGGACTTCAATGCCGACGGCGGCAAGTACGACCTGTGGGTGCTCGGACCCAACGGCTATCACCGCGCCTTCTCCGGCGATGTCAGCGAGGCGGCCACCACCGCCGCCGAAATCCAGGTCTGCTACAACCCGTGCAGGAAGCCAACGATCCAGGTCAAGCTGCATAACGACGGCGATGCCGACGTGATTTTCACCGTCAAGGCGCTGGCCTATCGCGACGACGGCCCGTGGACGCAGCGGGTCAGGCGGGGCAAGGTGGAAACGCTGGAATGGCCGGTGGCCGAAAGCGGCAACTGGTACGACTTCGTCGTCACCAGCGAGGCCAGCCCGGCGTTCGCGCGCCGCTTTGCCGGGCGCATGGAGACGGGCGAAGATACGGTCAGCGATCCGGCCATGGGCGTGATCTGATCGCCTGCTGCAAGAGGCGCGGGGCGCAGACGCCCTGCATGCGCAAGGCCAGGGCTGTTTCGTCCGCAAGGAACGAAACAGCCCGTCGTTCTCGATGCTCGAGACTGCCTTGCCCCCGCTCCCCCGTTATTCCTCCTGGAACGCCTCTTCGCGCTTGGCCTTGATCGATGGCAGCGCCACCACCGCCACCAGCGCCGCCGCGGCCACCAGCAGGCCCAGCGACAGCGGACGCGTGGTAAAGACCGAGAAATCGCCGCGCGACAGCAGCAAGGTGCGGCGGAAGTTCTCTTCCATCATCGGCCCCAGCACGAAGCCCAGCAGCAGCGGCGCCGGCTCGCAGCGCAGCTTGTGGAAGACATAGCCGATCAGGCCGCAGCTGGCCGCGGCAAAGACGTCGAACACCGTGTTGTTGACCGAGTAGACGCCGATGCTGCAGAACACCAGGATGGCCGGGTACAGGAAGCGGTAGGGCACCGTCAGCAGCTTCACCCACACGCCGATCAGCGGCAGGTTCAGCACCACCAGCATCAGGTTGCCGATCCACATCGATGCGATCAGGCCCCAGAACAGCGCCGGGTTGCTGGTCATCACCTGCGGGCCGGGCTGGATGTTGTGGATGGTCATCGCCCCCACCATCAGCGCCATCACCGCGTTGGGCGGAATGCCCAGCGTCAGCAGCGGGATGAACGAGGTCTGCGCCGCGGCGTTGTTGGCCGATTCCGGACCGGCCACGCCTTCGATCGCGCCCTTGCCGAATTCTTGCGGGTATTTCGACGCCTTCTTCTCCAGCGAGTACGCCGCGAACGAAGCCAGCGAGGCGCCGCCGCCCGGCAGGATGCCCAGCGACGAACCCAGCGCGGTGCCGCGCAGCACCGCCGGGATCATGCGCCTGAAATCTTCCCGCGTCGGGAACAGGTTGGTGACGCGGTCGGTGAAGGTCTCGCGATGTTCCTTCTGCTCCAGGTTGGCGATGATCTCGGCAAAGCCGAACAGCCCCATTGCCAGCGCGGTAATGCTGATGCCGTCGGTCAGCTCCGGCACGTCGAACGAGAAGCGCGCGGCGCCCGAGTTCACATCGGTGCCAACCAGCCCCAGCAACAGTCCCAGCACGATCATCGCCACTGCCTTGACCAGCGAACCCGAGGCCAGCACCACGGCGCCGATCAGGCCCAGCACCATCAGCGAGAAATACTCGGCGGGGCCGAACTTGAACGCCAGTTCCGACAGCGGCGTGGCAAACGCGGCCAGGATCAGCGTGGCCACGCTGCCGGCGAAGAACGAGCCCAGTCCCGCGGTGGCCAGCGCCACCCCGGCGCGCCCGCGCCGCGCCATCTGGTAGCCGTCCAGCGTGGTCACTACCGCCGACGATTCACCGGGCAGGTTCACCAGGATGGCGGTGGTCGAGCCGCCGTACTGGGCACCGTAATAGATGCCGGCCAGCATGATCAGCGCGGCCACCGGCGGCAGCGTGTAGGTGATCGGCAGCAGCATGGCGATGGTGGCCAGCGGCCCCAGGCCCGGCAGCACCCCGATCAGCGTGCCGAGCACGCAGCCCAGGAAGGCATAGGCCAGGTTCTGCAGCGACAGCGCGGTGGAAAACCCAAGCGCAAGATGACTCAGCAACTCCATCCGATATCCCCTAGTTGACGAAAGCGGCCGGCCACACCGGCATCTGCAGGTTGATGCCGTAGACAAAGGCCACGGTGCTGATCAGCACCAGGACCGCGGCGTTGAGGATGGCGCCCTTCCAGGTGAACTCATGGCTGGCCATCGACGACACCAGCACCAGCGCCAGCACCGACAGCACCATCCCGAGCGGCTTGAGCACCAGCCCGAACAGCACCACCGAGCCCAGGATCCACAGCAGCGTCTTGATGTCCCAGCGTGCCATGCGATCTTCATCGCTCTTGTGCGACAACGATCCGGCCGCGACCACGGCGCCCAGCAGCGCCAGCACGATGCCAAGCCAGAACGGGAAATAGCCCGGCCCCATCCTGGCGGCGGTGCCCATCGAATAGCCGCGGGCAACGAAGGAAAAGCTGAGGCCAAGGATGATGAACATCAGGCCGGAATAAAAGTCGGTTTGCTTGCGTATGCGCATGCAGGCTCCTTGAAGCGGGGGGCGACGCGACGACACCAACAGGCGGCGTCGGCTTCGGGAGTCCCGAACAATACATCATGTTGTGATATATTTTTCGGCCGGCAAGGGTTATTCCCTACGAATCGGTCGCAGGTTCAGTGCGCGGGTTGGCCATGGCGGCTGCGCCAATGCTTATGCGACGGCTATCATCCAGGATTCCCTCACCACTCCTGCACCAGACACCATGGACCTGTCCGCCGGCATCCCCGTCCTCCGCATTTTCTCGGTCGACAAGGCCATGGAGTTCTACCTGGATTTCCTCGGCTTCACGCTCGACTGGGAGCATCGTTTCGAAGACGGGTTGCCGCTTTACGCGCAGGTCAGGCGCAGCGGCCTGACGCTGCATCTGAGCGAGCACCATGGCGACGCCACGCCGGGGTCGACCGTATTCGTGCCGGTGGCGGACATCGATGCGCTGCACCGGGAGCTGTCCGCCAAGGACTATCCCTACGCCAGGCCCGGTGTGGAGGACGTGGGCTGGGGCAGGATGCTGCAGGTGGCCGATCCGTTCGGGAACCGGCTGCGGTTTTGCGAGGTGCAGGCAGACTAGGCGGCAGCCGCGTCCGCCTGCCTATGCGCAGGGCAATGCCTCGAATGCCGGCAGCCGCTCCAGCGCGGCGGTCAGCGCCACCAGCGCCGGGTGCAAGGCCGGATCGACCGCCCCGGGCAGCATGAACTGCGTGAAGGTCCAGGCCACCGCGGCGGTCAGTTCGGGTTGGCCAACCTCGGCTTCGGAAGGCGGCAGCGGGCGCGCGGCAAGCTCGACCTCCAGCAACGCAAAGGCGCTCTCGCGCTGGGCGTCGACACGGTCCAGCCACGGCTGGTGCAGCTTGCCGGCCGGACGCTGGCTGTGCTCGTAGAAGTTCTGCACCACCTTCTCGCACGCCGCCAGCGCCAGTCCGACGATGCGCAGCGCGGCCTGCCGCGCCGCGGTATCGGCCGGCATCAGGCTGCGGCCGGCCAGCGACTCGGCATAGTCGATGATGAGCGTGGAATCCATCAGCACGACGCCGTTGTCGCACACCAGCGAGGGCGCCTTGACGACCGGATTGACGGCGCGGAAGCGCTCGACTTCCCGGAACACGGACACGGATTCATGCGTGAACGGCAGTCCGAGCAGGCGCAGCGAGATCGCCGTGCGGCGGACATAGGGGGAATCGAGCATGCCGACGAGTTTCATGGCGGGGCTCCGTGTTGGGCAGATCGGGACGGACCGGGACGGGTCGGAAACGGATTCCCGCCATCATCCGCCAGCCCCGCCGGCCGCGCCACTGCCCGGGGCGTGTAAACTGCTGCATTTTTCGAATCCAGCGGAATGTTACAAGTGCCCCGGCGCACAGGCTTGAGCGGACCCACGCTGGTCCGACTGCTGGCCCGCCTGGCTGACGCCGACGCCCCCGCCCCTGCAAGCTCGCTATCCAGCCAGCTGAGCCAATGGCTTGGCTGGGCGGATGCGATCGCGCTGTCTTCTGCGCTGAAGGCCCATGCCCAGGCCATGCCGGCCACCGCAAGTGCCGGCGGCAGCACTGAAGCGCAGGAATGCGCGCGCGTGCGCGCCCGGCTGGTGGATGCGATTGCCGAAGACACGGCTCCGGCTGCGCGACGGCGCGGCCCGGCGCGACCGTCGGCGCTGGCCGACCCGGTCGATGCGCAGGTCGACTACGCGGTGCATCGTCAGCGCTACCTGACGCTGCAGCAGACCATGGAGACCAGCATCGGCAGCCTGCGCGGCGGCCTGCGGGCGGCGCTGTCGGCCCGTACGCCGGCCATGGCCAAGCTGGCGATGGTCGACGCAGTGATGGAGCGCGTGCTCGGCATGCGCGAACAAAGTCTGCTGGGAGCGGTGCCGATCCTGCTGGAGGCGCACTTCCAGCGCCTGCGCCAGGCCGAAGCCGCGGCACTGGAGGCGCAGGCCCAGGCACAAGGACAACCCGCGGCGGTCCGCGCCGGCGCATGGCTGGGCGTGTTCCGCAAGGATATGCAGAGCGTGCTGCGCGCCGAACTCGAGATCCGCTGGCAGCCCGTCGAAGGCCTGCTGGCGGCGCTGCAAGACAGCTAACCCGGACATCATGACCCGATACCTATCCCATATTGTTGCGTTCCTGGCGGGCCTGGCGGTCGTCTGCTGGATTGGCGCGGGCTATGCCGGCACCAATTTCCTGGCGCTGGTCGTCACCCTGCTGATCGGCGGCTTCTACGTGGGCGGCGCCCTCGAACTGCTGCGCTACCGCCAGGCCACCGCCACGCTGGCGCAGGCGCTGGCCGGACTGGCCGAAGCCCCGGCCAGCCTGGGTGGCTGGCTGGAACGCCTGCACCCCAGCCTGCGCGACAGCGTGCGGCTGCGGGTCGAAGGCGAACGGGTCGGCCTGCCCGGCCCCGCGCTGACGCCCTACCTGGTCGGGCTGCTGGTGCTGCTGGGCATGCTCGGCACGTTCCTCGGCATGGTGGCCACCTTGCGCGGCACCGGCATCGCGCTGGAAGGCGCCACCGACCTGCAGGCGATCCGCGCTTCGCTGGCCGCGCCGGTCAAGGGGCTGGGCTTTGCCTTCGGCACCTCGGTCGCGGGCGTGGCCACCTCGGCCATGCTGGGCCTGCTGTCCGCGCTGTGCCGGCGCGAACGCATCCAGGCCGCGCAGGCGCTCGGCGCCCGCATCGCCACCACGCTGCGCAGCTATTCGCGCGGCCATCAGCGCGACCAGGCCTTGCAGCTGCTGCAGCGCCAGGCCGACGTGATGCCGGCGCTGGCCGAGCAGATGCAGGCCATGATGCGCGCCATGGCGCAACAGCACGAGGCCCTGGCCGAGCGGCTGGTGGCCAGCCAGGACGCCTTCCACGGCAAGACCGAGGCGGTCTATGCGCGCCTGGCGTCATCGGTGGAGCAATCGCTGAAGGACAGCATCGCCGACAGCGCCCGCGCCGCCGGTGCCGCGATCCAGCCCGCGGTGGACGCGACCATGGCCGGCCTGGCGCGCGAGACCACCGCGCTGCGCGACACCGTCACGCAGGCGGTGCAACAGCATCTGGACGGTGTTTCGAGCCGGTTCGAGCGCGCCACCGCCGGTGTCGCCGATACCTGGAACCAGGCCCTGGCCGGCCATCAGCGCACCAGCGAGGCGCTGGCGGCGGACCTGCGCACATCCTTCGATGGCTTCAGCCAGACCTTCGAACAACGCTCGGCCAGCTTGCTGGACGGCGTCGCCACCCGCTTCGACTCCGTCGCGGCCAGCACCGCCGAAGCCTGGCGCGAGGCGCTGTCGCAACAGCAGCAGGCCGGCGAAAAGCTGGCCGGCAACAACCAGCAGGCGCTGGCCGCCGCCGCGGCAACGTTTGGCGAGCACGCCGCGGCGCTGGTGCGCAACGTGGAGGCCTCGCATGCCGGCCTGCAAGCGCAGCTGGCCGCGCAGGACGCGCAGCGCCTGTCGGCCTGGGCCGACACGCTCGGCGGCATGACGGCCACCCTGCGCCAGCAGCTGGAACAGCTGAACGCCCACACCGTCAGCCGCCACGACGAAATCAGCGCCACGCTGGCGCAGAACGTGCGCGAGGTCTCGGCGCAGACGCAGGCGCATGCCAGCAGCACGCTCGCCGAGATCGACCGCCTGGTGCAGGCCGCCGCCGAAGCCCCGAAGGCCGCCGTTGCGCTGCAGGCCGATCTGGCGTCGCGCGATGAAGCACGCTTCGCCGCGTGGACCGACACGCTTGGCACCATCACCGCAACGCTGCGCCAGGAATGGCAGCAGCTGAACGCGCACACGGTCGCGCGCCAGGATGAAATCAGTGCGACGCTGGCGCAGAACGTGCAAGAAATCTCGGCGCAGACGCAGGCGCATGCCAGCCGCACCCTCGCCGAAATCGACCGCCTGGTGCAGGCCGCCTCGGAAGCGCCGAAGGCCGCGGTCGCGCTGCAGGCGGAACTGGCCGAGCGCGATGAGGCGCGCTTCGCCGGCTGGACCAAGACCCTCGGCAGCATCGCCGCGACGCTGCGCCAGCAGTGGGAGCAGTCCAGCACGCACGCCGCCGCGCGCCAGCAGGAAGTCTGCGAGGCGCTGGCACAGACCGCGCGCGCAATCTCGACCGAAACCCAGGCGCACACCAGCACCACCCTGGCCGAGATCGATCGCCTGGTGCAGGCCGCAGCCGAGGCGCCCAAGGCCGCCACCGCGCTGCAGGCGCAACTGGTGGCGCAGGACGCGCAGCGCCTGGCCGCATGGACCGAAACGCTGGGCACCATGGCGGCTGCGCTGCGCGGCGAATGGGAGCAGGCCAGCGCGCACGCCACCGCGCGCCAGCAAGAGATCTGCGAAACGCTGGCCGTCACCGCGCGCGACATGGCGGCGCAGGCCCAGGCCCAGGCCACCGATACCGTCATCGAAGTCTCGCGCCTGCTGCAGGCCGCGAGCGAAGCGCCCCGCGCCGCCGCCGAGGTCATTGCGCAGCTGCGCGAGAAGCTGACCGAGGGCATGGCGCGCGACCACGCCATGCTGGAAGAACGCAGCCGCATGATGGAAACGCTGGGCACGCTGCTTGACGCCGTCAACCACGCCTCCACCGAGCAGCGCACCGCGGTCGATACGCTGGTCGCCACCACCGCTGACCTGCTCGAGCGCATCGGCACCCGCTTCACCGACAAGGTGGAGTCCGAGACCGGCAAGCTTACCGACATCGCCGCGCAGGTCACCGGCAGTGCGGTCGAGGTGGCCAGCCTGGGCGAAGCCTTCGGCGTGGCGGTGCAGCTGTTCAGCGAATCGAACGGCAAGCTGATCGACCACCTGCAGCGCATCGAGGCCGCGCTCGACAAGTCGATGACGCGCAGCGACGAGCAACTGGCCTACTACGTGGCGCAGGCGCGCGAGGTGGTCGACCTGAGCATGCTGTCGCAAAAGCAGATCCTGGAAGACCTGCAGCAGCGCGCAGCCCCGCAGGCGTCCGGCGCAGAGGCGGCATGAGAGAAGAACTCGACGCCGGCGTTGAGCCCACCGTGCCGGCCTGGGCGGTCTTCGGCGACCTGATGTCGGTGCTGCTGGGCGCCTTCGTGCTGGTGCTGCTGGGGGTCATCGGCGTGCAGATGGAGCTGTCGGCGCGGCTCGAAGCCGAGGTGAAGCAGCGGCAGGAAGAAGCCCAGCGCCGCGAGACGCTGGAAAAGGCGCTGGCCGGGCCGCTCGCGGCCGGCCGCGTGACGCTGGTGAACGGGCGCATCGGCATCAGCGGCAGCGTGCTGTTCGCGCTCAATTCCGCCGAGCTGCAGCCCGATGGCCGCGACCTGCTCAGGAGCCTGGCCCAGCCGCTGTCGGCCTACCTGCGCAGCCGCGACGAGATCCTGATGGTCAGCGGCTTTACCGACGACCAGCAGGTGCGCGAGGGCAACCGGCGCTTTGCCGACAACTGGGAACTGTCGGCGCAGCGCGCCCTCACCGTGACCCGCACCCTGATCGATGCGGGCATCCCGCCCTCGTCGGTGTTCTCGGCCGCGTTCGGCTCGCAGCAGCCGGTCACGCCGAATGCCGATGCCGCCGGCCGCGCGAAAAACCGGCGCGTGGAAATCTCGCCGGTGCCGCGCGTGACCACCGGCACGGTGAAAGCGCATGGCTGAGCTCGACGCGGCGGCCGGAGCCTGCGCGCAACTGGACGCCTGGCAGGCCAGCGGCGCCGACCGCGCCGATCCGGTGCGTTTCCGGCTGATGCAGGCACTGGCCGCCCGCGCTTCCGCACACGACGGCGCGGCGCGGCAGTTGCTGGAGGCGCGCCTGCAAGAGCTGGTCGCCGCCTATGCCGCCATCGTGCAGCGCAACGCCGATAACGCTGCCGAGACCACTTGCCAGCCGGCGCCAACGCCAGCCGTGAGCGCACTGGGCGCACTGGTCCACGATCTCGCCGCGCGTGCCAGACCCGCCATCGCGGCGGCTTCGAACGATGCCCGCCCGCCGTCGCCGGCACCGCCGCAAGCCATGGACACGCCCCTGGTCGACACCCTCGCCGACTACTTCCGCGAGACCTGGGCCCGGGTCAGCGTCGAGCAGCAGTTCCGCCAGTCGCTGGAGCGCGTGCCGGAGAACGCCGGGCCGCTCAATACCGACCATCTCGTGCATCGCTCGCTGTCGCTGATGCGCGAGACCTCGCCGGAATACCTGCGGCATTTCCTGTCGTATGTCGAGGGCATGGCCTGGCTGGAACAGTTGAACGAGGCGGCCGCGGCGCAAAAAGAAGCGGCCCGCGCCGCCGCCAGGAAGAATACGCGGGCGAAGGCACGCAAGTAGCGGCCCGGCCGCCTCAGTCCAGCCGCACCACCACCTTGCCGAAGGCGCCGCGCTCGAGGTGATCGAGCGCCGCCGGCAGCTCGCCGAAACCATACGCGCGCTCGACCACCGGGCGCAGCTGCAGCCAGTCGACGGCGCGCACCAGGTCCTGCAATGCGCGCCGGTGTGACACCCCGATCCCCTGCACGGTCACGCGGCCATGCAGCACCGGGTAGACGTTGGCGCGCAGCTCGTCGCCCTGCAGGTTGCCGATCACCGAGATCCGGCCGCCCTGCGCCAGCGCAGCCAGCGAGCGGCCAAAGTTGTCGCCGCCGGCCAGTTCCAGCACATGATCGGCGCCGCGGCCGCCGCTCAGCTCGCGCACCGCGGCGGGCCAGTCGGGCGTGCGGCCGCGATGGATGCCGTGCGCCGCGCCCAGCGCCTGTGCGCGCGCCAGCTTGTCGTCACTGCCCGACACCACGATCACACGCGCGCCCTGGGCACGGGCGATCTGCAGCGCGAACAAGGCCACGCCGCCAGTGCCGATCACCACCACGGTATCGCCGGGGCGCGTCACCGTGGCCTCGGCCAGCGCCTGCCATGCCGTCAGACCGGCGCAGGTCAGCGTGCTGGCCTGCGCGGCATCGAGCGTGCGCGGCGCAGTCACCAGCGCGTCCTGGTCCAGCACCACGTATTCGGACAGCATGCCGGGGCCCGGCACGCCCAGCGGCGTGCTGTGGCGCGGCTGCACGCCATCGAGCCAGCCGGTGAAGAAGGTACTGATCACCGCGTCGCCCACGGCAAGGTCGGCAACCCCATCGCCAACGGCCACGACTTCGCCGCGCATGTCCGACCCCGGCACCAGCGGTGGCTGCACCGGCATGCCCATGCCGTCGTGGAGGATCATCAGGTCGCGGTAGTTCAGGGCCACCGCATGCACCCGCACCAGCACTTCGCCATGCCCCGGCGTGGGTATCGGCGCATCGACGCGATGCAGGTGGTTGCGGCCGAATGCCGAAAGTTGCCAGCGTTGCATGGAAGACGCCATGGGTGCACTCCTGTGGGTGGAAAACGGTGAACACACTATACTGATTCCCGTTTCGATCCATTGGTCAATAAAAGTCCTTCCTGTGTATCCACCATGGAACCAATCTCCCATGACCGGCTGGCCGGCATTACGGCCTTCGTGGCCGCGGCGGAAGCCGGCAGTTTTGCCCAGGCGGCGGCACGCCTGGGCCTGACGCGCTCCGCCATCGGCAAGGCCATTGCCCGGCTGGAGGCGCGCGTCGGTGCGCGCCTGTTTGTGCGCACCACGCGCAGCCTGGCGCTGACCGATGACGGCCAGGCATTCTACGAGCGCTGCGCCCACGCGCTGGAGGAACTGGATGCCGCGCAGCACATGCTGGAGGCCGGGCGCGGCGCCGTCGCGGGCCGCGTGCGTGTGAGCGCGCCGGTGGTGTTCGGCCGCCATCATGTGGCGCCGCTGCTGCTGCAACTGGCGGAGCGTCATCCGCAACTGCGGCTGGAAGGCAATTTCACCGACCGGCTGGTGGACTTTGCCGACGACGGCATCGACCTGGCGATCCGCAGTGGCCGCCTGCCGGACAGCGACACGCTGGTGGCACGGCCGCTGGGCACGCAGGCCATGGTGCTGTGCGCAGCGCCCGACTACCTGCGCCGTCACGGCACCCCTGCCAGCGCTGCCGGACTGCTGTCGCACCAGTGCCTGGTCTACCTGCGCGGCAGCCAGCCCGTGCCCTGGTCGCTGGCCGACACCGACGGCAATCCGGTGCGGCCCGAGCTGTCGCACCGGCTTGCCTTCGACGACATCGACACCCTGGGCATGGCCGCGATCCGCGGCGCCGGCGTGGCCAACCTGCCGCTGTGGCTGGTGCGCGCGCCGCTGCAACAGGGCACGCTGGTGCGCTTGCTGCCGCAGGCCTCGGCCGGCCGCACGCCGTTGCACCTGGTATGGCCGCGCACGCGTTTCCTGCCGCACAAGCTGCGGGTGACAATCGATTTGCTGGTGGCCGCGCTGCCGGCGGTGCTGACGATGGATTGAATGCTTGCCGTGCGACGCTGCGATACCGCTACGCCGCCAGAGGAAATCCGTAAAGCGCCGCGGCGTTGCGCCAGCGCAGCGCCGCGGACAACGCCGCGCCGTCACCGCCCTGCCCTCGCCACGCGGCAAGCTCGCGGCACTCGTCCAGCCGCAGCGGCCCCTCGTGATTGGTCCAGGGCCAGTCGCTGCCCCACAGCAGGCGGTCGTCGCCGACGATATCGCGCCAGCGCTGCGCAAATTGAGGCCATTGGTGCGGCGATGCCAGCCGGTAGGGCGCGCTGATCTTCACCCACAGATGGCGGCGCGCGCGCACTGCCATGGCGACGTCGAAGACGGGATCCGCGATTCCTGCCGTGCCGGGCCGGCCGAAGTGGTCAAGCACGACCGGCGCGCCCGCATCGCCAAGCGACGCATCCAGCTGCGCCAGCACCATGGCGCCCTGCCCGTTGCCGGTATGGAGCTCGACGTGCCAGCCCAGCGCGGCAATCCTGTGGAACAGCGCACGCCATGGGGCAGTGGCAATGCGTTGCCATTCCGGATCGCCATACAGGTTCAAACGGATGCCGCGCACGCCGGCGGCCTGGAGCGCCGTCAGTTGCGCGTCCGTGATGGTCGGTTCGATCACCGCCACGCCGCGCAGGCGGCCGGGCCGCGCCCGCAGCGCGGCCAGCAGCGCGGTGTTGTCGGTGCCGAGAAAGCTGGTCTGCACCACCACCCCATACAGGTCGCCCTGGCCGTCCAGGCTGCCGAGCGCCGCCTGCCAGTCATGCAGCCCGGCGGCATAGGCCGGCCGGTAGCGCGCCGAAGCCGCGGCCACGCCGGTATCGAAGACGTGGAAATGGGTGTCCACCAGCGGCGAAGCGCGCCTGCTCATCATCAAGCCTCCGTGGGGCGGGTATATCCGGATATGGCGTCCAAACCCGCGTCAGTATTCTAGTCCTCTAGAGGACACCAGCATTCAATCAATTTAGCACGGCTCCGGCATGCCAGACAACGCACCGCTCCAGACCACCACCGCCACCGCGGGGCTGAGCCGTTACGGCCAGATCGCGGCGGCACTGCAGGACCGGATCGTTTCCGGCGCCTGGACGCCGGGCAGTGCCATTCCGGCCGAAGGGGCGCTGGCCAGGGAGTTCGGCATCGCGCTGGGCACCATCCGCCAGGCCATCGCCGTGCTGGTCCAGCAAGGCCTGCTCGAGCGCGCGCAGGGCAAGGGCACCTTCGTACGCAAGGGGCTGAGCGGCGCCAGCCTGATGCGCTTCTTTCGCTTCGGCGGTGCCGATGGCGCGCCCGTGGTGCCGCGCTCCGAAATCCTGTCATGCCGCGCCGTCCGGCTGGACAAGGCCATGGCGGGCCGTTTCGGGCTGGACAGCGGCGCGCGCGGGCTGGCGATCTCGCGCCGCCGCTGGCTGGAACAGACGCCGCGGCTGCTGGAGTCGATCTGGCTGCCGCTGCCGCGCTGCGAAGCCCTGCAGCAGCTGCCGCCGGCGCAGTGGGGCGACCTGCTCTACCCGCTGCTGGGCAGCGCCTGCGGCGTCACGGTCCATCGTGCCGTCGACGAAGTGACCTTCCGCACGCTGACGGCGGACGAGGCCGCGTTGCTGTCATTGCCCGATGCGCATCCCTGCGCGGTAGTCACGCGCCACGCCTTTGATTTGGCCGGCCACTGCGTCGAGTACCGCCTGACGCGCGGCGATGCCTTCGCTTTTCGCTATACCGCCGACGTCCGCTGAGGTCCGTTATGGACCGTCGCCAAGGAGACAGACTCATGCACGCACGCCACGCGATCGCCGCTGCAGCCACCGTTGCCGCCACCGCCATGATCGCCATCGCCACCCCGACGCAGGCCGCCGACAACGCCGCTGGCTGGCCGGCACGTCCCATCACCATCGTGGTGACATATCCGCCGGGCGGCGGCGCCGACCTGATGGCACGGCTGATCGCGCCCGGCCTGGGGCGCGAACTGGGGCAGACCGTGGTGGTCGAGAACCGGCCAGGTGCCGGCGGGCAGATCGGCGCGGCCTATGTCGCCAAGGCCGCGCCCGACGGCTACACGCTGATGGTCGATGCCTCGTCCTATGCCGTGAATCCCAGCCTCTATCCGCGCCTGCCCTACGATCCGGACAAGGCGTTCCGCCCGCTCGGGGTGCTGGCGCGCTATCCCAATGTGCTGGTCGCCACCGCCAGCTTTGCGGCGGGAAAGGTCAGCGATGTCGTCGCCATGGCCAGGCAGAAGCCGGGCTCGGTGGCCTTTGCGTCGTCGGGTAACGGCTCGGCACAGCATCTGGCCGGCGTGCTGTTCGAGCAGCGCGCCGGCGTCGACCTGCTGCACGTGCCCTACAAGGGCGGCGGTCCGGCCATGACCGATGTCATTGCCGGACAGGTGCCGCTGTTCTTTGCCAACGTGGCTTCGAGCCTGCAGCACATCCAGGCCGGCAAGCTCAAGCCGCTGGCCGTGACCAGCCGGTCGCGCACCCCGGCCCTGCCCGCGGTGCCGACCATGCAGGAAGCCGGCGTGGCCAGCTACGAGGTGTATGAATGGAACGCGGCCTTCGTCCCCGCCGCGACACCGGAGCCGGTCGCCGCCAAGCTTGCCGACGCGCTGCAGAAGGTCATGACCAGCGCCGAGATCCGGCAGCGCGTGGCCGAGCTTGGTGGCGAGGTGGTGGCGGCACCCCCGGCACAAGCGCGACAGTTCATCGACGGTCAGGCGCGGCTATGGGCCAAGGTCATCCGCGACGGCAACATCAAACCCGAATAACCATCCGTATCGCCCCGGCCATGCAACGGCCCGGCTACCGCAATCCCAGGAGACATGCATGACCGCAGCCAATCCCATTCGCCGCCAACTGCTCAAGGCCAGCGCCGCGCTGGGCGCGTGCGCGCTGGCGCCCTCACTCGCCCGCGCCCAGGCGTGGCCCGCCAAGCCCGTCCGGCTGGTGGTGCCGTTCGCACCGGGCGGCAGCTCCGAGATCGTCGCGCGCTCGACCGCGGCGGAGCTGACCAAACTGCTCGGCGTGTCAGTGTTCGTCGAGAACAAGCCGGGCGCCGCCGGCAATATCGCGATGGGCGAAGTCGCGCGTGCCGACGACAACCACACGCTGATCCTCGGCCATATCGGCACGCTGGCGGTCAATCCCTTTATCTTCCCGAAGCTGCCGTATGACCCGGTCAAGGACTTCCGCGCGATCTCGCTGCTGTCCAAGGTGCCGAGCCTGTACGTGGTCCATCCCGACGTACCCGCCAAGAACCTGAAGGAATTCGTGGCGCTCGCCAAAAGCAAGCCCGGCAAGCTCAACTATGGATCGGCCGGCAACGGTAGTGCCGGCCACCTGGCCTTCGAATACCTGAAGGCCGCCTCCGGCACCTTCATCACCCATGTGCCATATCGCGGCAGCGGCCCGCAGATCACCGACCTGCTGTCCGGCCGGCTCGACGCCGCCGCGGTGGGTGCGCCCGCTATTCTCCAGTTCATCAAGGCCGGCAAGGTGCGCTGCATCGCCACCGGCACGACCCAGCGCATCGCACAGTTGCCCGACGTGCCCACGGTCGCCGAGCAAGGCTATCCCGGCTTCGAGATGACGCAGTGGTACGGCCTGCTGGCGCCGGCATCGCTGCCGCAGGCCGCCGCCGACAAGCTGGCCGACGCCACCATGAAAGCCGTGAAGAGCCAGAGTTCGGTCGAACGCCTGAGCGCTGACGCGGCCATCGTGGTGGGCGGCACGCCGGCGGAATTCTCGCGCTTCATCGCGCAGGAGCAGCAGCGCTGGCGGCCTATCATTGCGCGGGCTGGAATCAAGCCGGACTGATATCTCCCAACGCCGTCCGGCGGCTCATGGCTTTTCCTGCCACACCGCGATGCCGCCCGAGGTCCCGGTGCGGCCATCCAGACCGATCTCAATGCGGGTCAGGTCTTCGCCAACCACCAATCCACCGGCATAGGTCTTGCGGACCCGCTCGACGATCTGCCCGACGGTGGCATCGCCGTTCAGGCCGATGTGGCTGAACACGGCCAGTTTCGGCGCCGCGGCCTGGAACACGCGCGCGGCGTCCTCGGGCGAGGACAGGTGGTCGTAGATGGCGCGGTACGCAGGGTTGGAAGCGAGCAGCGCATCCGGGATCAGCGTGACGCAATGCACCAGCACGTCCGCGTTCCTGGCCTGCGCCACCACGGCGGGGCTGAAGCGGGTATCGCCCGACAGCACCACCGAACGGCCGCGATAGTCAATGCGGTAGCCGTACGACGGGCGGATGTGGTCGCCGTGGTCGTTCTCGAAGGTGGTCACGCGCACGCCGTCCTTCTCGTAGACAACGCCGGGGGCGACGTCGTGCGCGTCGATGGTGATGCCGGTCAGCGCGCTGCCCTCGTCCTTGTGCCGGATCGCGATGTCGGCGGCAAAGGCCTGGCGCAGGCCGTCCGCCAGCGCGCGCGTGCCCGCCGGGCCGTACAGCGCCATGGGCCGGTCGCGGCGGCCGTAGGGCGGGCGCAGCCAGCCGGTCAGCCACAGGTCGGGCAGGCCCACCAGGTGGTCGGAATGGAAATGCGTGAGGAAATGCGCATCGACGCTGCCCAGCGGAATCCGCAGCTGCCACAGGCGCACCGATACGTTGCGGCCGAAATCGAAGACCAGTTTCTGGCCACCGGCCTCCACCAGCGTGCTGTAGCCGGCGCGGGCTGGCGACGGCACCGGCGTGCCCGTGCCCAGCAGCGTCACACGGAAGCGATCGGTGTCCTCGGCGCCGCCAGCGCGGGGGGCGGCCGTCGCAGTGGTTGCGGCACCGGTAGCCACCGGTGTGGTGGCGGGCGCGGCGGCGGCGAGCGCCGCAGCGCAGGTCATGACGATGCCGGTCAGCACCGACAGCAAGCGGGATGGTTTCATCGTTCTACCTCTTGAAAGAATGCCGCAACGGCTCAGAAGATCTGCTTGATGCCAAGCATGACGCCGGCCTGGTTGCCACCGGCTACGGGATTGCCGCCGGGGCTGCCGCCGCTGACCGACAGCGCCGACTGGCCGCGATTGTCGATATAGCCTGCGGTGGCATAGACGGAGGTACGTTTCGAGAACGCATAGGTGCCGCGGATCGCGCCAAGCCAGGCTCCGTTCGCGCTGTGGCGGTAGCTCAGGTAATAGATTTCGCCGGCGAGGTTGAACGCGGGCGTGATGTCATGCGAGACGCCCGCGAACCACAGATCGCTGCGCGGCGTGGCGCTGGCCTGGTTGTTGCGCGACAGCAGCCCGAGGCCCAGCTTGGTCCGCTGCAGCAGCAGGTAGCCGCCCAGCGAGAAGCGATCGTCTTTCAGGCTGCTGCGGGTCAGGCCGCCAAAGGCGCCGGGGCCGCCGCGCAGCGAATCGTAGGCGGCGCTCACGCCCCACCAGTCGGTCTCGTACATCAGCATGGCCGACCATTCGCGGCAGGCCCGTGCATCCGCGGGGTTCTCGCCCGCGCAGTTGGTGCCGGCCGGTCCCGGCCCGGCGTTGACGCCATCGCGGCCCAGGCTGTACGTCGCACCGACCGTGAAGCCGCCGAACTTGCCCTTGTACGACACCGCGTTGTCGGCGCGCGTGTTGGGGATATAGCTGTCGATCGAGCCTACGCCATACACGTTGGAGGTCAGGATGTCGGTATCGAGCCTGGCCCAGAACAGCATGGTGTACTGGCGCCCGAACCCGACCTGTCCCCACGGGCCGCTCAGCCCGACGAAGGCCTGGCGCCCGAACAGGCGCGCGCCCTGGTTCGACACCCCGGAGTCGGGCGCAAACCCCGATTCGAGCACGAACACGCTCTTCAGCCCGTGGCCAAGGTCCTCGGTGCCGCGCAGGCCCCAACGCGACGGCACGGTCGCCGCCAACGACGGCTGGCGCACCAGGGTACTGCCCGCCGCGCTAACGTGGTTCAGCATTTCCACGCCTGTATCGATGACGCCGTAGAGGGTCACGGACTGGGCCGCCGCCGCCATTGGCATGGCGGCGATCAGTGCTGCCGCGATGCGTATTTTCATGTTTGCCTCCTCCTGGCCGGGCCGAGTCCCCGCGGATCTGCCTGACCGTTGAATGTTCATATTTGAACATCTGTTTCTTTATTGAACCAATAGGCGCGAATCATATCGCTGTCTGCTGCGCAGGCGGAGTGGGGAAACTACCAACCGGGGGAAACGCGGTATGTGGCCGAAGGCGGATCGGTGGCGCGCACGCCGGTCTTGCTACACGCACCATTTACAAACCGTGCCCCTTGCACGGGTTACGGCAACGCGCCGCGACGGTGGCCCGGAACCTGCAAGGGCTTGCTGCCCCGATCCACCCTTCAGGAGCCCGCCATGAGCATCTTCAAGGACATCCTCAACAAGCTGCTGGGCAAGGACAAGCCCGCGGCCACCACCACGGCGACCACCGCGAGCACCCCACCCGCCGCCGGAACACCGACTTCAGCGGGCGCACCAGCCGGCACTGCGCCAACCGCCGGCACCGGCGCGGCGCCTGCGGGCAACGTCCAGGGCACCACCGGCGCGCCGGCCGCGGCCCAGGCCACGCCGCTGTCGGGCGTCGATGTCGAGGCCATCATGGACCGGATGGCGCAGCAGAGCGGGCAGACGCTGAACTGGCGCACCTCCATCGTCGATACGATGAAGGCGCTCGGGATCGACAGCAGCCTGGAACACCGCAAGGAACTGGCGCGCGAGCTGCACTACACCGGCGACATGAACGATTCCGCGGCGATGAACGTGTGGCTGCACAAGCGCCTGATGCAGGAGTTGGCCGCCAACGGCGGCAAGCTGCCGAAGGAATTGTCCTGAGCGATGAAGTGAAAGGCGGCGCCGGGCTGGCACCGCGGCAGGCTCAGCCCGCGATGCCGGCCCAGCGCAGGTGCCGCGCCCAGTCGGCTTCGCTGATCACGCCGGACACGCCCTGCCGCTGGCCATCGGCGCGATAGAAGTAGGTGCGCGGCATTTCGCCCATCCAGTCCGGATCGACCGCATAGCGCAGCCGCTCCTGCGGCTCGTGCCCGAAGACCCACGCATTGCGCGTGAGTCTGACGCGTTCGAGCATCTTTTGCACCTGCTGCGAGGCGTCGGCACTGTCCGTTGCCAGCGTGACGACGCGCAAGTCCGGATGCCGCGCCCGCAGCTTGCCGAGCGCCTCGAAGTTGCGCTTGCAATAGACGCAATCCAGCGACCACACCACCAGCACGAAGGGCTTGCCCTGCTGGCTGGCGGCGATGCGCGCGGCGCTGGCGGATTCGAACACGGCGACGCGATCGGCGGCATTGGCGGTGCCGAGCATCAGCGCGCACGCGGTAACCGCGGCAGTCAGGGCGGCAGCGAGGAGTTGGCGGCGCGATCGCATCATGCGCCCTCCTGCCCAAGCGCGAAGACCTGGAAGCCCTCGGCCTCGGTGCGCCATAGCACGTAGGCACGGCCGGCATGCTGCAGCAGGTGCGGCTGGTCGGAATCGCGCTCGGTGCCGGCCAGCTTGCGAGTCTGCCAGGTCTTGCCGCCATCGTGCGACAGCATGGCGGAAAGCCGCGTCTTCTGGCCATCGAACGACTTCCACACCACCGCGATGTCGTGGTCATTGAGCGCGACGATATCGGCATGCTGTGCGCGCGGGTCATCGAGCGCGCGTTGCGCCTGCAGCTTGCCGTCGCGCCAGCGCCCCACCGACACCGTCGGCTTGCCGTCGCGCACGCTGAACCAGACCATGTGCACCGTGCCGTCCGGCGCCACCGAAGCGCCGGGGCCGTGGTGCGGGCACGCGTCGATGCGCCAGTCGTCGAAGCTGGCGCGCTGCATCGGCGTGGCCTTGCCGTCGGCGCCCAGCAGCGCCAGCGCGTGGTCGCGCGCGTTGGGCGGGAACACATGACGCCACAGCGCCAGCATCCTGCCGTCGGGGGTGGGCGTCAGCGCGATGCGGCAGCATTCGCACGACTGGTCGGCGATCTTGTAGTCGCCCTGGAAGGTCTTGCCGTGATCGGCCGACACCGCGTAGTAGATCGCGGCGCCGGCATACGGCTGCTTGCGCGCCTCGGCGGCGGCCACGTCGCGCTTGTCGATCCAGCTGACAAAGACGCGCCCGGCCGGGTCCACCGCAAGGGCGTCGAAGCGATGCGCAATCTGGTCGCGGTTGGCATGCACCGTCAGCGGCTCGGCAAAGGACTTGCCGCCGTCGGTGGAGCGCGCAAAGCGGATAAAGCCGGTCCACGGCGTGGGCAGCGGCTGGGTCCAGGTGATGTAGACCTGCCCGTCGGGCCCCGTGGCCACCTTGGGACGGCTTTCATGATCGGCGGCGACCGGCTCCGGCGTGGCGTTGACATGCCGCGCCGCGCTGAAGCTGCGACCGTAGTCCGTCGACGACCGCACCGCGACATGCTGGCCATCCTTGTAGGCAATCCACAGCCTGCCGTCGCGGTCGAAGGCCGCGCCGGTGCCGAGTTCGCTCATTTTCGCCCTGGCCTGGCCGCCGTGGCTGGCGTGGCCGCCGTGCGCCTGCGCGGCCACGGCGGCCGACGCCAGCGTGGCGCAGGCCACCAGTCCCGCAGCGATCAGGCGGTACGCGCGGCGGGCGCCTGGCATGGTGGAGGTCAGCGTGTTCACGTGCTCAGAAGGAAAGTTTCGCCTCGGCGTAGAACGTCCGGCCCGGGTACGGGTGGTAGACGTAATAGCGCTGGTCGGTGAGGTTGTCGATGCCAAGCCCGAGCCGCACATTGCGCGCGGGCTTGTACGTCACCTTGACGTCGAAGGTCAGGAAGCTGCTGGTGCCGCCGAAGGTGTCGGGGTTGTGGTCCGAATTGTCGAGCGTATTGTACTGCCGGCCCGAATAGGTCATCGCCAGCGTGCCGGCCCACGCCGGCGTGAAGCGATAGGTGCCCACCAGGTTGGCGCGCCACTTAGGGATGCGATAGAAATACTTGCCCACCGAGGCCGGGTTGTTGGCGTTCTCCAGCGTCTTCGAATGGTTGTAGGCGCCGCTGGCCGAGAGGTCGAAGCCGCTCACCAGCACGTCGCGCCCATCGTAGGCCAGCTCGATGCCGCGCGTGCGCACCCGGTCGACGTTCTGGAAACTGGTGACGGTGGGGAACACCGTGGTGTTGGTCTGGCTGACCAGCGCATCGCGGATATCGTCCTCGTACAGCGAGACCCGGAAATTCGACGCCTCCACCGTGCGCTCGAAGGTCAGGTCCTTCGAGAACGAGCGCTCGGGCCGCAGGTTGGGATCGTTGTTGATCAGCGCGGTACCGGTGATGCGACCCTGGAACAGCTCGCTGACGGTCGGGTAGCGATAGGCCTGGCCCAGCGACAGCCGGCCCAGCCAGTCCTGCCCCAACGCCTTCTCCAGCGCCAGCTTGGGCGACCAGTTGGATTCGCTGCGCACCGGATAGCCGATATCCACGCCAGGCTGGCTGCGGCTGCCGTCATAGGCGCGCCAGTGCTCGTAGCGCACGCCCGGGATCAGCTTCCAGTCCTCGGCGAAGTACCAGGCGTCCTGCGCGTAGAGCGCCTGGGTCTCGGTCTTGCCGGCGAAGGCATTGTTGAACGCGGTGATGGTGGCCGCGCGCCAGTCCGAGGTGTTGTAGGTGGTGTTGCTCAGCCGGTAGTTGTCATAGTGGTAGCCGAAGGTGACCCAGTGCCCGCCCTGCAGGCGCTCGGGGCGGTAATCTGCTTTCAGGTCGAGCGTGCGCCAGCCGGTGCCGTCGCCATAGGTGACCGTGCCCGGTCCGTTGCCGACGGTGTTGGCGCTGCGGCTCACGTCCTTGCTGACATCGAACAGCGACGCTACCCCGGAAAAATTCCACCCCGTCTGGTTGCGCGTGCGCAGCGACAGGCCGTAGAGCCAGCGTGCATCCTCGCCATTGCCGGGCGCAAAGGCGTTGGCTGGAATCACGTACTGGTAGCCGCCGATGTTCACCGGACCGCCGGACACCACGTTGCCATTGGCATCGCGCAGGTAGCTGCCGGTGGCGTTGGAGCGGTCCTGCTGCCAGTAGGCAGCGGTGAACTGCGCCTGCAGCGTGCTGGTGATGTCGTAGCCGAGCTTGAGCTTGAGCTGGTCCTGCACCGTATGCGTAACGCCCTCGCTGTTCACGCCCATCACCACGCGGTCGCGGCCGCTCTGGTCCTGGTCGAAATAGGCCCCCGAGACCGGCGTGTCGGCGGCGCCCGCGGGCCGCTCCGAGCGCGACGCGGTATAGAAGCTGAGCGGCTGGCTCTTGCTGTCCTGCCGGTCCACGCTGACCAGCCACGAGAACGCGCCGACGCGGTCGCCCACATAGGCGTTGGCATGCACCCCGTTGAAGTTATCGTGGGTGCCGTACAGGCCGAAGCGCTGCGTGAACAGCTGCACGCTGGCATCGCCCTCGAACTTCTCCGGCGTGCGCGTGGTGATCAGCACCGTCGCGCCCAGCGAATTGCCGGGATACAGCGCCGAATACGGCCCGTACAGCACGTCCATACGCTCGATCTCGGCGGCATTGACCAGCGACCAGCGCGGCGGGAAGCTGAAGTCCGAGCCCAGCAGGTTGGACAGCAGCAGCCCGTCCGCATAGACCAGCCCGCGTGCCGACTGGCGCGAACTGGTGCTGCGCACCGAAATGATCGAATTCATATCGCCGATAAAGCGCTTGCGCACGGCGAGGTTGGGCGCGTACTTGAGCGCGTCCTCGGTATTGACCACGTTAAAGTCGGCCATGCGCGTGCTGCTGATGCCATACGCCGGCGCCGGCGTGTTGGGCGGGATCGCCGGCGTCTCGCCGCGTTCGGGGCGGGCCGATACCACCACCTCCTGCAGCGGCGCGGGCGCCTCCACGGGTGCCTCCACCCCTTGGGCGGCGGCCACGGCGGGGCCCATCAGCACTGCCGAAACGGCCAGTGCAATGCGGTGTTTCTTCACTGAATGCCTTGTTGTCGTCGTTGTGGGCTCGCCGCGCCTGCGCGGCAGCAGGCGCTCCTCCCGGGCGCCCCCGAGCTTCCCCGATAGCGAGCGCTGACATTTTATGGCGCCGGAAGCCATTGGCCGATGCGACATAGCGACGCGGCCAGCGCAGCCATATCCGCATGCATCCGTGTTAACCCGTATATCCAATACGGGGCCTTGTCACTACATTGCCCCGACTGGCGTCAAGCCAGCGTGATGCAGGGAGAGACTGTCGCGGCGCCCGCCGCGCACGGCGCCGAAGGAGCAACCGCCCCGGAAACTCTCAGGCAAAAGGACCGGCATCACCCGTCAGTGCACTCTGAAGAATGCCGGACGCCATCGTCCGCCCGGCATACCGAAGGAGCAAGCGCGCCCGCCCCAGTGGCAAGGCGTCGTGAATCTCTCAGGTCCAGAACAGAGGGGGCGTCCTACACGCATGTCGCGTGCGGACTCCCACCCTTCGACGTTCCTGGATCCTGCAGATCATGAAGACAATCGCTGTCATCGGCGGTGGCATCACCGGTGTCACCACCGCCTACGCGCTGGCGCGGCGCGGATTCTCCGTCACGCTGTTCGAACGGCATCGCTATGCCGCCATGGAGACCTCGTTCGCCAACGGCGGCCAGCTCTCCGCATCCAACGCCGAGGTATGGACCCACTGGTCCACCATCGTCAAGGGGATGAAGTGGATGCTGCGCAAGGATGCGCCGCTGCTGGTCAATCCCCGGCCCAGCTGGCACAAGCTGTCGTGGTTCGCCGAGTTCATCGCGTCGATTCCCCACTACCGCCGCAACACCATCGAGACCGCGCGCCTGGCCATCGCCGCGCGCGAGCACCTGTTTGCCTGGGCGGCGCAGGAAGGCATCGATTTCGATCTGAAGAAGGAAGGCATTCTCCATATCTACCGCGACCAGGCCGGCTTCGAGCATGCCGGCCGCGTCTCCGCGCTGCTGGCGCAGGGCGGGCTCGAGCGGCGCGCGGTGACCCCGCAGGAGATGCGCGCGATCGAGCCGACGCTGGCGGGCTCCTACTACGGCGGCTACTTCACCGAAAGCGATTCGACCGGCGACATCCACAAGTTCACCAGCGGCCTGGCCGCCGCCGCTGCTCGCCTGGGCGTGCGCTGCCGGTACGGCCAGGACGTGCGCGCGGTGAAGACGGACGGACGGCATGCCACCGTCACCGTGCAGGACGGCGCGGACAGCGCCAGCTCTACCTTCGACGGAGCCGTGATCTGCGCAGGCATCGCAAGCCGCGCCCTGGCGGCAGGGCTGGGCGACCGCGTCAACATCTATCCGGTCAAGGGCTATTCGATCACGGTCAACCTGACCGACGACGCCAGCCGCGCCGCGGCACCGGTGGTCAGCCTGCTCGACGACGAAACCAAGCTGGTCACCAGCCGCCTCGGCCACGACCGCTTCCGCGTCGCCGGCACCGCCGAGTTCAACGGCACCAACCGCGATATCCGCGCCGACCGCATCCGCCCGCTGGTGGACTGGGTGCAGCAGTGCTTCCCCGGCGTCAGCACGCGCAGCGTGGTGCCATGGGCCGGGCTGCGGCCGATGCTGCCCGACATGCTGCCGCGCGTGGGGCGCGGCCGCTCCGCCTGCATCTTCTACAACACCGGCCATGGGCATTTGGGGTGGACCTTGTCGGCGGTGACGGCGGAGATGGTGGCGGGGGTTGTGGACCAGGCAATGGGGAGTGCGCCGGCGATGGTGCCTGGCGCGGTTTTGGCGCCGGTGCGGGCGTGAGGCGGCGGAGGCAAAGGGCTTAGCACGCAAGCGCATTTCCAAGAGTCAGCGATTTCTGAATCCGTTGCCCGGATTCAAACTTCGCGCGTCCCTGGAAATGCGACATCTCTCATCGATTCCCCGGTACCGACAGGAAATACTGGTGGCGTCATCGGACCACCGATGATCGGGTGTGGAAAGCCCGGATGTATAAGGTGGACAGGCGTTGCGCTTGTAGCGGGCAACGCCTGTGTGTTCGCACGAACCAAGCCGGCTCCCTGGCGGGCCGGGCGAGGCAGCCGCAAGGCTGACCGGTTCCCCACCTTTGACCGGTCTTTCCACCCTCGCCGTCTGGCCCGCCGCCCTCATGTGGAAATGAGTGGCGCGCCTTTACTAGTGGGGAACTTATGGCAACGATCGATGAAATCACAAACGACTGTCTTCAGCAGGTTCGCGCAGGAATTGAAGGGGTTCTCGTACTGCTGGATCACGAAAGCGAAAGTTCGGACGGCTGCTTCAGTGCGCTGTGTCTGCTTGGCATGGTGAAGATGCAGCTGGATGGGCTGATGGTTGAGCGAGAGCGGTTGCAATAGTGGCTGACGGGTGTGACAGTGAGTTTGGGATGTCACACCCTTGTTCTGCGGGAAGCACCTTGAAACACCGCCTGCAAACCGGCCCTCATTGATCCTGAACGATCACGCTTTGACAGGCTCTCTTTAGTCGTTAAGCGTCAGTTCGGTTACTGATTCTGACGATAGCGCAGTCGTATGTTCGGTGGCCAAAGACCGGCCACACGCAGCTACAGCTGAAATGGGGCGGCGAAGCCACACACTCACTGTGCCTTCGTCACAAAAATTTCACTTCACACACTTCCATTATTCGACTATCGTCGAAAAATGGAAACCGATCACGCCCTTGATGCGCTTGCCGCGCTCGCCCATTCGATACGTTTGTCCGTGTTCCGGCTGCTCGTGCAGGCCGGGCCTGGCGGCCTTCCCGCGGGCCGCATAGCCGAGTTGATGGACATGCCGGCGTCATCCCTCTCCTTTCACCTGAAGGAGTTGCACCGTGCCGGCTTGTTATCCAGCAGGCAGGACGGACGCTCGATCATTTACATGGCCCATTTCGAGACCATGAACGCACTGCTTGGCTACCTTACGGAAAACTGCTGCAGCGGCAATCCGTGCTCCCCTGTGTCCCAATGTTTCGTCGCCTCGGAGCCCAAATCATGAAGCGCTTCCACGTGCACGTCAGCGTCACCGACCTGTCTGCGAGCATTCGCTACTACTCAGCCCTCTTCGCGTCCGAGCCCACGGTCGTAAAAGAGGACTATGCGAAGTGGATGCTGGAGGATCCGCGCGTGAACTTCGCCATTTCGGCCCGTGGCGCGGAGACCGGCATCGACCACCTCGGGTTTCAGACAGACGACGCGGCCGAGCTGGCCGAACTGAAGCAGCGGGCCGAAGCGGCCGACATGGCGTTGCTCGACGAAGGCGAGACCACCTGCTGCTACGCCAAGAGCGAGAAGTACTGGGTCACGGATCCGCAAGGCATCGCGTGGGAGCACTTCCATACCCTGGGTAATGTGCCGGTGTACGGCGAATCCCGGAAAATCGATGCGGCGGGCCAGGAATCGGCCTGTTGCGCCCTCCGCGCTCCGAAGGGCAAGCCGATCGGCGTCGCGGTCAAGTCCACGCCGTCCTGCTGCTAAGGGTGCGTCCTCACACGCATTCCGATCCGCACCTCAATGATCTCGTAGCGCCCCATGACCACCAACGTACTGATTCTGTGCACCCACAACTCCGCCCGCAGTGTGCTGAGCGAGGGCATGTTGAACCATCTGGCCCGGCAGTCGGGCCGCGATGTGCGCGCCTATAGCGCCGGGAGCGCGCCAAGCGGGCGCATCAATCCATTCGCCCTCGAGGTGCTTGGCAATGCCGGCGTCGACGTCGACGACTTCCGCAGCAAGAGCTGGGACGAATTTGTCGGCGGGAATGCTCCCGAGATGCGGGTGGTCATCACGGTCTGCGACAGTGCCGCCGAAGAGCAGTGCCCGTATTGGCCGGGCAGCCCGGTCAAGGTGCATTGGGGCTACCCTGATCCGTCGAACACGGAAGGCGGCGACGAAAAGAAGCGGCAGGCATTCGAGTTGACACGTCAGGCCATCGGCTACCGCATGCTGCAATTGCTGGCGCTGCCGCTCGACACGCTGAGCAATGCGGAGCTGCAGGGCCATCTGAACCGTATCTCGCGAAGCTGAGCGTCATGGCCGATCTGCGCAACAGGCTGGGCGCCGAAGCCTTGGGAACGGCGCTGCTGCTGGCCATCGTCACCGGCTCGGGCATCATGGCCGAACGGCTTGCCGGCGGCAATGTCGCAGTCGCTCTGCTGGCCAACACGGCCGCCACGGTCGGTGGGCTGTATATCCTGATCGAGGTCTTTGGCCCGGTCAGCGGCGCGCACTTCAATCCAGCGGTGAGCGCGGTGATGGTGGCGCGGGGTGAACTGCCCGGCGCGGCGCTGCTGCCCTACATCGCGGCCCAGCTCGCAGGCGCGGTGCTGGGGGCCTGGCTCGCCCATGCCATGTTTGACATGACGATCCTGCAGCTTTCCAGCAAGGTCCGCAGCGGTCCGGGGCAATGGCTTGCTGAAACCGTCGCGACCGCCGGCCTGCTTCTGGTGATCCTGCGCGCGCCGGACGGGCGCGCCTCCGCCATGGTGGCGGCGTATATCGGCTCGGCATACTGGTTCACCGCATCCACATCGTTTGCCAATCCCGCAGCCGCGTTCGGGCGCATGTTCAGCGACAGCTTTGCGGGCATCGCACCGGCGAGCGTGCCGGGCTTCATGCTGGCGCAGTGTCTGGGCGCGGCCATCGGGCTGGGGCTGCACCGGCTGCTGGAGCCGCGTGCGTTGCCACACGGCCACCCCAACGTGATCGAAGCATCCGGCGAACACCCGGCGGACTGACGCCGACTGCAACGCAAGGACGGAGGATCAAATGACCATGGATCTGCCCAATGTGGTCCCGGCCGTGCTCGATACACCAGACCTGGCCAAGCTGCAACCGACTCGCGTCAGCACGCATCCGCCGCGCATCCTGCTGCTCTATGGCTCGCTGCGCGAAACGTCTTATAGCCGCCTGCTGGTGCAGGAAGCCGAGCGGATCCTGCAACATTTCGGCGCGCAGACTCGCGTCTTCGATCCGCATGACCTGCCGGTGTGCGACAGTGTTCCGGCGGATCATCCCAAAGTGGTTGAACTGCGCAAGCTCTCGGAGTGGTCGGAAGGTCAGGTGTGGTGCAGTCCCGAGCGGCACGGCACGCTGACCGCCGTATTCAAGAATCAGATCGACTGGCTGCCCCTGGAGATCGGAGCCATCCGACCGACTCAGGGTCGCACGCTCGCCGTGATGCAGGTTTGCGGCGGCTCGCAGTCGTTCAACGCGGTCAACGCGCTGCGCGTGCTGGGGCGCTGGATGCGCATGGTGACGATTCCGAACCAGTCATCGGTAGCCAAGGCATACCAGGAGTTCGACACCAACGGCCGCATGAAGCCGTCCTCTTACTATGACCGCGTGGTCGACGTGATGGAAGAACTTTACAAGTTCACCCTGCTCGTGCGTGATCGCAGCGACTACCTGACGGATCGCTACAGCGAGCGCAAGGAAGCGGCGCCGGCAAACGTCACCGCGCTCGCCGCGGCGGCCATGCGCCATGAACACGACGCGCAGGTCAGCGACACGGATAGCGGCGAAGTCGAATAGCCGGCCGATGGGATGGCCAGGAGCACCGGCTCCTGCCACGCCCGAAATCCCAACCCACGCTGGCTCGCCTGCATTTGGATGTATGCCCACTTTCAAGAGTCAGCGATTTCTGAATCCGTTGCGAGGATTCAAACTTCGCGCGCCCCTGGAAATGCCACATCTCTCATCGATTCCCCGGTACTGACAGGAAATACTGGTGGCGTCATCGGATCACCGATGATCGGGTGTGGAAAGCCCGGATGTCTGACGAGGACAGGCGTTGCGCTTGCAGCAAGCAACGCCTGTGCGCTCGCATGGTTCCATGGCGGGCCAAGCGAGGCAGCCGCAAGGCTGGCCGGTTCCCCTCGTCAGACCGGTCTTTCCACCCTCGTCGACTGGCCCGCCGCCCTCACGTGGAAAGGAGTGGCGCGCACTCACTTGTGAGGAATCAATGACGACGATCGATGAAATGACCAATGAATGCCTGCAGCAGGTTCGCGCTGGTATTGAAGGAGTTCTCGTACTCCTGGATCACGAAAGCGAAAACTCGGAGGGTTGCTTCAGTGCGCTGTGCCTGCTTGGCATGGTGAAGATGCAGCTTGATGGGTTGATGGTTGAGCGAGGGCGGCTGCAATAGCCGGCTGGCGGGTGTGACGGTGACTTTGCGCTGTCACACCTTGCTGCAGGAACCACCTAGGCGTCGTCATCCGTAGCGCCCTGACAGCATTGCCGAACTGGTCTTTAATCAACCTTGATCTTTGCGCTAGCTGCCAGCGATTTCCACGCCCGGATATCCCTCTGGATCACACGCGCAAACTGTTCCGGCGAATTCTTCTCCACCCACAGCAGGCCCTGCTGAGCGAAGCTGGCCTGCAATGCCGGCGCCACCATCACCCTGGCGATTTCCTCGTTTAGCCTCAGCACGATCCCGGCCGGCGTTCGGGCCGGGGCAAAGACGCCGTACCAGCCATCGAGATCCAGGTCGAAGCCTTGCTCCTTCAGCGTGCGCACCTCCGGCAGCATGGGCGAGCGCCGCGTGCCGGTCATGGCAACCGGCACCAGCTTGCGGGCCTGGATCAGTGACAGCGGCGAACGCGCGTCGACGAATGCAATGCTGACGACCCCGCCCTGCAGGTCGGTGAGCAGTTGCCCCATGGTCTTGTACGGAATATGCCGCATGCGCAGGTCGCGCTGGCGGGCAATGGCTTCCATCGCCAGGTGGCCGGTCGAGCCGACGCCCCACGTGCCGTACGCAAGGTTGGGATGCGCGCGGACATAGTCGACAAAGCTTGCAAGGTCGCGCACCGGCGTCTCGGCGGTTGCCACCAGCAGCACGCCGCCGGCGCTGACCTGGATCACCGGTGCCAGGTCCTGATTCGTGTCGTAGGGCATGTCGTCACGCAGCGCTGCGTTGATCGCGATCGCGGAGGCGTTGCTGAACAAGACGGTATAGCCGTCCGGCGCCGACTTGGCCGCCAGGTTGTTGCCGACAATGCCATTGGCGCCGGGCCGGTTCTCGACCACGACCGGTTGCCGCAGCGCGCGCGAGAGCGGGTCGGCGAACACCCTGGCGACGAGGTCGGTGCCCGAACCCGCACCGCCCGGCACGATCATCCGCAATGGGCGCGATGGCCAGATAGAGGGTGTCGGGGCCTGCGCGAACACGTTCGGCGCGAGACACGCCGCGATGGCGGCGGGAAGTGTGTCCTGTAACCACCTGCGTCGGTTCATCATTGTCTTCCTCGGAGATTGTCCTGCCATGCATTGACCGAGCGCCGCCGCCTGGCGCTGGATCTTGCGCCACGGCAGCGGGTGTATCGGTCGCCGGTGCTGCTCGGCCGCTCAGCCGCGCCTGGGCGGCGGCTGGAAGCCAACGAAGGCGCGATTCCAGGTGGGACTGATGACAAGCTCGTTGACCGTGGCGCGCGCCGGCAGGGACAGCACAAAGGCCACCGCCGCGGCCACGTCCTCCGGCTGCAGCATGCGCGCCAGATCTTCTGCGGCGGGCGGGGTGGGCCGGTTGATCAGGATGGGCGTGGCGGTCTCGCCGGGATAGATGGCGCAGGCGCGGATGCCGTTGGCGCACTCTTCCATCGCCAGGGACGTCGTCATGGCCGCCATGGCGTGCTTGCTGGCGCCGTAGGCGGCACCGGTCAATGCCGAGGCGTAGCGTCCGGCCCACGACGAGATATTGATGATGGTGCCTTCGCCCTGGTCGCGCATGCCGGGCAGCACCGCATGCATGCAGTAGAACGCGCCGTTGAGGTTGATGTCGATGACCTGGTCCCAGTCAGCCGGCGTCAGGCGGGACAGCTTGCGGTTGACCACGTTGATGCCGGCGGCGTTGACCAGGATATCGACGGCGCCGGCACGCTCCTGCAGCTGGCGGCCGGCGGCAGCGACAGCTTCAGGGTCGGAGACGTCCAGCGGCAGTGCGATCACGCGCTCATTGCCGCATTCTGCGACGAGACCGGCAACCGCCGCTTCGCTGCGCGCGGAAATCACGACGGTCGCGCCGGCTTGCCACAGCGACAGCGCGCAGGCGCGGCCGATGCCGCTGGAGCCGCCGGTGATCCAGGCGGTCTTGCCGTGAAGGGAAAGGATGGGGGCGTTCATTGCGAAAGATTCCTTGATCTGGGATAGCGGTAAGGGGGACGCTTCAATGCGTGGTCACGCCCATGATCTGGTTCACGTCATAGATCGGCGGGCGCGGGTTCTTGGCCCACGCGTCGGTCAGCAGGTAGCGCAGCCGGAAGCTCTCGGGCACGTCGGCCAGGCCCGGCGTGAACAGCCACAGCCGCAGCAGGTGGCGCTTGCGGTCCAGCTCGGGATGGTCCTCGTAGCTGGTGCGCGAATGCAGGACCACGTAGTTGTTCAGGAACTGCATGTCGCCGGGCGCCAGCTCCATGTCAATGCGAAAGCGCGGGTCCTGCGTGTATTCGTCGAATCTGTCAAGCGCGGCGATGTCCTCGGGCGCCAGCGGGGGCGCGTCGGGGAATCGCTGAGCGGTATTGATGAAGCTGCGGATATAGCGGTTGAACAGGCGGCCGTTGTGCCAGCTGAACACATGCGTCATCGTGTACGGCGCCTGGCCCGGCGCTTCCTCGTGCCGGCGGTCGAACGCAAAGGGCTGGTACAGCCGCGCCAGCAGTTCGGGATGCTCGCGCAGCATGGCGTTATGGATTGCCATGGAACTGGCGATGCTGCTCATGCCGCCGCGGCGCGCAGTGCGCAGGCACAGCAGCCCGACCACGTCGGCGCCATCGGTATGGAACGGCAGCCGATGGCGCGACTGATAGCCGCGCGCCGTCATGTCTGACTTCGGGTCCTTGCCAAGATCCCAGACATGGCCCAGCACGTCGCCGAACGCGTTCTGCGCAACCGCGCGGCCCAGATGCATGCCGATGCCCCAGTAGATCGTGCCGGCGTCCATCTTGGAATAGCGCTCGACCGGCAGCCCGCGCAGCAGCACCACGCCCAGTCCCCGCTCCAGGCGATGGCGCAGGTCTTCCAGCTTCGCGGCAAGGCTGCCGAGCGGAAACGTCTCCTTGCTGATGGCCGGCACGGCAAGGCCCAGCGATTTGCAATGCGCCAGCGCCGCCTCCAGCTGCACGATCTCGTCCGCGCTCAGCCAGACCACCCACTCACTCTCCTTCGCGGCAATGTCGCTGGCTTCCCACGCCGCCGGGGTCTCCACCGCCTTCAGTGCTGCTTGCGCCTGTGCTGTTTCCATTGCTGTCTCCTTGTTGTCGCGGCCATTGCCGGGCCGGTGCAGCCATTGTGCGAAGGCAGCGTGCGCATGACTAATGAAAGTTGATGCGTCTGACCAAACCAAAAGGTAATATCCCGCTGCGATGCTGTGGCATGACCGGCCTCACCGCAATGGATCAAGCTTGTTTCTAGGGGTTTTTCACCATGGACGCGATCGGCTTCCTGCGCAGCGGACTGAAGCTACGCCATCTCCGTCTGGTCATAGCACTGGAGGAACACCGGCAGGTCGCGCGGGTCGCGAACGCGTTGAACATCACGCAGCCGGCGGTATCGAAGGCGCTGGCCGAGGTCGAGGAAGGCCTGGGCTACCCCTTGTTCGTGCGGCGGCCCCGCGGCATCGAACCCACGCCGCACGGCATGATCTTCGTCAGCTATGCGCAGTCGATCCTGGACGAACTGGACCGCGCCGGCGACGAACTGCTGGCGCTGGGGCAAGGCGCCTGCGCCTCGATTGCGGTCGGCGCCATGCCCGGTTCAACGCTGGCGCTCGCGCCGCGCATCATCGCGCTGGCCAAGGCGCGGATGCCGACGCTGAACATCGCGGTGTACGAGGCGCCGATGGACGTGCTGATGGGCCAGTTGCGCACCGGCCGCCTTGATATCGTGCTGGGGGCGCTGTCGGAGCGCGCTACGGCCGGGGATATCGAGCAACACCACCTGTATGAGGAAGTGCTGCGGGTGGCGGTCCACCCGGAGCATCCGCTGGCAGCGTCAGCGACGGTGGACTGGCCCGACCTGGCGCCGTACCCGTGGGTTGTGCCGCCGCGCACCGCCCGGCTGCGCCAGAGCTTGGACGCGTCGCTGCGGCGCATGAAGGTGGAGGTGCCGGCCAACCATGTCGCGTCAGTATCGGCCGGCCTGGTGCTGGGCCTGCTGGCGGCGATGCAGGCGGTGGCAATGATGACCGGGCGCCTGGCGCGCACCTATGAAGCGCACGGCCTCGCCCATGTCCTTCCGCTCGAGATACCGGGCGTGCTGCTGCCGGTGTCCACTTTCACGCTGGCCGGCAAGGCCCCCTCGCCGGCTGTCGAACTGTTCCAGCAGTGCGCGGAACAGGCGGCGGCCGGCTGACTGGCCCGCTATTCCGGCGTGATGCCGTTGACCTTCACCACGCTGGCCCATGTGGCATAGTCGTTGCGCACCGTGCGCGCGAACTCGTCCGGCGTGGTCAGCGGCGGATCGGCCATCATGTTGAGCTGCTGGAAGCGCGTGGCGAGCGCCGGGGAGCGCAGCGCCTTGTTGATCTCGCGGTTCAGCGTCACGACGATCTCGCGCGGCGTGCCCTTGGGCACGAATAGCCCGTACCAGCCTTCGTTGGTCATCGGGAAGCCCTGCTCGGCCATGGTCGGGACATCGGGGAACGCGGGCGCACGGTGCTTGCCGGTGATGCCCAGCGGCCGGATCTTGCCGCTCTTCACCAGCGGCACCGAGGTGGTGATGTCGACGAAGGCGATCTTCAGCGCGCCGCCCTGCAGATCGGTCAGGATCGGCGGCACGCCCTTGTAGGGCACATGGGTCAGGTCGATGCCGGCCAGCGTATGCAGCTGTGCCATGGCGAGGTGTCCGCCCGAGCCGATCCCCCAGCTGCCGTAGTCATACTTGCCGGGCCGCGCCTTGACCGTTGCCACGAAGGACTTCATGTCCTTTGCCGGAAAGTCCGGCGTGACCACCAGCAGCACGCCGCCCGAGCCGATCTGCGCGACCGGCACCAGGTCCTCGACGATGTTGAACGGCAGCTTCGGCTGGATCGCCTGGTTCATCACGGTGGCCGAGGCGCTCGCCAGCAGCACGGTATGGCCATCCGGCTGCGCGCGCACGACGGCATCCACCGACAGTTGCCCGTTGGCGCCGGGCTTGTTGTCGACCACCACCGGTTGCTTCAGCGCCTGCGAGATCTGTTCGGCGAACACACGGGCCAGCACGTCGGGGCCGCTGCCTCCGGGGCTCGGCACGACCATGCGGATGGGGCGCGAGGGCCAGTTTCCCTGCGCAAGAACGGGGGCGGCTGCCAGCGCGGTGGCGGCCAGTACTGCGAAATGCCATGCGCGCTTGCCGCGGCATGTCGGGCTTGATTTCATATTGTCTCCATAAGCCCACGCCGCTTCTGTGAATGGCGATGCCCCTGGGTCGAGAAGGCATCGGAGGCGTGTGTGCACCGGGATTTTGCGCACGATCCAGCCGCGAAAACCAATGAAATAAAACCGCGGAAGCATAAGCGATTGGTCATGCCGGCACGGTGCACCGTGCGCGGGCTCAATCGCGATGCAACGTAAGCCGCGGCCTGCGGCGCTCGCCCGCGCGCACGGTGCCGGGCGCGACACCCTGCCAGCGGTGGAAGGCCTTGTTGAAGCCCGCCTGCGTCTTGAAGCCTAGTGCCCGCGCGATATCGCCAAACGGCATGTCGGTGTGGATCAGCAGCCGCCGCGCCAGCGCTTCGCGCTCTTCGTCCAGCAATTGCGCGAACGAGGTGCCGTGGTCCTGCAGGTGGCGATGCAGCGTAAAGCGATGCACCGCGAACAGCGATGCCAGGCGCGGTGCGCTGCATTCGCCCAACAGCATCAGGTCGCGGATCGCCTGCCGGGCCTGGCCGAGAAAATCCGGCGCGACATGCGATTCCAGCTCGCTCAGGTAGCGCACCACCGAGGATTCGACCGCCTCGTCCGCCACGCCGCAGCGCTGCTCCAGCGTGCCGGCCGGGAACACGAATTCGTCGCGCGGCTGGCCGAAGCGCACATCGGCGCCGAAGTGCGCGACGAACGGCGCCAGCTCCGGCGGCGGCGGGCGCGACAGCGAGACCGCCGCGGGCAACCAGTGCTTGCCGAGCATCAGCCGGAACATCTGCAGGTTGGCCGCGAGGTAGGCGGTCAGCAGTTCGTCGCGGCCCGCGAAGGCGCCGTCGATTTCGATCGAGAAGACCGCATAGCCTTCGCGCACGGTCAGCGCCGTATCGATGCCGCGGTACCAGATGCGCCCGTAGCGCAGCAGCCCGTCCACCGCGTCGCGCACATTGCGCGAAGAAAGCAGCAGCAGGCGCAGCGGCCCGGCGTTTTCCATATTGGCGCGCGCGCCGACCTGCACCGCGAACTGCGGCCGGCCGGAGATTTCGGCCGCATCGGCCAGGATGCGCCCGCAAAGCGTCAGCGGCAGCGGCGCCATGGGCTCTTCCAGCGCTGCCGCGCCGATGCCATAACGGCCCAGCAGCGGCCACGGGTCGGCGTCCTGCGCCCGCAGCACCTCGACCACCCGGGCAAGCGTGCCGACCGGGACCGAACGGCTTTCGGGCTTCATGTTCGGGTTTTCACCAGATGTGACAAACGGATAGGAAATAGTGACAACAGGATAAACGCAGCATGCGCCCGGCGTCCAGAATACCTGCACCGCCCCGTGCAAGGGGGCATCACCATCAGGAGACTATCCATGCATTTTCTCGACGACAGCCTGCTTCCCGAAAACCAGGAAAAACTGGTGATCCAGGTCGCACCCTATGGCCCGCAGTGGCTGCCCTCCGACTCGGACGATATCCCGGTGAGCATGGACGCGCAGATTCAGAAGGCCGTCGATTGCTACAACGCCGGCGCCACGGTGCTGCATGTGCATGTGCGCGAGTCGGACGGCAAGGGTTCCAAGCGCCTGTCGATGTTCAACGAGATGCTGGCGCGCCTGCGTGAAGCCGTACCCGACATGGTGCTGCAGGTCGGCGGCTCGATCTCGTTCGCGCCCGAAGGCGAAGGCAAGGCCGCCGAGTGGCTGGACTACGACACCCGTCACATGCTGGCGGAACTCGATCCCAAGCCTGACCAGGTCACGATCGCGATCAACACCAGCCAGATGAATATCTGCGAGATGCTGACCGACGACGACGTGCAAGGCACCATCCTCGAAAAGCCCGAGTATCTGAAGGCGTATAGCGAGATGGTGGTCGACTCCAAACCTTCGTTCTTCATCGAGCACCTGGAGCGGCTGAGCAAGGCCGGCATCCAGCCGCACTTCATGCTCGGCCACGTGGCACAGCTGGAGACGGTCGAGCGCCTGATCCGCAAGGGCCTGTACCGCGGCCCGCTGATCCTGAACTACGTCGCCATCGGCGGCGGCGCCGCGGGCCTGCACCCGGCCGACATGATCGAGTTCGCGCGTCGCACGCCGGACGGCGCGGTGCTGACCATCGAAAGCGCGATGCGCGCGGTGCTGCCGATGAACGCGATGGCGATCGCGCTGGGCCTGCATGTGCGCGTGGGCATCGAGGACAACCTGTGGGGCCGCAAGGGCGAGCGCATGACCTCGGTGCAGCAGATCGAGCAGACCGTGCGGCTGGCGCGCGAACTCGGCCGCGACGTCGCCAACGGCAAGGAAGCGCGCCGCATCTACAAGATCGACGAGTGGTACGACAGCGCCGACGAGACCATCCGCCAGCTCGGCATGGCGCCGAACCGCAAGCCGGGGCAACGCGGCTTCACGGTGCCGGGCTGCGCCTGAGTGCAACCATCCGCCACGGCATGCGCGTTGCCTTGGCCGCGTGCCGCCGGCATCCGAACACAGCCTTTCCTTGCAGCAACCGAGCAACCGATCATGAAACTGACCAACAAGATCGCCGTGGTGACCGGCGTCGGGCCCGGCCTGGGCCCGGGCATCGCCGTGGCGCTGGCGCGTGCCGGCGCCGACCTGGTGATCTGCGACATCGACCCTGAAGCGCTGGCCGCCGCGCGCGAGGCGGTCCTCGCCGAAGGCCGCCGCTGCCTGTCCGTCGTGTGCGACGTATCGTCGAGCCAGCAAGTGGCCGGCATGTTCGCGCAGGCGCGCGAGACCTTCGGCACGGTGCATATCCTCGTCAACAACGCCGCGCTGACCCCGAATCGCCCGGTGGACACCGAGCGCCGCAACCAGCTGTACGCCTACCTGCAGACGCCGGTGCCGCGCGCGTCGCTCGGCTTTACCAGCGAAATCACCGACGAGGAATGGCTGCGCTACTGGGGCGTGAACGTGCATGGCACCTTCTACTGCACCCGCGAGGCGTTGCGGCTGATGCAGCCGCAACGCTATGGCCGCATCGTCAATATCGCGTCGATTGCCGGGATCTCGTCCCGCAGCGCGCACAGCCCGCACTACAGCGCCACCAAGGGCGCGGTGGTTGCCTTCACCCGTTCCGTGGCGCTGGAAGTCGCCGGCGCCAACATCTACGTCAACGCGATGGCACCGGGCGGTGTCGCGACGCCCGCCTTCAATCAGTACCTGGAAAAGATCGGCGAAGACGGCCGCAACCGGCTCTGGCAAAGCTGCCCGGCGGGTCGCTTCGGCACCGTCGAGGAATACGCCGCGACCGTGCTGCATCTCGCCAGCGACGAGCACTACCTGGTCGGCCAGGTCATCAGTCCCAACGGCGGTTCGGTCATTTGAGCCCGCCCCATAATCAGACAGCCATGCAACACAATCTGTTTGCCCACTACAAGGCGCTGCGCGATACCGGCGTGCTCGGCGGCGAGCTCGATCCGCTGACCGAATGGGATCCCAGGTGGATTGCCAGCTGGGTCGCGCTGGCGCGCGATGCGCAGGCCGAAGGCGTGCTCGATCCCAAGCTGGTCGCGCTGATTCGCCTGAACCTCGACGTCACCGCCACGCACCTGTACAAGCCGGGCGTATCGCGCCACGTGCGCGAGGCGATCCGCTTGGGCGCCACGCGCGCCGAGATCCTGGAAGTCTTCAAGCTGGCCAGCGTGGTCGGCATCCATGCCTGTGCGGTCGGCGTGCCGGCACTGGCCGAGGAACTGGCCCGCGCCGGCATCCCGGATGAGCCAGTCGCATCAGGCGCGACGCCGGTGTGCGACGCGGTGCGTGCCAACGGCATGTTCAACCCGCTGTGGGAAACGCTGTACCGCTGGGATCCGCAGTACCTGGAGAAATTCCTGGCCATGGGTTTCGGCCTCTGGACAGACAACATCCTGCCGCCGCTGTGGATCGAATTCCTCTGCATCGCCGGCGATGCCGCAATCACCCACATGTACGGCCACGGCACCCAGCGGCATATCGAAGCCGCGTTGCGCCTGGGCGCCACGCGCGCGCAGATTTTGGCGGTGCTGAAGATCGTCAGCCTGCAAGGCATCGAGGCCTGCGAGCTCGCGCTGCCGATGCTGGAGCATGCCATGCGGGAAACCGCAACCTGACCCCGCAGGCCGGCTTGCTCTCCTCTCCCATGAATAGGAGAGGAGAGCCAACACTCGCAAAGCCCAGGAGTATGTAGTGCAACCACTCGCCCCCGCCTCTGCCATTCCCTCGGCACCGCCGCACGATGCCGTCTCGCTTGCCGCCCTCTACCGCAAGATCACCTGGCGGCTGCTCCCGTTCCTGTTCGCGGCCTATGTGCTGAACACGATCGACCGCATCAACATCTCGTTCGCCAAGCTGCGCATGGCCAGCGACCTGGGTCTCTCGGATGCGGCCTATGGCATCGGCGCGGCGGCCTTCTTCGCCGGGTACATCCTGTTCGAGGTGCCCAGCAACCTTTATATGCAGAAGGCCGGGGCGCGCCGGACCATTACGCGCATCCTGCTGCTGTGGGGCCTGGCAACCGTCGCCACCAGCCAGGTCAATTCGCCTGAGGCGCTCTATGTCGCGCGCTTCCTGCTGGGCGTGGCCGAAGCCGGCTTCTTCCCGGGTGTCATCCTGTACCTGACCTACTGGTTCCCCGCGCAGCGCCGCGGACGGATCACGTCGCTGTTCCTGATGTCGGGCACTTTCGCCGGGATGATCAGCGGTCCGCTGGCGGCCGCGATCATGCTGCACCTGGACGGATGGCTGGGGCTGCGCGACTGGCAGGCGCTGTTCGTGGTGGAAGGCCTTCCGGCGATGCTGCTCGGCCTGGTGGCCTGGCGCTGCCTCGACGACGGCCCCACCCAGGCAAAGTGGCTCACGCCCGCGGAAAAGGCCATGCTCGCAAGCGACCTTGGCAAGAAAGCCCACGCGCCCCGGCACGGCGGCATCCTGGCGCTGCTCAGGGATCCACGCATCTACGTCATCGGCCTCGCCTTCCTGTCGATCTATGCCTGCACCAACACCATCGCCTACTGGATGCCGACGCTGATCCAGGGCTTCGGCGAGGCGCACGTGACGCGCATTGGCTGGATCTCCACGCTGCCCTATGTACTCGGGCTGGTGACGATGTACCTGCTGGCGCGCAGCTCAGACCGCCGCCTGGAACGGCGCTGGCACGTGGCGGGTTGCCTGCTGGTTGCCGCGGCCAGCTTCCTGCTGATGGGCCTCGCGCGCGGCGAACTGGTGCCGGCGGTGGCGTGCATGACGGTCGGGGCCGCCGCGTGCCTGGCCGCGCTGCCGGTGTTCTGGACGATTCCGCCGGCGTACCTTGGCGCGCAGCAGGCGCCCGCCGGCATCGCACTGGTCAGCAGCCTGGGCGGCGTGGCGGCCTTGCTCAGCCCGATTGCGGTGGGCGCGATCAAGACCCACACCGGCGACCTCTATCTTGCATTCGACCTGCTGGCCATGCTGCTTGCAGCGGGAGCCGTCACGCTATTGCTTGCGCTGCCGGCCCGGCTGCTGGAACGCGGCAGCGGATCGGACAGCGCATGACACCCCGCGGGGAAATACCAGGTATCGTGAATCAACGCTTGCCCGGCGTGCATGGCAATGAGCCCGGCCTCTACCGCTACTTCACATTGCTTGTCGCGCAGCGATATGCCGGCGTACTTCGCTACACCTCGGATTCAAAGCTGATGTCGCCGGAGGCGCGTGTCTGTGCGAGGCTGGCGGAATTGCTCCGGCTACAGCGTCCGAGCGAGCCGCAGAGTGGCCCCGTCACCGTAAACATGTCTCAAGTGGACCTGGCAGCCATGGTCGGTGTGTCACGCCAAACGTTAAACGAACTCCTTAAGAAGCTCGAACGGCGTGGGCTGATTGAAGTCGCGTTCCGCAGCATCCGTGTGATGAACGTGGAGCGCCTGCGGGACGGCGGTGACTAGACTACAGTCGTCCGCTTCTCGCTCCCTGCCATCGCTCAGCATGTTGCGCGCTTAAGCCTTCAGACCTTCCCTGAAGGACGTGTAGAAGGCTACTTCGTGTCATGTGGACCGGGAAAAGCAACGTGCCTTCGCTTCTGGCGCTGCTGATCGGATTCACGTTCTCAATGGCCGTAAGTCGATAAGACCCGCACAAGAACGGAGTCCGCAAGACGGAAGAGGTTGGCAGCCATAGCGCTGCTGCGCCCCAGTCAAAACGAACGACCGCTACCGGACTGTGTACCGCCATTTGGGTTGGCTACCTTGACCGTCGCAGACGGGTCGCACGGAGCCGATCCGTGAATTTCCAACCAGACCCACACGCCGCCTGCCTGCCGCCTATCCGGTGACCTTCCGCAGGCATTCCAGGAACCACTGCGCCAGCGCCGGCACCGGCCGCTGGGGATTGAACAGGATGTGGCTCTCAAAAGCGACGACCGGCTCGAACGGAATCGCCTTGACACCCGCCGGCTTCAGGCTGCGCACCACCAGCGGGTTGACCACGCTGACGCCCAACCCCATGCCGACCATCGTGCAGATGGTGGCAGCATAAGGCGTCTCCAGCGTCAGCACGCGCCGGTCATCCGGCACGAACGCGGCGTCGACGGTGGCACGGGTGCCGTCGCCATGGGTCAGCGAGATAAAGCGCTCGCCATCGAGGTCGCTGGCGTGGATGCGGCGCTTGCGCGCCAGCCGATGCGTCGCCGGCACGATGCACACGCCGTCCTCGCGGCGCAGCAACTTGCTGCGGATGCCGGTGGTATCGGCAATGTAAGACACCAGCCCGATATCGCAGAAGCGCGCCGCGGTCCATTTGGCGACCGTGGGCGAGTCGTTCGTATGCACGGCGATCGGCACGTCCGGATAGCGCTCGCGGAAGGCCAGGATTGCCTGCGGCATCACGCTCATCGCGATCGACGGCACGGTGCCGATGCGCAGCGTGCCCACGCCGGCGTCGCGGATCGACCGGGCTGATGCGCGCAGGCTGTCGAGGCCGACGAAGGAGCGCTCCACATCGCAAAACAAGGCCTCGGCTTCGTCGGTCGGTGCGAGCCGGTTGCCGACGCGCTCGAACAGCCGCAAGCCCGTCTCGCGTTCCAGTTGCCCGATCACGCGGCTGATGTTGGGCTGCGAGGTATGAAGCTGCACCGCGGCTTCGGTCATGGAGCGCGTCAGCATGACGGCACGGAACGCTTCGATCTGCTTGTAGTTCATGGCTGGCGACGGTTGGAGTCAGCGGCTGGAGGCAGCGACTTGCACAGAGCATATCAAATCCGTATAGGTTGGCTCAGAATGATGATTTGACGATATAGACAGCGGATTTCCATACTTGCTCCATCGTTTCGGAGATCACACAGCATGGAATCCAAAGTCAGCCGACGCCTGACCCAGCCCACCGCCGCCGAGGTATGCGAGCACATCTACTTGCCGCGCCTGATGCGCGAATTCGGCAGCGGCTTTCGCTACCTGACCGATATCAATCAGGCCCACCTGCTGATGCTGCATGGCACCGGGCTGGTCCCGGCGGACGTGGCCGCGTTGCTGGCGCGGTCACTGCTGCGCATCGAAGCCGAGGGTCCTGCCAACGTACAGCTGGATCCTGCGCGCGAGGACGCCTACTTCAACTACGAAGCGCACCTGATGCAGATGGCCGGCGCCGACGCCGGCGGCAGGTTGCATGTCGCGCGCAGCCGCAACGACATCCTGGCCACGCATGACCGGCTGCGCGCACGCGACCTGGCGCTCGATATTTTGGAAGCGATGCTGGCGGTGCGCACCGTGGCGCTGGCGCAGGCCGACGCCCATGCCGCGGTGGTAATGCCCGGCTATACGCACCTGCAGGCCGCTCAGCCGATCACTTATGGCTATTACCTCGCCGGCTTTGCCGAGGCGCTCGGCCGCGATATCGCGCGCATGCAACAGGCGCTGGCGTGTCTGGACGCCTGCCCGCTCGGCGCCGGCGCACTGGCCGGCACCGCCTTCGCGATCGACCGCGCGGCCACGGCACGCTGGCTGGGGTTTTCCACTCATGCGCCGAATTCGCTCGACGCCGTGGCCTCGCGCGACTTTGCCTGGGAGATGCTGGCGGCGATCACCATCGGCGCGGTGAGCTGGGGCCGCGTGGCGCAGGACCTGTACGTCTGGGCCACGCCCGAGTTCGGCCTGATCGACTTCCCGGACAGCGTCGCGGGCACCTCCAGCATCATGCCGCAGAAGAAGAATCCGGTCGTGCTGGAATACCTGAAGGGCAAGGGTGGCCACATGATCGGCCTGCTGACCGGCGCGCTGGCGGCGCTCAAGGGCAGCCACTTCACGCACTCGGGCGACGGCAACCGCGAGAGCATGCGCGGCTTCTGGGAGGCCGGCGACGAATGCCTGCGCTGCCTGTCGCTGCTGCGGCTGGTGATCGCCAACGCCACGCCGCAACGCGCCGGCATGCTGGCGCGCGCGCGCCGCGATTTCTCCACCGCCACCGATCTGGCCGACGCGCTGGTGCGCGAGGCCGACATGTCGTTTCGCCAGGCGCATCACATCGTCGGTGCCGTGGTGCGCGACGCGCTCGACCAGCACTTGCCCGCCGACGAGATCAGCGCCGAGATGGTCGATGCCGCCGCGATGCGCGTCGCCGGCCGCGCGGCCGGGCTGGATGCCGCCGCCGTCGCCCGCTGCCTCGATCCCGAACAAGGCGTCGCCGCGCGCATGGCCGCCGGCGGTCCCGCGCCGGTACTGGTCCGCGACAACGTCGCCGCGCAGCGCGCCGCCACCCGCCACGCGCGCGAACACCTCGACGCCACCCGGGCCCGCCTCGACGCCGCGCGCGCGGCGCTGAAGCGCTCGGTCAATCACCTTGCATCACAAAGCTGAGCCGCGCCACGCATCACAGCCGGCATTGCCCTTATCCTTGTCCCACGGAGACCCTGCCCCCATGAAAACCATTGCACATGCCCTGGATCGAGGGAGCTGGCGTGGGTTGTCATGGGCGGCCTCCTTCAGGCGATGCGCCGCAGCGGCGGGATCACGTAGTCGCCGGCGATGAAGCCGTCGGTGGGGTGGTACAGGCGCAGGATCAGATAGAACGGGGCGTCCGGCGCCGGCAGCCAGTTGTCCTGTGCCTGCGCGGGGCGCTGGTGCGAGATCGTCAACGTGAGCGCGCCATCGGCGTCGTATTGCAGCCCCGGGCTGCGGTCGCCGAGCGCGTAGCGGCCGATCGCGTTGTCGGTGAAGAAGCGGTCGGCGCCGTAGAGCGAGACCGACCAGAACGCCTGCGCCGGCGGCAGGTGCCCGGCCGGGAAGTGCAGCGCGTAGCTGTGGCGACCATGCAGCAGTTCGCCGTCGGCATCGTAGTCGGCGGCGGCGTAGACGGCTTCGTCGGCGCGCAGCGCACCCAGGCCCTTCATCGCGGTCACGGCGCGCTGCATCCAGTCGTCGCCATAGCGGCCCAGCAGCAGGCTGTAGGTCCAGCTCTTGCGCGCATGGCTGCGGGTATTGGCTTCGATCAGCGCCATGCCTTGGCGCCACGCACGCACCAGGCCCTGCTGCACCGCGGGCCGCAGCGCGCCCACGTCGACCGGCTCGCCCGCACGGATGCCGCACTTGCGCAGCAGCGACAGCAGGCCAGCCATGGAAGGCTCGGCCGGGTACTCGCGCAGCGCGTTGAAGACGTTGGCGAAGAAGTCGAGCGCCGGCTCGCCGCTGTCGTGCCAGTCGCGCACGCAGGCGGGTTGCCGCGCGCTGCCGCCGGACAGGCGGAAGCCCTGCTCGAAGGCGCTGGCGGCGGGCAGGTCGTCGGTGCCGGTCACCAGCACGCGGCCCAGCAGCCAGACCAGCGACGTGGGGCAATGCACCACGTGCGCGCCGTCGGCGTGCTGGCCGGGGCCGGCCAGAACGATGTCGGCGCCCGCGTCGGGCACGTTGCGCGGGCCCAGGTTCTCGAAGTTGTTGGTCCAGGCATCAAGCAGTTCCACCACGTAGTAGCGGCGTGCGTCCGGCAGCGCGGGCACCTGCAGCGTGACCGGCCCGTCGGCCAGGTTGACCCAGGCGCAGAAATAGAGCAGGTCATTGGCCGGCGTGACGATGTCGCGGTCGCGGTGGGTCCACGGCTGGGTGCTGGCCGACAGCGTATTGACCGGCGCGCGCCCGTAGCCGGTGGCCTGCGCCACCGAAGTCTGCAGGCGGCAGGTGCGCAGGCTTTCGAACAGCGGGTAGGTGGCCAGCACCAGCGGCAGTGCCGCCGCGGCGGTCAGGGCTTCCTGCGGGGTGTCGATGGCAGCGCCGGCAAGGAAGGGCGCAGAGGGTTGGTTCATCGGGTGGTCTCCTCGGTGGGTCTGGTCGTGTGGCTGTCGGGCTCCGCCGCGTGCAGGGTCACCACGGCATCGGCGGCGACCACGCCGCGCGCGGTGACGATCAGCGGGTTGATTTCGAGTGTGTCCAGCCGCACCCCCAGCGCCGCCGCGGCCTGCGAGACGCGCACCAGCACCTGGGCGACGGCCCCGGCGTCGATCGCGGGATGGCCGCGGTGGCCCGACAGCAGTGCCTCGGCACGGCTCGCGCGCAGCATGGTGCGCGCGCGAGCATGGCTCAGCGGTGCCAGGCCGAACGCGGTCTGGCGAAAGATCTCCACCGCGGTGCCGCCGATGCCGGCCAGCGCCACCAGCCCGAACACCGGGTCGCGCCGCACGCCCACCATCAGCTCGCCCCAGCCGCGCACCATGCCGGCCACCAGCGCGCCGTCAAAGCGCGCGGGCGTGCCGTGGCTGGCCGCGGCGGCCTGCACCTGGGCAAAGGCGGCGCGTGCCGCGCGCGCGTCGGCCACGTTCAGCACCACGCCGCCGACATCGCTCTTGTGCAGGATGTCGGGCGAGCACAGCTTGATCGCGACCGGATAGCCGATGGTGTCGGCGATGCGCGCGGCCTCGTCTGCATCGCGCGCCAGGCCGTGCGGCGCGGTGGGGATGCCGCAGGCGGCCAGCCATTGCATGGCTTCGAACTCGGACAAGGCGGTGGTGCCGGGCGGGACATCGGGAACGGGCAGGCTATCGGCGGCGGCCGCTGCGGGGATGGGCTCCTGTGCCGCCGCGGCTTGCGCCGCGGCCCTGGCCAGCACGGCCACGGCCTGCACCGCGTGCGCCGGTTCGCGGAACACCAGCGCGCCGCGCGCTTCCAGCCAGCGGCGCTTGTCGTCATCGGCGAGACCGCTGAACAGCAATGGCGCCGCGGTGCCGCTGCGGCACAGGGCGTCGACGGTGTCTTGCAGCCCGGGCCAGATCCGCGGCGAGCCTATGCCGCCGGCCAGGAAGGCCACCACGCTGCCGTAGTCCGGGCTTTGTGCGGCGGCGGCAATGGCGCCCAGCAATACCTCGGGCTGTGCCACCACCTGGCCGGTGACGTCGATCGGGTTGGCGGTGCTGGCGAACGGAATCGCGCTGCGCAGCGCCGCGGCCGGGGCTTCGGACATCGGCGGCAGCGGCAAGTCGAGCGCCTCGGCCTGGTCGGCCATCATGATGCCGACGCCGCCGGAGACAGTGACCAGCGCGACCGGGGTGACGGCATTGGCCGGCTCCTTCGCCGAAGCCTGCCATCGCGTCGGCCGGCGCCCGCGCGACAGCACGTAGCCGAGCCGGAAGAATTCCTCCAGCGTATCGGCGCGGAACACGCCGTATTCATCGAACACCGCCTGGTAGACCGCGTCTTCGCCCGCCAGGCTGGCGGTATGCGATTGCGCTGAGCGCGCACCGGCTTCAGTCGTGCCCACCTTGGTCACCACCACCGGCTTGCCCGCTGCCCGCGCTGCCGCTAGCGCGCGGCGCAGGCGGGTGCCGTCGCGGCAGCCCTCCAGGTAGGCCAGGATCACGCGCGTGGCATCGTCGCGGGCCAGCCATTCGATCACGTCCGCCACATGCAGTCCGGCTTCGTTGCCGGTGGTGACCCAGTGGCTCAGGCCCAGCGCGGCCTCGCGCGCCAGCGCGAAGGCATAGGCCCCGAACGCGCCGCTCTGGCTGACCAGCCCGACCTCGCCGACCGGCGGCAGCCCGCCGAGCGGGATCGGCGAGAAGGTAGCGAACACGCGCTCGCGCAGGTTCATCGCGCCCAGGCAGTTCGGTCCCAGCAGCGTGATGCCATGGGCCTGCGCCAGCGCCGCGAGCTCGGCCTGCAGCGCGATGCCATTGCCGCCGGTCTCGGCAAAGCCGGAGGTAAAGAACACCGCGGCGCGCGTGCCGTTGCGCGCCAGCTGGCGCATCGCGTCAAGGCTGGCGCTGACCGGCAGCGCGACGATGGCCAGGTCGGCCGGCGCATCCAGCGCGTCCAGCGACGGCACCGCGGCCAGCCCCTGCACTTCGCTGGCGGTCGCGTGGACCGGGACGATGCGGCCGGCGTAGCCCAGCTCGGTCAGCAGCCGCACCGGCATGCCGCCTACCTTGTCGGGCTGGGTGGATGCGCCGATCACGGCGATGGTGCGCGGTTGCAGCAATGCGCTGAGGTCTGGCATCGGTTGTCTCCGTATGCGTGCGCCGTCACGTGTGGGCCCTTGCAGGCTGGCGCGGCTGGTCTTGTCATGGATGATGCCGGCCGATCTTGTCATAACATGTTATGATGAGTCAACGTTGTTATGATAAGTAGATGCCCGCATGGGCCGTCCCCATGAATCCCTCGAATCTCGTGACAATCAGCTCATTGCCCCGCTTCAAGCAGATCGAAGGCGCGCTGCGCCAGCGCATCGTCAACAACGAATGGACGCCGGGCATCAAGCTGCCGTCGGAGGCCGAGCTGATGGCCGAGTTCGGCGTCAGCCGCATCACCGTGCGCCAGTCGCTGGCATCGCTGCTGGCGGAGGGACTGATCGAAACGGTCCATGGCAAGGGCAGCTTTGTCAGCCGCCCTGCGGGGCAGGCCGACCTGGGGCCGCTGACCGGCTTTTACGACCACATGCGCGCGCGTGGCCACGAAGCGCACGGCAAGCTGCTGTCGACGCGGCTGATCACGGCGCCGGCCATCGCCGCCGACGCGCTGCGCATGCCCCCCGGCAGCAAGCTGCTGAGCGTGACCACGCTCAAGTCCGTGGCCGGCACGCCGGTGGCGGTTGGCGTGACCATGGCGCCCGAAGCGCTGATGCGCGCGATGCTCGAGCACGACCTGGAAAACAACGACGCGCTGATGATCGTGGAGGCGCGGCTCGGCTATCGCCTCAAGTACCTGCACACGGAAAGCGCGGCGATCGCCGCCACCGCGGAAAGCGCGCGCCGGCTCAAGGTCGAGCCGGGCGCGCCGCTGCTGCGCATCCGCTTCACGCCGCACGACATCGACGACCGGCCGCTGGCGTTTTCGGAATTCATGTTCCGCGGCGACAAGTTCACCTACAAGGCCTGCGTGCGGCGTTAGGGCCGCTGGCTGTGGCGACAAGGGAACTTTTGCATGCGCGCCGCGGCCTGAATTGCATCGGTGCCGGGTGCGGTTCGGCGCCGTCCAGTCGCAGGAGTCCAGGATGTACTCGCCGCTTTCCCCACGTTTGCTGTCTACCGCGCTCGCGGTAGCGTTGTCCGCGGGCGTGCCGGCCGCGCTGGCCGCGGCCAGGCAGGATGCATCGCGGCCGTCCGGCAAGGAGGGCGCGCCCGAGGCCGCCTGCAAGCACGCGGTCAAGGCGGCGCTGCCAAATCCCGGCAGCTTCAAGTGGGTGGCCGCCACCGCGCGCCAGATCGACAAGGACAACTACAGCGTGGTGGCCGATGTCGAATACCTGGCCCAGGACGGCGCCGTGCGCGAGGCCAAGGTCCAGTGCGACGTACGTCGCGCCCAGGGCAACCGCTTCGCCGTGCCCAAGCTGCGCCTGCCGCAGTAAGCTCAGTCGGTCCCCCTCTGTACCGGCTGTTGCAATTTAATGTGGACGCTGTCCATTTCGTTTGCTAGTCTATGTGTACAGCATCCACAAATGCTTGCGGCAATCGCCGTACCCCGGCCGTTATCCACTCACTGGAGACCGAAAATGCAAATCGAAGCACAAAAGGAACACCGCTGGCTGCAACGTCTGGTTGGCAACTGGATCGCGGAGGGCGAGGCCGTCATGGGACCGGACCAGCCGGTGCAGACCTGGCAGATTCCGGAGCGGGTCAGCGCGATCGGCGACGTCTGGGTGCAGTGCGTGGCCCAGGGCGACATGCCGGGCTGCGGCCCGGCCTCGACAGTCATGACGCTGGGCTACGATCCGGCGCGCAAGCACTTTGTCGGCACCTTCATCGGCTCGATGATGACCCACCTGTGGGTCTACGAAGGCGACCTCGACGCGGGCGGCCAGCAGCTGACGCTGCGCGCCGAAGGACCGGACTGCTCGGGTAACGGCCGCATGGTGCAGTACCGCGACGTGATCACGTTCCGCGACGACAACCACCGCGAACTGGCTTCGTACATGCAGGGCGAAAACGGCGAGTGGACGCAGATCGTGAAGGCCACCTACCGCCGCCAGCCCTGAGCTTCAGGAACGCTCGCCGGCCATCCGCGCCAGCCGCGACAAACGCGAGCCGGGGCCGGGGGGATCGTCGTGGCGGTCGCCGCGCGGCCGCGCCGCGTTGCGCCGGCGCCGGCGCAGCACCAGCAGCAACGAGGCGGGCACCAGCAGCACCAGTGCCAGCAGCGCAAAGGTGAACAGCCCCGGGTCGCGCGCCGCCGCGGCGACCCGGTCCACCAGCAAGGCACTGACCACGATGCCCGGCAACATCCCCAGCGCGGTGCCGATCAGGCAATCGCGCAGGCTGATGCGCGAGGCGCCCACTACCATGTTGACCAGAGAGAACGGGGCGATCGGCACCAGCCGCAGCACCACCATGGCGACGACGCCGTGCTTGCCCAGCTGGTGTCTGACGCGGTTCAGCCGCCTGCCGCCAAAGCGGCGCACGGCGCGGCGCCCCAGCAGCCGCCCGGCCAGATAGCCGGCGCCGGTGCTGAGCACCGTGCCGCACAGGGCCAGCAAGGCGCCGTAGAGCGGGCCGAACACTACCACCGTGACCAGGATCAGCAGCGTCACGGGCAGCATCGTCACCGCACCGGCCAGGTAGACCCCCATCATCGCCAGGGGCGCCAGCGGCACCTCGTCGACGCGCTCGATCGCGCCCAGCAGCGCGCGGAAATCCGCCCACTCGCGCAGCGGCGTATAGCGCCACGCAAAGGCCAGCCCCGCCATCAGCAGCGCCAGCGCGACCATCACCCCCACGCGCCCGAGCACGCGCGGGCGCGCCTCGTGGCTGACGAACTCGGCCAGCACCTGGTCGCTGTCGATCGGCTCGATCGGGTCCAGCAGGTTGGCGGCCGGTGACGCGGCATCGACATCGTCGGGCAGCGGCGGCACATAGTCTTCCAGCGAGCGGCCGTCGCTGCGCTGCAGGTTCCGGATCGCGCCGAGCACGCTGCGCGTGGCCGCCACCTCGGCCTGGAACGCTTCGGGCGATACCTCCAGGTGTTCGCCCAGCAGCCGCGCGCGCATCGCGGCGATGGCGGTCTGGATGCGGGGCTCGCCGCCGGAGACCACCACGATATTGCACTCGGTGTCCAGCCCCAGCGAGCGGTTGCTGAGGTTGGAAGAACCGATGGTGAGGAAGTCGTCGTCGATCACCGTGACCTTGCTGTGGACGTTGACGCATTCAGGGTGCAGGTTGGGGATCGTCGGGCAGTACAGGCGGAAGCGATCGAACTTGTCGGCCGCGCGCAGCTGCCGGTACAGGCGCGCGCGCAGCACGCCCATGCTGTGCGCCTCGAGCCAGCCGCTCTCGTTGCGGCGCGACACCAGCACGATATCCGGGCCGTCGTCGTGCCCCAGCCGCGCGGCCAGCGCCTTGGCGATCTCGGCGGAGCTGAAGTACTGGTTTTCCATGTAGATGCTGTGCCGGGCCGAGGCGATGGCATCGCGCAGCAGCATGCGGATCTCGCTGACGCCGGGCTCGTCCTCGCACATGGGCATGGTGCGGGCGATGCCCACGCGCACGTCGGTCAGCTCTGGCGCCAGGCTCGGCGGCCACGGATCCGACGAGGTCGGTGCCACCGGCCGGGGCTGCTTGCCGCTGGCGCGCAGCCAGCGCTCCGCGCACAGCGTGCCGAGCGCGGCGGCCGCGCTGCCGTCGAGCGCGCACTGCACGTCATGGAACGGCGGGTAGGGCCGGCCTTCGGCCATGCGCAGCGGCGCGCCGGGCGCGTGCTGGTTATCGTCCCAGCGGCGCAGTGTCAGGTCCAGCCCGCCGACGAAGGCGACCTTGTTGTCGAGCACCACCACCTTCTGGTGGTGCGATGCGCCGGGAGGATGATTGCCGTCCAGCAGGAACGACAGATGCCGGTGCGCCTGCCAGTGCGCGCTGGCCGAGGGCAGCCATTCGCGCTCCATCGCCATCACCATGGCGTAGTCCCAGCTCAGGATGTAGATGCGCAGGTTGGGGCGGCGGTCGGCCAGCGCGCACAGGAAGTCGCGCAGCCCCGGCGGCAGGCCATCCTGCGCGCCGGCGGGGACCAGTTCCATGCGGCTGTCAATGTCCCAGCCCAGGATGAAGATGGTGTGCTCGGCCAGCGGCAGCGCCTCGCGCAGAGCGCGGAAATAGGCGTCGGCGTCGACCAGCATGGCAAAGCGCCGGCAAGGTTCGACGCGCCAGCAGTTGCGCCCGGGCTCGAACTGGAAGCCGGGCGGCGGGGCGGGATCATGCGGTGGTGGCGACGCCGTGGGCGCTGGGGACGCCGGGGTGCCGGGCGGATTGTATTGCCTCATTGCGCACGCTCAGGGGGAAGCGAAAGCCATAGCCTGAAGCGTCGCGCAAGTTCCGTACCCTGCGCAAGCGCCCGTTGCCGGCGCGCCGGGCTCGACTTTTGCGTGTGCGCCTTACCTGCCTTTGTAAGAACGGCACGCGCGAGCCAGCGTGCCGATGGGCATGGAGCGTGTCAGGAAGCGTGTCCGCGCCGCAGCGTGGCGGGCCGGGCGATGCCCCAGACATCCAGCAGCGGTTCGAAGTGCGGGGTGTTGTCGCGCGGCGCGGGAGTGACGCGCCGGGGCGGCGGTAACGGCCGGCCGGTCAGCACCAGCGGAGTTTCGGCCTCGGCTGGCAGGTCGGGCTCGCCGTCATAGGCCACGACGCCCATCTGGCGGGCGGATTTGAGCGCGCGGGTCAGTTCCGCGGCGCTCAGGCGGCTGGCGGTGGCAAGCCGGTGCCTGGGCATGGGCCCGTTGGCACGCAGGCTGGAAATCAACGCCATCACGCATTCCCGGGTGGTTCGATTCATGTCGCTGCGTCAGAAAAATGGTGCGGCAGCGAACCCGCCGATCGGGTCCCTTGCCTGCGGATAACCATTTTTCAGCAGGGGTCATGGTCTTGCCAACCCGATATGACACTTGTTCACATTCCTGCAAGGAAAGGCGAACGTCGTCGCCATGGTGCATCAGTGCCTTGTTTTCGGGTCGCCGGTGGGAAAGCTGGGCGGCGCGCCGTCATGCGGGGTCAGCATGGAGCCATGCCGGCGCCACTTGCGGGCGTGGCGATCCTGGATGTCTTCGGCAAGATCGTGCAATTCCGCCACCCTGGCGTCGAGCGGGTCGGGATAGATGTCCAGCGGACGGTATCGGAGAAGAAAACGCATGACGGGTCTCGGTGGTCTGGTCGTCGGCCTGTGGCCTGACTCCAGTATTGGCGGTCGACCCGAGGTTTTCAGCAGAAGATGCGCGACACTTGGATGACTCAATGCATCTGGCGCAATGAACTCCTGCGGCCCGCGGTGTCAGCGGGCACGCGAGGCAATGATGGCGAGGCAGCCGGCACGCGAGGGGCGGGCCAGCCGAGTCAGCGCTAGTGGCCGAGGCGGGTATTGCCGCGGGCATCGCGGCAGTAGATCTTGCGTTCACGCACCAGGCCGTCGCGGCCATGGATGCACAGCGAGACGCCGTCCTCGCGGGCACGCATCCATCCGGCGGCAATGGCGGCTTCCTGCGTCGGGAAGTGCACGGCCGCGTCGTCGGGGCCGCTTTCCAGGCCCTCGATGGTAAGCGCCCATTCCCCCTCGCTGGCGTATTCGGAGTCGCCGGTCGCGGCGGGAAGCACGTGGATGCTGCGTGACGTCATGGTGTTCTCCGTGATGGCTGGCAGTGACATTGAGGTTTTAAAGGATCCCGCGGCCGCGGGCTATCGGGCGCAGTCCTACAAGCATATTCGGGACCAGCCGGCATGCCGCGCTTGGCACCGCCGTAGTGCGGCATGCCGCCGTGGCATGTCGCGCGTTCTGCTGACATCGTGGTAGGACGAATGCCGACTTTTCGTCCCGCCACGGATTGCTACGATCCAATTGCCGGTTGGGCAACAGGCTGCCCGGTCAAGCCATTCCGAGCTCTTCCATCCTGGCGGCGCATGCCGCATCCACACGAAGCAAGGAGATCATCATGAGAAAGCTATACGCACTGTTTGCCCTCGCTGGCATGCTGCTGGTCACAGGTTGCAACACCATGGCTGGTGCCGGCAAGGATATCGAGCGCGGCGGCGAGAAGGTGCAGGGCGCGGCGGAAAGCACCAAGCAGAAGATGTAAGACGCTGGCGGCCCCCTGTGGCAAGTCGACGGCCCGTGCCCCAGGCGCGGGCCGTTTTCATTCATGCGTGCGCCGCTTCGGTGCAGTTGCGGCGCCAGCTGGCCGGCGGCAATCCGAATTCACGCTTGAAGGCCCGGCTGAAGGCCGCCTCGGAGTCATAGCCGACCGCGCCGGCGACCTCGCTGATCGAGCGGTTGCCGCTGCGCAGCTCGGCCGCGGCGGTGCGCAGGCGCCAGTGCGCAAGGTACTGCATCGGCGGCTGCCCCAGCAGGTCGGTGAAGCGCTGCGCCAGCGCCGAGCGCGACAGCCCTACGTTGCCGGCCAGTTCGTCGACAGTCCAGGGATAGGCCGGCCGCGCATGCATGCGCGACAGCGCACGCGCCACGTAGCGGTCGCGCAGCGCGGCGAGCCAGCCGCTTTCATTGGCCGGCAGGGTGTCGATGCAGCGCCGCACCGCCTGCACGAAGAGCAGTTCCGACAGCTTGGCCAGCACGGTGGCGCTGCCGGCGCGCGGTTCCGCCGCTTCCGAGGTGGCGAAGGCCAGCGCCGACGCCAGCCACGCTGATTCCAGCCCGCTGCCAAGGCCCACCTTGAACAGCCGCGGCAACGACGTCAGCAGCGGATTGCCCATGGTGTCGTCGAAACCGAGAAAGCCGCAGACCATGCGCGTGTGTTCGCCGCCGCCGCCGTACGAGACCCGCATGACTTCGCCGGGACTGTTGCGCAGCAGGTCATACACCAGCGGCGCAGAAGGCAAGGGCTGCAGGTGGAGGTCGCTGCCAAGCACATGCGGCTCGCCCTGCGGCACCACCAGCAGCTCGCCGGCTTCGACGCGCACCCCGGGGCCGGTGTCGTCGACCAGGCGCGCCCAGCAGATACCTTCGGTGATCAGGTGATACGAGACCACGCGGTCGGCGCGCGGCAGGAACGCGGCGCGCAATTCAGCATCGGCTTCACTGATCAGGCACCACGGTGATTTGAATTCGCCGTTCAGGAACACGGCACCGCTCAGTTGCACGGCGCGCAAGAGGTCGGACAAGGCATCCATGGCCACATTCCTCCAGATCCGGGGTTTCGCGCAAGAAAGCCGGACGCCCGATCATACGGGCGAGGGGACCGGGCTCCGATACTAGCACCGTGCCCGTGGCCGTACAACGGCGCGGGACACGCACCATAACCGGACGGAGACAACACTATGGAAACCCTTTCCGCAGCGGATGCCAGCGCCGGCGCGCAGGCCGACTGGATTGGCCTTGCCGCCACGCTGGGCCGCACCTTCGATGGCCGCGCGCCCGAGATCGACGCGAGCGAGCAGTTCGTCAATGCCAACTATGACGACCTGCGCGCGCACCGCTTCTTTGCCGCGGCGGTGCCGCAGGAGCTGGGCGGCGCCGGGCTGTCGCACCAGGAGCTTGGCGCGGTGCTGCGCGAACTGGGCAAGTACTGCGGCTCGACCGCGCTGGCCTTTGCCATGCATACGCATCCGGTGGCCACGGCCGCATGGCGCTGGCGCAATCAGCAAGCGCCGGTGGAGGGCCTGCTCAAGCGCGTCGGCGCCGAGCAGCTGGTGTTGCTCGGCAGCGGCGGCTCCGACTGGCTGCAAGGCAGCGGCAAGGCTACGCGCGTCGACGGCGGCTATCGCGTCGACGCGCGCAAGATCTTCGCCAGCGGCGCGCCGGTGGCTGACCTGTTCATGACCTGCGCGGTCTATGACGACCCGGAGGCCGGTCCCACCGTGCTGCATTTCGCGCTGCCGATGAAGACGCCGGGCGTGCGCGTGCTGTCGAACTGGCACACGCTGGGCATGCGCGGCACTGGCTCGCACGATGTCATGCTGGAAGGCGTGCTGGTGCCCGACACCGCCGTTGCCGCGCGCCGTCCGCAAGGCGTGTGGCATCCGATGATGCATACGGTGGCGATGATCGCGTTGCCGCTGATCTACGCCGTCTACGTCGGCATCGCCGAGGCCGCGCGGGATATCGCGCTGCAGCTGGCGCGCCAGCGGCGCCTGAACGCGCATGCGGTCGAGGCCGCGGGACGGCTGTGCAATGAAGCGGATGCCGCGCAGCTGGCGCTCGATGCGATGTTCGCGGCGGCCGCCGGCCACGCACCTGGCGCGATCACTACCAACCGCATCATGAGCGCCCGCACGCTGGCGGCGCGCGCGGTGCTGGCGACCGTGGAAGCGGCGATGGACCTGGCTGGGGGCGCGGGCTTCTATCGCGATGCCGGGCTGGAGCGGCGCTTCCGCGATGCGCAGGGCGCGCGCTTCCATCCGCTGCAGGCCGGGGCCCAGCAGGAGTACGCCGGACGCATGGCGCTGGGGCTCGATATCGATGCGCCGACCGGCGAGGTGCGCACGGCAGCGCAATGATGTCCGCCCTGGCCCAGCTTTCCTACGACACCGAGGCCTGCAATGACAGCGGCCAGGGCGAAGACGCCTGCGCCATCGGCCACGATGGCGCGGCGCGCCGCGCCTTGCGCGATGCGCGATGCGCTGGGGCAGTTTGCCACCGGCGTGACCGTGGTCACCGCCGCTGGCGCCGATGGCCGCCCGGTCGGCGTGACCATCAATGCGTTCGCTTCCGTGTCGCTGGCGCCGCCGTTGCTGCTGTGGTGCCTGGCGCGAAGCTCAGGCAGCCTGCCGGTGTTGCGCGCCGCGCCCTGCCACGCCATCAACGTGCTGGGCAGCGCCCAGCTTGAGGTGTGCCGGCGCTTTGCGTCGCGTGCCGGCGATCGCTTCGCCGGCATCGCCCATCGCCCCGGCCCGTGCGGCACGGTGCTGATCGACGGCACGCTGGCCTACTTTATCTGCCGGCACCGCTCGGTGCGCACGGTGGGTGACCATGTGCTGTTCGTCGTGGAAGTGGTGGCCTATGGCGCGGCGCCGGGCACGCCACTGGTGTTCCATGGCGGCGGCTTTGCCGACGCGCGCGTACCCCGCGCGGGCTAGGCGCGCTCGGCCCGCTTGCCCAGGATCACCAGCGCGATGCCGCCCAGCACCGCCGCCGCGCTCAGCGCCAGCCGCAAGGTCGGGGCCTCGCCGAGCCACGCGGTGCCGCCTGCCGCGGCGATGACCGGCACGCTCAGCTGCACGGTGGCCGCGGTAGCCGCGCGCAGGCGCGGCACCGCGGCGTACCAGATCACGTACCCAAGCCCCGAGGTGATCGCGCCGGATACCACCGCATAGGCGAGCCCCGGCGCATCCAGCGAGCGGTGCGCCTGGATCGCGGCGCCCAGCGCCAGCGCCATGGGCACGGCGCGCACGAAGTTGCCGGCGGTGGTCTCGACCGGATCCGCCGCGCGCTTGCCACGCAGCGAATAAACGCCCCAGGCGATGCCCGCCGCAATCATCAGCAGCGATGAGGCCAGCGGCGGCGTCGCCACGCTCGGCAGCATCAGCCACACCAGGCCGGTCAGCGCGAGCGCCAGGCCGATCCACTGCTGCGCGCGCAGCGGCTCGCCCGCGTAGAGCCCGTAGCCGGTCATGGTGGCCTGCACCGCGGCGAACAGCAGCAACGCGCCGGTGCCGGCGCTCAGGCGCTCATACGCGAACGAGAACGCCGCGGCATAGCAGAACAGGGCCAGCGCCGATATCCAGTTGCCGCCCAGCGTCATGGCGCCCACGCCGGGGCGTCGGGCCTGCCGCCGCGCCATCACGATCAGCCACAACACTGCGGCCGCGGCCGCGACGCGTGCCAGTGTGAAGGTGCCGGCGTCGATGGTGGTGCCTTTCAGCGCCAGCCGGCACAGCAGCGAATTTCCGGCGAACGCCAGCATCGCCAGCGCGGTCAGCAGCGTGGTGTTTGCCTGCGGCATGCGGGCCGGTCTTGCGCTTAGCCGGCGGACCTTGCGTCGCCGCTCGCGCCGGTCTCGTCGGAGTCGCCGAGGGCGAATGAAGACAAATGCTCGATCGCCCGGACCAGTCCGGAATGGTCCCAGGCCGCGCCGCCCAGCCCGTTGCAGACATTGAACAGCTGCTGGCACGACGCCGTATTGGGGAGGCCCACGCCCAGCTCGCGCGCGGTCGACAGCGCCAGCTCCAGGTCCTTCTGGTGCAGCGCGATGCGAAAACCCGGGTCGAAGGTGCGGCGGATCATCCGTTCGCCATGCACTTCCAGGATGCGCGAACTGGCAAAGCCGCCCATCAGCGCCTCGCGCACGCGGGCCGGATCGGCGCCGGCGCGGGCCGCCAGCACCAGTGCCTCGCCAACCGCCTCGATGGTGAGCGCCACGATCACCTGGTTGGCCACCTTCGCCACCTGGCCGTCGCCGGCCGCGCCCACGCGCGTGATGTTCTTGCCCATCAGCTGCAGGATGGGCAGCACGCGGTCGAACACCTCCTGCTTGCCGCCGGCCATGATCGACAAGGTGCCGGCCCTGGCACCGACTTCGCCGCCCGACACCGGCGCGTCGACATAGTCCGCGCCAATCGCCTCGATGCAGCGCGCGAACTCGCGCGTGGCGATCGGCGAGATCGAGCTCATGTCGATCACCGTGACGCCGCCCGCGGTATCGGCCAGCCCGTCGGCGACGCCGCGCTCGCCGAACAGCACCTTCTCCACGTCGGGCGTGTCGGGCAGCATCAGGATGATGGTCTCCGACTGCCTGGCCACGTCCTCGGCGCTGGCACAGGGCTTCACGCCGGCATCCTGCAGGTCTTGCGGCACGCCGCTGCGGCTATGGGCGGACACGGCATGCCCGCCGTCGACCAGGTGCCGCACCATGGGCTTGCCCATCACGCCAAGCCCGATAAAGCCGATCTTGCTCATGTCAGTGTCCGGTAGGGGTTCAGGCGTCAACCCGGGAGTGCGCGGTGCACCGCGCCGGGCGCATACCTGATGATAGTCACCCGCGCGCCAGCGCCGACAGCGGACCAGGCGCGGGATGCGCGCTGGCCCGCGCCGCCGCCACGCGCGCCGCGGCGTCGTCCAGTTGCGCCAGCGTGCCGGCATCGATCGGGATCTGCTCCGCGCGCGCCGCGCGGAAGGCGCGCTCCGGTTCGCCGGGCAGCTGGATGCCGGTCTGCCCGGGCTGCCGCCGCGCGCTTTTCATCCAGTCGGCGAAGGCCGCGACTTCATGTCCGAACGAAGTGCTGGTGCCGAGCCGCGCGGGATCGAACACGATCGCCAGCATGTTGTTCCAGACCGCATGCTCGTGCCGCAGCGTTTCCGGGCGGATGGTATGGCCGCCCGTGACCGCGGCGCCGAGCAGTTCGCACATCACCGCCAGCACGTGGCCCTTGTGCTCGCCGAAGGGCCGCAAGGCGCCTTGCGGCGTGTCGGCGGGCGGGTACATCACGGCGGCATCGGTGGTGGGCTCGCCCTGCGCATCGAGCAGGCAGCCGTCCCCCACCGGCACGCCCTTGTTATGGGCCACGCGCACCTTGCCCAGGGCGATGGCGCTGGTGGCGAAGTCCAGCACCAGCGGCGGCTCGGCGGCCATCGGCACGCCGATGGTGAACGGATTGGTGCCGTAGCGCGCGTCGTAGCCGCCGTGGGGCGCCACGATCGGCTTGGACAGCACGTTGACGAAGTGGATCGAGATCAGGCCCGCCGCCGTGGCCTGCTCGGCCCAGTGGCCCACGCGCCCGAGGTGGTGCGACTGGCGCAGCCCCATCACGCAGACGCCGTGCTCGCGGGCGCGGGCGATGGCCATCTCCATGGCTTGCGCCGTCACGGCCTGCCCCATGCCGCGGTTGCCGTCCAGGCTGAGCAGGCTGCCGGCGTCCTGCAGCACGCTGACCTGCTGGTTGAGCTGCAGCTCGTTCGCCTGCCACGCCAGCACATAGCGCGGGATCATGCCGACGCCGTGGGAGTCATGCCCGCTCAGGTTGGCGCCGACGAGATGGTCGGCCGTCAGCTGCGCTTCCCGGGTGCTGCTGCCGGCGGCAAGCCAGAGACCGGTGACCCACTGGTGCAGGGCGCGGGTGGGAATGCGGAGTTCGCTCATGTCGACCTTGGAGGGAGGAATACGTTGTGAAACACAAAGCCCCGTTGCCGGGTGATGGCAACGGGGCTTTCATGATACGACCGGCACGCGCCCGATGATCCGCGCGTGGCCGGTGATCGGCAAATGCCTACTGGCGCGAGGCCTCGTGCACCGGGGCTGTTGCCAGGATTTCCCTGATGCGGGCCAGGTAGCTGTCGCCCACCGCGCGGTGGATGCGTGCGGTCTCGGCGGCGAACTGGCGCCGGTTGGGCGGGCGGATGCCAAGGCTGCGGCAGATCGTGGACAGATAGGGCTTGCGCGGGCTCGCCAGCCGATGCACCGCGCTCTGCAGGGCGGCATCGCCGATGCGGCCGCGCAGCCAGGCCAGCACCTGGCGGTCATAGTCGTTTTGCACGCGGATCAGGTGTTCCATGCCGGGGCTCCACTGTTCATCCATACAGGTACTGTAAATATATACAGTATTCGCGCATGGAGGCAAGAAAAATCCGGCCCCGGCACGGTAAAACGCTGCGCTGCGGTTACGCGTACCCCGCTTTCAGAAGATTCTTGTGCCAGTGGCGTCGCCCGATACCAGGGGCAGCACCGCGTCGCGCTTCTCCAGCAAGTGGCGCTTCAGTACCGCCGCCAGCCGCTTGCCGTCGCGGGCTTCCAGCGCCTGGATCATCTCCTCGTGGTCTTCGACCGCGTCGTCCCACTTGCCGCTTTGCTGGTTGGAGCGGAAGCGCAGCGCCTGCAGGCGGCGGTTGATCGACTGGTAGGTCTGCCGCAGCGCGCCGTTGCGCGCGGCCTCGTTAATCCGGTCGTGGATCTCCTGGTTGCGGCTGTAGTAGCCCGGCAGGTCGTTCCGGGCGCGGCAAGCCAGCATCGCGTAGTGCAGCGCCTTGATCTGCGCCAGTTCCGCCGCAGTGATGCGCTCGCAGGCCAGTTCGCCGGAAAACGCCTCCAGCCCGCTCATCAGCTCGAAGCTCTCCCTGACTTCGGCCTCGGTCATGCGCGAGATGCTGGCGCCGCGGTTGGGCAGAAGATCGATCAGGCCTTCGGCCGCCAGCACCTTGAGCGCCTCGCGCAGCGGCGTCCGCGAGATGCCCAGGGTCTCGCACAGCTCGCGTTCATTGAGCTTGGTGCCCGGCGCAAACACGCCTTCGACGATGAATTGGCGCAGGTGTTCGACCACCGTGTCGTGCAGGCGCGGGCGTGCCAGGCGCGCCAGCGAGGGCGCAACGTGCTCGGCAACGCCCGACGTCTGGTTATCGTTATATGAGTTTTGCATTCAATGTCCTCTATCTACTTGGCGCGAATTTTACTGCATCTCGCTTTCTGGCTTCAAAATTCGGGTTAACCATCACAACGTGCCGCAAATTTTGCCTTGGAGCACATCCATCGCTCTGCTATAGTCGATTGCATTCAAAATTCATAAAACAACAAGGAGGCACGATTTCCATGATTCACCTCGATTTCCATCCCTCTGGCCGCCACTTTCTGCAGATCCCGGGCCCGAGCCCGGTGCCGGACCGAATCCTGCGCGCGATGAGCTATCCGACCATTGACCACCGTGGCCCGGAGTTCGGCGCACTCGGCCGCAAGGTGCTGGCCGGCATCAAGGAAATCTTCAAGACCCGGCATCCGGTGATCATCTACCCGGCGTCTGGCACCGGTGCCTGGGAAGCGGCGCTGACCAACACGCTCAGCCCGGGCGACCACGTGCTGATGTTCGAGACGGGGCATTTCGCCACCCTGTGGAAGAAGATGGCCGAGGCGCTGGGCCTGCGGCCGGAATTCCTGGGCCTGCCCGGCATCGAGGGCTGGCGCCGCGGGGTGCAGGCGGACATGATCGAGGCGCGCTTGCGCGAGGACAGCGGCCATGCGATTCGCGCGGTCTGTGTAGTGCACAACGAGACCTCGACCGGCGTGACCTCGGATATCGCCGCGGTGCGCCGCGCCATCGATGCCGCCGGGCACCCGGCGCTGCTGCTGGTGGACACGATCTCGGGCCTGGGTTCGGCCGACTATCGCCATGACGAGTGGGGCGTCGACGTGACCGTGTCGGGCTCGCAGAAGGGCCTGATGCTGCCGCCGGGGATCAGCTTCAACGCGCTCTCGCCGAGGGCGATCGCCGCCAGCCAGCACGCCCGGCTGCCGCGCGCGTTCTGGGGTTGGGCCGAGATCATCGAATCGAACAAGAACGGCTACTGGCCGTACACGCCCAACACCAACCTGCTGTACGGCCTGTCCGAAGCGCTTGACATGATCCTGGGCGAGGGCCTGGAACAGGTCTTCGCCCGCCACCAGCGGCTGGCGGAGGCGACACGCCAGGCCGTGCGCGCCTGGGGCCTGCAGATCCAGTGCGCCGACCCGGCGGTGTACAGCCCGGTGCTGACCGGCGTGATGATGCCCGACGGCGTCGACGCCGATGCGGTGCGCAAGCTCATCTACGAGCGCTTTGACATGTCGCTGGGGCAGGCGCTGGGCAAGATGCGCGGCCGCATGTTCCGCATCGGCCATCTCGGCGATTGCAATGACCTGACCCTGATGGCGACGCTCGCCGGTTGCGAGATGGGGCTGAAGCTGGCAGGCGTGCCGCTTGCCGGCAGCGGCGTAGCCGCGGCGATGGCTTCGCTGGCCGCGCACGCCGACAAGCCGGTGCTCAAGGCCGCCGCCTGAGCGCAGCCAACCAAGCGCAGCCGACCGAGCCGCGCAGGCCATGGCAGGCGCGGCACGGTCCGCCGCCTGCCTGATTTTCTTGCCAAGGCATCACCCACGACATGCGCCCACCGCAGGCGGCCGCATGCATCGCCGCGGGCGCGCGGCCCTTGTTTCTTGCATGCCATGAACATGACTTCGTCTTCCCTGCTGGTCAAGCCGATCCACCTGGTGCCCGCGCAGCACCGGGCCACCTCGCCGTTGTCGGCGCTGCTGCGCAAGGAACTGCGCGGCGACGTGCTGTTCGACCGCGCCGCCCGCGGCCGCTATGCCACCGATGCTTCTATCTACCAGATCATGCCGGTTGGCGTGGTGGTGCCGCGCGACCAGGCCGACCTGGTGCGCGCGCTCGACATCGCGCGCGACCAGCGGGTGCCGGTGCTGGCCCGCGGCGCCGGCACCAGCCAGTGCGGCCAGACCGTGGGCGAGGCGCTGGTCATCGACACCAGCAAGTGGCTCAACAACGTGGTCGCCTTCGATGCCGGCGCGCGCACGGTGACGGTGGAGCCCGGCATCGTGCTGGACCACCTGAACGCCTGGCTCAAGCCGCACGGGCTGTGGTTCCCGGTGGACGTTTCCACGGCGGCGCAATGCACCATCGGCGGCATGGCCGGCAACAATTCGTGCGGCTCGCGCTCGATTGCCTACGGCAACATGGTTCATAACGTGCTGGCCATCGATGCCGTGCTGGCGGACGGCAGCGATTGCCACTTCGGTTCTCTGGCGCAACCAGTGGCGGCAGGACGCACCGAGGGCATCCTTCATGGGCTGCAGCGCATCGCCACGCGCGAGCGCGGCGAGATCGCCGAGCGCATGCCCAAGGTGCTGCGCCGCGTCGCCGGCTACAACATCGACCTGTTCGACTGCCAGAACCCGCGCGCCTATACCGACGACGGCCACGCCAACCTCGCGCATATCCTGGTCGGCTCCGAAGGCACGCTGGCCTGCAGCCGCCAGCTCACGCTCAAGCTGGCGCCGCTGCCGGCGCACAAGGTGCTGGGCGTGGTCAACTTCCCCACCTTCTACCAGGCGATGGACCTGACGCAGCATATCGTCACGCTGCAACCGGTGGCGGTGGAACTGGTCGACCGCACCATGATCGACCTGTCGATGGAAAATCCCGCCTTCCGCCCGGTGGTCGAGCGTGCGCTGGCCGGCGATCCGCAGGCCATCCTGCTGGTGGAATTCGCCGGCGACGACCGCCAGGCGCTGCTGGCGCAACTGGACCGGCTGGCCGAGCTGATGGCCGACCTGGGCCTGCCGGGCTCGGTGGTGAAGATGCCGGAGGAGAAGGCGCAGAAGGCGCTGTGGGACGTGCGCAAGGCCGGCCTGAACATCATGATGAGCATGAAGGGCGACGGCAAGCCGGTCTCGTTCATCGAAGATTGCGCGGTGCCGCTCGAGCACCTGGCCGAATACACACGGCGCTTGACCGAGGTCTTCCACAAGCACGAGACCGAGGGCACGTGGTACGCCCACGCCAGCGTCGGCACGCTGCACGTGCGGCCGATCCTGGACATGCGCCGCGACGGCGCGCTGCGGATGCGCGAGATCGCGGAAGAGGCGGCCGAGCTGGTGCGCGAATACAAGGGCGCGTATTCCGGCGAGCACGGCGATGGCCTGTGCCGCGGCGAGTGGGTGGCCTGGCAGTACGGCCCGCGCATCAACGCCGCGTTCAGCGAGATCAAGGCGCTGTTCGATCCGGACAACCGCTTCAATCCCGACAAGATCGTGCGCCCGCCCCGCATGGACGCGCGCGAGAACTTCCGCTTTGCGCCCGGCTACGCCGCGCTGCCGCTGACCCCGGCGCTGGACTGGTCGGCGTGGAACGTGCGGCGCGACCCGATGACTGGCGCCGAGACCGCCCCGGGCACGGGCAACGATACCGCCACGCATGGCCTCGCGTCGGCCGTGGAAATGTGCAACAACAACGGCCACTGCCGCAAGTTCGACGCTGGCACCATGTGCCCCAGCTATCGCGTGACCAAGGACGAGCAGCACGTGACGCGCGGCCGCGCCAACACGCTGCGGCTGGCGCTGACCGGGCAGCTCGGCAGCGACGGGCTGGCCAGCGCCGAAGTGAAGGAGGCACTGGACCTGTGCGTCTCGTGCAAAGGCTGCAAGCGCGACTGCCCGACCGGCGTCGACATGGCGAAGTTCAAGATCGAGGCGCGCCACGCCTGGACCAGCCGGCACGGCATCAGCCTGCGCGAGCGCATGGTCGCATTCCTGCCTCGCTATGCGCCGGCGGCGAGCCGCGTGCCGGGCCTGCTGGCGCTGGCCGACAGCCTGCCGGGGGTCTCCGGCTGGATCAAGCGCGTGCTGGGATTTGCCCCGCAGCGGTCGCTGCCGCGCTTCACCGCGCCGTTCCTGGCGGACCGCCGCAGCGCGGGCACTGATGCAAGCAGCAAGGCCGATGGCCGCGAAGTGCTGCTCTTCGTCGATACCTTCAGCAACTACATGGAGCCCGACAATGCGCGCGCCGCGCAAGCCGTGCTGGAAGCGGCGGGCTATACCGTGCACTTCAACACCCGCGCAGGCGAACGCCCGCTGTGCTGCGGCCGGACCTTCCTGGCCGCGGGCCTGGTCGACCAGGCGAAGGCCGAGGCGCGGCGCCTGCTCGATACACTTCGCCCGTTCGTGGAGCGCGGCGTGCCGGTGGTCGGCCTGGAACCGTCGTGCCTGCTGTCGCTGCGCGACGAATTCCTGGGCTACGGCTATGGCGACGAGGCGCGCCAGCTGGCCAGCCTGTCGTTCCTGTTCGAGGAATTCCTGGTGCGCGAGCGTCAGGCGGGTCGGCTGGCGCTGCCGCTGCAGCCGCTGCGGGTGTCCGAGGCCATCGTGCACGGGCACTGCCACCAGAAGGCGTTCGATGCCTTCACGCCGGTGCAGACGGTGCTGGGGTGGATTCCGGGCCTGAAGGTGGCGCCGGTGGAGTCGTCGTGCTGCGGCATGGCCGGCAGCTTCGGCTATGAGGCCGAGCATTTCGAAGCGTCGCAGGCGATGGCCGAGCTGTCGCTGCTGCCGGCAGTGCGCCGGCGCAGCGCCGATGCCCTCGTGGTCGCGGACGGCACCAGTTGCCGCCACCAGATCCGCGACGGCGCGCAGGCCGAGGCGATGCATGTGGCAAGAGTGCTGGCGATGGCGCTGGAGGGCAGCCGCCATGACTGAGCCGATGCGCAATCCGGTGCTCGACCGTGCCCGCCTGCAGCCGCCGGCGCCGGCAAGGATCGGCGATCGCGTCGAGGACGTGGGCACGCCGGCGCTGCTGGTCGACCTCGATGCCTTCGACCAGAACGTGGCACGGATGCAGGCGCTGGCCGATGCCGGTGGCGTGGCGCTGCGCCCGCATGCCAAGGCGCACAAGTCGGTCGCGATCGCGCAGCGGCAGCTTGCCGCCGGCGCGGCGGGCATCTGCTGCCAGAAGCTCAGCGAGGCCTATCCGTTTGCCGCCGCCGGCATTGCCAGCATCCATATCAGCAATGAGTTCGTCGGCGCCGACAAGCTGGCGATGGCGGTAGAACTGGCCCGCCATGTGGACCTGAGCGTGTGCGTGGACGACGTGCGCCAGGTCGCCGCGATTGCCGCCGCCGCGGCGGCCGGCGGGGTGCGCATCACGGTGCTGGCGGAAGCCGATGTCGGGCAGGGGCGTTGTGGTGTCGACAGCCCCGAAGCGCTGAGCCGGCTGGCCGATGCCATCGGCGCGGCGTCGTCGCTGCGTTTCGGCGGGCTGCAGGCGTATCACGGCGGCGCCCAGCACCTGGCGCACTGGACGCAGCGCCGCGACGCGGCCCGGCGCGCCGCCGAACAGGCGGGCGCCTATGTGGCGCACCTGCATGCCCGCGGCATCGCCTGCCCGGTCATCACCGGCGGCGGCAGCGGCACCGCGGAGTTCGATTGCGAAAGCGGCGTCTATACCGAGATCCAGCCCGGCAGCTACGTGTTCCTGGACGGCCACTATGGCGCCAGCGAATGGCCCGGGCGCTTCCAGCCCCGGCACGGCCTGTTCCTGGCGACCACCGTGATGAGCACCGCGCGCGCCGGCGTGGCGGTGTGCGATGCGGGCCTGAAGTCGCTCGCGGTGGATTCCGGCCTGCCGCGCGTGTGGTCCGGCCCGGGCAGCGAGTGGCTGCGCTATATCGCGGCCAACGACGAGCACGGCGTGCTGCAGCTGCTGGACGAAGACGGCCGCGCACTGCTGGGCAGCAAGCTATGGCTGGTGCCCGGCCACTGTGATCCCACCGCGAACCTGCACGCGCAATACGTGTGCTGCCGCGACGGGCACGTGGCCGAGCTGTGGGACATCGCGGCGCGCGGCCTGAGCCGCTGATGCCGCGTGGCAGCGCAGGAAAATGTAGAGAGAAGAGCCGCAACCAGCGGCACCGGGTAGTCAAAGCCAAAGGAGACCAACGATGCAACGCAACACAGTCAGGAAGACCCTGGCGGCCGTGCTGGGTGCCACGGCCTGCCTCAGCGCATGGGCATGGGAGCCGGCCAAGCCGGTCGAGATCGTGGTGCCGTTCAGCGCCGGTGGCGCCTCGGACCAGATGGCGCGGTCGATCCAGGGCATCATCGCCAAGCACAAGCTGATGAGCCAGCCGGTGATCGTGCTGAACAAGGCGGGTGCCAGCGGCGCCGAAGGGCTGATGGATACCAAGGCATCGCAGGGCAACCCGCACAAGCTGCTGGTGGCCTCGTCGGCGCTGTACACGGTGCCGATGGTCAGCCACCTGCCGTTCAGCTGGCGCGACCTGACCCCGGTGGCGATGATTGCGCAGGACGAGTTCGTGCTGTGGACCAATGCCGCGGCCCCGTACAAGACCGTCGCCCAGTTTATCGACGCATCCAGGGCCAGCGCGGGCAAGATCAAGGTCGGCGGCACCAGTTCCAAGCGCGAAGACCAGATCATAAGCGCGCTGGTGCAGAAGAAGACCGGCACCCGCTTCATCTACGTGCCGTACAAGGGCGGCGGCGAGGCCGCCACGCAGTTGTCGGGCCAGCATATCGATGCCAACGTCAACAACCCGTCCGAATCGATCGGCCAGTGGCGCGCCGGCGAGCATCGCGCGCTGTGCGTGTTCGCGCCGGAGCGCATGGCCTACCACGGCAAGGTCACGCAGACCCAGAGCTGGCATGACGTGCCGACCTGCAAGGAGCAGGGCCTCGACGTTCAATACCAGATGCTGCGCGTGTTCATGATGCCGGGCGGCGTGACCCCCGAACAGCAGAAGTACTACGTGGACCTGATGCAGAAGATCGTGGCCACGCCGGAGTGGAAGGAATACCTGGAGAAGAGCGCGCTGAAGAACGAGTTCCTGACCGGCAAGGCGCTGACCGACTTCCTGGCGCGCGACGAAGCCGCGCACCGCGACATCATCAAGGAGGCCGGCTTCGTCGCCGCGCGCTGACGCTGGCGCGGATCACCAACGGGCTGCGCCGGGCGGCGCAGCCGATGGCCTGAAGCAAGGCGGGGGACAACATGGATTCACAACAGGAAACGGCGCATGCGGGCGCCGGCATCTCGGTCAAGGCGGTCGAACTGGCGGTGGCGCTGGGCCTGCTGGCCGGCGCGCTGGTGGTGATCTGGAGCAACTACGGCATCGGTGCCGGCTGGGCACCGGACGGGCCGGAAGCGGGCTATTTCCCGATGCGGGTCGGGATCATCATCCTGGTCTGCAGCGTGCTGGTGGGCATGCAGGCGCTGCGCGGGGACCGCACCGCCGTGTTCGCGACGTGGCAGCAACTGCGGCAGGTGGGCGTGATCCTGGTGCCTCTGACCGTGTATGTCGGACTGATCGGGCTGCTCGGCATCTACGTCGCGTCGGCGGCCTTCATCGCCGGCTTCATGGTGTGGGTGGGCAAGGCGGCGTGGTGGAAGGCCGCACTGATCGGCGTCGGCATCAATGCCTTGCTGTTCTGGATCTTCGAGATCCAGTTCCGCGTACCGCTGCCCAAAGGCCCGCTCGAAGCGGCGCTGGGCTACTAGGGAGGGCGGATCATGGATGAACTCAATGCATTGATGGGCGGCTTCGCCGTGGCGCTGTCGTGGCAGAACGTCGGCCTGATGTTCGTCGGCATCCTGCTTGGCATCGTGGTGGGCGTGCTGCCCGGCCTGGGCGGGCCCAACGGCGTGGCAATCCTGCTGCCGCTGACGTTCTCGATGGACCCGGTGTCGGCCATCATCATGCTGTCCTGCATCTACTGGGGCGCATTGTTCGGCGGCGCGATTACCTCGATCCTGTTCAATATTCCGGGCGAAGCCTGGTCGGTGGCCACCACCTTCGACGGCTACCCGATGGCGCAGCGCGGCGAGGCCGGCAAGGCCCTGACCTCGGCCTTCACCGGCTCGTGCCTGGGGGCACTGGCCGGCGTGCTGCTGATCACCTTCCTGGCGCCACTGGTGGCAAAGTTCGCGCTGCGCTTCGGCCCGCCCGAGTTCTTCGCGGTGTACCTGCTGACCTTCTGCAGCTTCGTCGGCATGGGCAAGGAGTCCAAGCCCAAGATCCTGATCGCGATGTGCCTGGGCTTCGTGCTGGCCGCGGTCGGCATGGACACGGTCTCGGGCACGCTGCGCATGACCTTCGGCTCCACCGAGCTGCTGCGCGGCTTCGACTTCCTGGTGGCGGTAATCGGCCTGTTCGGCATCAGCGAGATCCTGATGACGATGGAAGAGGGCGTGGCCTTCCGCGGCAAGCAGGCCCGCATCGACCTGAAGGTGGTGTTGAAGACCTGGGCCGAGCTGCCGCGCTACTGGCTGACCGTGCTGCGCTCGTCGGTGATCGGCTGCTGGCTGGGCATCACCCCGGGCGGCGCCACCGCGGCGTCGTTCATGGGCTATGGCGTGGCCAAGCGCATGGCGAAGGATCCCGATTCGTTCGGGCAGGGCCATGTCGAAGGGGTGGTCGCCCCCGAGACCGCCGCGCACGCGGCCGGCACCAGCGCGCTGCTGCCGATGCTGGCGCTGGGCATTCCGGGATCCGCCACCGCGGCGGTGCTGCTGGGCGGCCTGATGATCTGGGGCCTGCAGCCGGGGCCGCTGCTGTTCGCCGAGCAGGGGCCGTTCGTATGGGGGCTGATCGCCAGCATGTACCTCGGCAATATCGTCGGGCTGATCGTGGTGCTGTCGACGGTGCCGCTGTTCGCGGCGATCTTGCGCATCCCGTTCTCGATCATCGCGCCGCTGATCCTGGTGATCTGCGCGATCGGCGCATACACCGTGAACGGCGCGTTGTTCGATGTCTGGCTGATGCTGGGCTTCGGCGTGGTCGGGTATGTGTTGAAGAAGCTGGATTATCCGTTGGCGCCGATGGTGCTGGCGCTGGTGCTGGGGGATCGGGCCGAGGACGCCTTCCGCCAGACCATGCTGGTGTCGTCCGGGGCGCTGGATGTGTTCTGGTCGAACGGGCTGGTGGGGACGATCATGGGGCTGGCGGTTTTTGTGCTGGTGTGGCCGGTGGTTAGTGATTTGAGGATGCGGGGGAGGAAGGGGGTTGCCTGAAGGTCGGGTCGCCGTGCTTGGCGGGCCAGTATGTTCTGGGAACGCGTTGGCGGCGTTGTGATAGCGGATTCCCCCTACTCGTGATGCCCCGTACAGCACGTAGAATACTGAGCGAGCCAGGGCTCACGGGATATTCGGCCAGCAGGCCTTCCTGTTCCACGGCTCCAAACAACACTATGACTTGAGGAGAGCGACATGACCGTACGCAAATTGCCGGCAGTTGGTTTCGCAGTCCTGATGGCACTCACTTCTCTAGGAGCGGGCGCCCAGTCGGCTCAAGGATCCCAAGGCGAGGTTCCCAAAGCACCACCGACTACGGCACAAGCCAAGGCCTTGATTGCGGAGCGATTCAAGGCGGCCGATGCCAACCACGACGGCAAGCTGACCCGCGATGAAGCGCAGGCAGGCATGCCCCAGGTCTACGCGAATTTCGACAAGATTGACGCCAAAAAGAAGGGGTCTGTCACGGAACGCCAGATCGGTTCGTACTGGATGAAGAAGACCAAGGATCAGATGCAGAAGGAAGATCCGATCTGGAACTAAAGGACTGATACGCTCAGGTTCAGACCTTATAAGGTGACGGAGCGGGCGGTAAGGTGCAGTACCGCTCGCTCCTGGAAAAGGACACTCCGTCAGGTCATCGCCACAGCGAGCCGCGATTGGTCAGCAGCGGTTTACGCGCGGCCTGCCACGCTTCACTAAACCCGCAAACGTAGTAGTACGACTTGTTGCCCGAAACCAACGAGCGACCAAACACGTGGCGCGCGTACCACAAACTAATAATTTCATTTATAAGCCCAAAACATTCATATCAGATCGCCGATGCCGATCAGGTGATTGGTGAAGAAGCCGGAAACGTTGATCAATTCAGGATCGGCGATGTCGCCACCGTTGAATGCAAGGAAGCGCTGTCGCGGGCATGAAGGCGACGTAGTCGCGCTTCATTGTCTTCACGCAGCTTTCGGCCATCCATCCTCGTCGTCAGGCCCGCGGGTCGCTACTCTCCCTGCATGCGTTCAGAACAACGTTCCGAGAACATGCAAGGGTTGGGGGAGAGGGCAGGAGCATCCACGAAGTCACGACTGCAGATTCACGCCGCTTCACCATCCACGGCAGGTCTTGCGGAATTGTTTCGGAGATCGACTATTTGCGAGCGGGCGCAGCGACGGCACGATGCTGCGTCCGCGCAGGAATGGGAACTGTCCTATCGAGTTCCTGACTTTGATGCGGGAGACTGACACGGTCATCGCACACAACGGTGGCCGGGCGTGGAAGCCCGAACTGCAAGCACCACAGGTCGGCGTCTTCGACGCCGCCTGTCTCCGCATACGCGCTTGTCATCCATGGCGGGCCGACACGAGGCAGCCGCAAGGCTGGCCGGCTTGGTGTTTGCATCGGTCTTCCACCCTCGTCGTCAGGCCCGCCGCCCTCCGCTAGCGTTGTGCGGTGGACCTTCAGGTAACGATTGGAGGGTCCTATGTCGGAAATCGATCTATCAACGGCGCGGTACAGTCTTTTGGCAGTGGCAGCGGGACTTTTGGGGCGTTTTGCTTATTGGGGTTGGTGAAGGCGCAGTTGGAACGGGTGTTGGAAGAGGAGTTGCCGACTTCTTGATGTAGAAGGGTTGGTGGCATGGTTGACTGGGATTGCGGTCGGCTCGCTTCGGGGGTGGGATTTGAGTGGTTGCTGTTGGTGACATGCTGTCGGCTTTTGAACCGCGTGGTTCCGCCCTGCTGGGCGGGTCACTTTTTGGCCGAGCGCCAAAAAGTAACCAAAAAGCGCGTTGATTGCCCTGCGGGCGGCATGCTTATCGTAGTGGGCCCGGGGGCTTTCGTACGGGGCTGGGCTTCCTCACATAGCTGGACTGCCTGCCGCAGGGGTGCACCACGGTGGGTGGGGCGTTGAAGTGTTGGTTGAACGAGCCCAGAGCGCGGAGTGGTCCCTGCTGCCGGCCTTGCCGTAGGAACGCCTACGGCTGCGCTGCGCGCCGGCCCTATCGCACGGCAGGGGCCCTGGCACGGGACGCGTCGCTGCGCTCGCTTGGCGCTGTCGGTGCGACTGGGCTGGCGGATCGCACAACGCATTTGGCGGCATTCGCGCAAACGCCCCA
>NZ_JALHRY010000069.1:0-1884 GCF_023952485.1 Cupriavidus mimosae | reverse complement strand
CTAGCAAAGTTTCGGTAAACTGTGTTGAGGCCCGAATGCGAAGTTGGCAAAATGGGAACGTAGATCGATCCAACCGTGGTTTAAGAATTCATTGAAAAACGCTTGAATTTATTGCTGCATTCGTTGACACGGCCATCAATCATGAGCAAGTGGAATATGAAACAAAGAGGGCGTGCTATCGTCATGATTCAAGGCCTTCCGGGATCTGGCAAGACTACACTTGCTAGAATGCTTTTGGATTTAATTCCGACAGCCAGCTGGGTTAATGCGGATTTTGTTCGGGATAATATAAATCGTGACTTGACGTTTAGTTTTGTGCACCGAATCGAGCACGCTCGTCGTATGGCGGAAATCGCCAATCTGACGCTAAACTACGGTGCGAACGACCATTGCATTGTGGATTTTGTTTGTCCCACAACGGAAACGCGGAGAGCCTTTCTGGGGGCGGCAAAGTACCCAGTCTACACCGTGTTCATGAACACGATAACTGCTGACGAGTCTAGATTTGCAGATACGCGCAAAATGTATGAGGTTCCCACAGATTACGCGTTTCGGGTGAGCGGATATAAGACGGCGCAGGAATTGAGGGACGTTGCACGTACAATTCACTTGGTACTCCTAAGCAGATCCCCAAGTTTGTCGTTGACTAAACTCAGGCGGAGTCTTTGAATTTAATGGCAAATGAGTCTTGCGCGGAATAATATTAGTGCTGGTGCGACTCGGACCGAACCGGTCAGCAAATAGGCCTTCAATTTAGCCTATCACGTAATATCGGTGAAAGCCGCAGCCATGCTGCTACGGCAATTTGCGAAAGTAATAGGACATCTCTGCAACTGTAGCGATGCGAGTTATTCGGCGATTGTGCGTTTGGGGGCGGGTTCGAGCGGTAATCCTTGGCTGTGGGCATCTCGGTACCGGCCTTTCATAATTGTGCCCAATAAGTCTTGTTGGAGAGGCAAGTGTTCGCTGTCGCGCGAAACGCTCGCCAACAGTATTCGATCATGGATCTATCTGTAACCCGCGCGGTCATATCTTCGTCTTTGCAGTAGTCCGCGAGCGCACCCTTCAGCGCCTCTTGTAAAGTGCTGAAGAATGTGTTGCCCATGGAAATATTGCTCATGTAAGTTGCCGGGTAGCCTGTGTATATACCGTATTGAAGGCACCGTCGGACAAATGCACTTCCATGTCTTTGCGAAGGCATGACAATATCGAACATGGCGTCGCTTCCTAAGACACGCGCGGGTATTCCGAAGCTAGCGAACGACTCGTGGAACAACCTCTTGAGCACTGCGCCGCTATCCGCCAAGCGAGCTACAATGCCATCTTCTTCGAAAATTTGCTGCGTTAGATTAGCAGCTACGAAGGCTCGATTTTCACGTAAGTAGGTGTTGCCAAGATAAACACCATCCGCCCCGGACATGGCATCGGCCGTACCAATAACCGCAGAAAGGCCAATTCCCTGTGCGAGTCCTTCGGACAAGGTAATCAGGTCGGCCGGGACCCGGTGTGCTTGGCAGTAACCACCGTCGGCGTAACGAAGTCCGCAAAGCACCTCGTCAACGATCAAAAGCGCTCCATGCAGCATAGCCATTCTAGCGCTTTGGTGGAGTAACTCCGGAGGAAAGACCGATGGCTCTGGCGTGACTACAATTCCGGCGACTTTGCCTCTGTTCCAACTCAACATCTGCTGCAAGATATCTAAGTCATACTGAAAGTCCTGGATGTAATGGTCTTTGGCTGTAGAATCGTCAGACCACGGGTACCGTTGGAAGATGTCATGCCAACCGTGAAAACCGGCTGTTAGGATAATTGGTTGACCGGTTCGACGTCGTGCGATGCGGACAGCTGCCTCCGTTGCACAAGATCCGGTCCTCAAGAAGAAGG
>NZ_JALHRY010000068.1:0-1982 GCF_023952485.1 Cupriavidus mimosae | reverse complement strand
GCGTGGTAGGAGAGCGTTCTGTAAGCCTGTGAAGGTGTCTTGTAAAGGATGCTGGAGGTATCAGAAGTGCGAATGCTGACATGAGTAGCGATAAAGGGGGTGAAAGGCCCCCTCGCCGTAAGCCCAAGGTTTCCTACGCAACGTTCATCGGCGTAGGGTGAGTCGGCCCCTAAGGCGAGGCAGAGATGCGTAGCTGATGGGAAGCAGGTTAATATTCCTGCACCGTCGTATGATGCGATGGGGGGACGGATCGCGGAAGGTTGTCCGGGTGTTGGAAGTCCCGGTCCCTGCATTGGAGAAGGCGCTCAGGCAAATCCGGGCGCGGGATTCAAGGATGTGGGGCGAGCGGCCTAGTGCTGCGAAGCAATTGGAAGTGGTTCCAAGAAAAGCCTCTAAGCTTCAGTCATACGAGACCGTACCGCAAACCGACACAGGTGGGCGAGATGAGTATTCTAAGGCGCTTGAGAGAACTCGGGAGAAGGAACTCGGCAAATTGGTACCGTAACTTCGGGATAAGGTACGCCCTGGTAGCTTGACTGGCCTGCGCCAGAAGGGTGAAGGGGTTGCAATAAAATGGTGGCTGCGACTGTTTAATAAAAACACAGCACTCTGCAAACACGAAAGTGGACGTATAGGGTGTGACGCCTGCCCGGTGCCGGAAGATTAAATGATGGGGTGCAAGCTCTTGATTGAAGTCCCGGTAAACGGCGGCCGTAACTATAACGGTCCTAAGGTAGCGAAATTCCTTGTCGGGTAAGTTCCGACCTGCACGAATGGCGTAACGATGGCCACACTGTCTCCTCCCGAGACTCAGCGAAGTTGAAGTGTTTGTGATGATGCAATCTCCCCGCGGCTAGACGGAAAGACCCCATGAACCTTTACTGTAGCTTTGCATTGGACTTTGAACCGATCTGTGTAGGATAGGTGGGAGGCTTTGAAGCGTGGACGCTAGTTCACGTGGAGCCGTCCTTGAAATACCACCCTGGTTTGTTTGAGGTTCTAACCTTGGCCCGTGAATCCGGGTCGGGGACAGTGCATGGTAGGCAGTTTGACTGGGGCGGTCTCCTCCCAAAGTGTAACGGAGGAGTTCGAAGGTACGCTTGGTACGGTCGGACATCGTACCTAAAGTGCAATGGCAAAAGCGTGCTTAACTGCGAGACCGACAAGTCGAGCAGGTGCGAAAGCAGGACATAGTGATCCGGTGGTTCTGAATGGAAGGGCCATCGCTCAACGGATAAAAGGTACTCTGGGGATAACAGGCTGATACCGCCCAAGAGTTCATATCGACGGCGGTGTTTGGCACCTCGATGTCGGCTCATCTCATCCTGGGGCTGTAGCCGGTCCCAAGGGTATGGCTGTTCGCCATTTAAAGAGGTACGTGAGCTGGGTTTAAAACGTCGTGAGACAGTTTGGTCCCTATCTGCCGTGGGCGTTGGAATCTTGACGGGGGCTGCTCCTAGTACGAGAGGACCGGAGTGGACGTACCGCTGGTGTACCTGTTGTCTCGCCAGAGGCATCGCAGGGTAGCTATGTACGGAAGAGATAACCGCTGAAAGCATCTAAGCGGGAAACTCGCCTGAAGATGAGGATTCCCTGGAGGCTTGACCTCCTTGAAGGGTCGTTCGAGACCAGGACGTTGATAGGCTGGGTGTGGAAGCGCAGTAATGCGTTAAGCTAACCAGTACTAATTGCCCGTAAGGCTTGATCCTATAACCAGTGTGTTTCACCTGGTGAGTCGATCGCCTTGTGCCACGATACGCACAACCAACACTACATCCCGATTCGTGACGCTGTCCCACCCGACAGCGCCACAACCCCTCATGCCTGGTGACCATAGCGAGCTGGAACCACCCCTTCCCATCCCGAACAGGACCGTGAAACAGCTCCGCGCCGATGATAGTGCGGATTCCCGTGTGAAAGTAGGTCATCGCCAGGCTCTTATTGTGCAAAACCCCTCGACAGCGTGTGCTGCGAGGGGTTTT
>NZ_JALHRY010000067.1:0-2060 GCF_023952485.1 Cupriavidus mimosae | reverse complement strand
CCTTGAGTGGGTGGTAACCTCCAGCGTTGCAAAGCGCTGACGTCTGGTATCATTTTAGTGCAGAAAAAATGGACCGACTCGATAATTTGAATTAGATTTGGCCCAGGTCAATTTCAATCCCGCCGAACACCTTGAAAGAGATTCATTATCGTCCCTACAGGTTCACGATTCGCCTGTATCCGGATGACGCTCTATGCACAGTCGGCTTCCAACTGCAGGAGCTAACTCTCTTCTTCAACATTGTTGATCAGGTCAGAGCCTTGGCAAGAACGGACAACGCAGTGGATGCGACAGATACGCTGCGGTGTTGCGCACTCATTGAGTGCTACTTGGCGACATGTTATGCCCTAAACAGAAATTTTCTGACAGTCCCTACCAGCGATCAGTTCGCTGCGTTCTTGACTAACGTTGTCGCCAATCACATTCCGGGATGACTTCAAGCCAATCAAGTGGAAGTATGACAATCTATCGCGACCGCGGACGCAGCTTACGGCGACAGGTTTGTTGTCTGCGTGGAGGCTTGTCTGGCTGATCGGCTTGCTTTTGACCCACCTCCCGCACCAGGCAGGAGATCCTTCGCGCTTGTGGATGGTGTACTGATTCGCATTTTCTTTGCTTGTGCTGCTCGGTGTTTTCGCGTGGTCAAAGAAGCCTTAAAGGGAAAAGACTAGAATTGGGAAATCGCTTCAAGGATCAATCTTTTAAAAGCAGAGGTGTAGCCCAGCCAATGCAGGACTTTTTTCGTCACCACAAATACGTGATGATCTACTTCCTGTCGCTTTGAGCTATAGTTCCAGGACCAAATCGAAATTCACCAGATGCGTCCCGAACTACCCGAAAACGACGCCAGAAGGCCGACTGACGCACAGGCGCGTTACAGCGCCGGTTGGCGCAGCACGCTTGTCAGCGTGGCGGTCAATATCGGCCTGACCATCGCCCAGGGGGCGGCCGGCATCATCTCCGGCTCGCAGGCGCTGATTGCCGACGCCGCACATTCGCTGTCCGACCTACTTTCAGACTTTGTCGTACTGGCCGCCGGAGCGCAAAGCAGCAAGGATCCGGATGCCGATCACCAGTATGGACACCTGCGGTTCGAGACAGCAGCGTCGCTGGTCCTGGGTGTGCTGCTGCTGACGGCGGCGGCGGGCATGCTGTGGGCAGCACTGGGCAAGCTGCAGCATCCCGCCGGGCCACAGCCGGTTCAGCCAATGGCACTTTGGGTGGCAGTGGTCGCGCTGGCATCCAAGGAGTTGCTGTTCCGCTACATGCTGGCCGTGGCGCGGCGGGTCCGTTCGAGCATGCTGGTAGCCAATGCCTGGCATGCGCACTCGGATGCGGCTTCATCGTTGGTGGTGGCGCTTGGCATCGCCGGCAACCTGCTCGGCTATCACAGCCTCGACCCGATCGCGGCAATGGTAGTGGCGCTGATGGTCGCGCGCATGGGACTGCGCTTCAGTTGGGACGCTCTAAATGACCTGATGGACCGCGCCGCCGACAAAGTAACCGTCGCCGACATTCGCGCCACCATGCTGGGCACGCCCGGCGTGCTCGGCTTGCACGACCTGCGCACCCGCAAGATGGGCGACCAGGTGCTCGTTGATGTCCATCTTGAAGTCGAGGCCACGCTGACAGTGGCACAGGGCCATGCGATTGCCGTCGATGCCCGGCGGCGCACGATGGAGCACCATCGCGTACTCAACGTTATGACTCACGTCGACCCGGTTTACTTTACGAAAACCCTCAAGGCAGAATAGATGTCGCCCTGTTTTTGGGATATCCAAGAAATTAGAGTGTCTTGGTCTCGTTGTCATCGGACCCGGTGGCAGCTTGGGTGTTCAACGGTCATCGAAAAGAGAAATATGACATCGCGTGTTCTCGTTGCTGAGCTGGGTACGCCATGGTAGAAGAAAATCGTATTCCTGATAGGCCATTTGGGAATGATCGCACTCACGCAGTTGGCCCATAAATTCGGACTGAATGGCCATTCCCGTGGAAGTGCACCATCCAAGCGATGTGCCAAACGAGCAAAGTAAATCCTCACAAAAGACGCCGTTAAGACC
>NZ_JALHRY010000066.1:0-2197 GCF_023952485.1 Cupriavidus mimosae | reverse complement strand
GGCTTCGATTTCCTTGATCGACCTCAAGGGCGAGCGTCTTTCGGCACCGATACTGAAGAGAAGCAAGGCTTTGCCTGCGCCGTTGCGCGCAAGGAGGCTTCTATGTCGGGCAAGCTGGCAACGACAAGCAATGATGAGCGCGTTCAAGCGACGGAGCGGCGGCTATCGAGGTCAAGACTGGTTACGGTCGGATTTCTGCTTGTCATTGGCTACTTTCTCTGGACAGAGCACCGGGCCCATGTCATCCAGGCCCTGCCTTACCTGCTCCTGGCCGCCTGTCCGTTGATGCATCTTTTCATGCACCAGGGGCACGGGCATGGTCATCACCGACAGGGGCGAGCGCGGGACGGTCATGACATCGATGGAGGACGGCGATGACCGAGCATCCGCAATACGGCTATGGGCTGTGGTCGCTGGTGATCATCAATTCGGCGGTATTCATCGTCTTCGCCTTCAGCTTCGCCAAGCCCAAGACATCTCGTGACTGGCGGTCCTTTGGCGCGTTCTCGGCGTTCATTGTTGCTCTCTTCACCGAGATGTACGGGATCCCCTTGACGATCTACCTCATGCTGCCGTGGCTCTCGGCGAGATTCCCTGGCATCGATTTCCTGTCGCACGACGCGGGCCATCTGCCTGAGATGCTGTTCGGCTGGCAAGGCAATCCGCACCTGGGGCCATTCCATATCGCCAGCAATATCCTTATCTTCGGCGGCTTCCTGATGTTGTCATCCGCCTGGCGTGTTCTATACAATGCGCAGCAGGAAGGCCGTCTGGCGACGACGGGCCTCTACGCGCACATCAGGCATCCGCAGTATGTTGCGTTCATTCTCGTCATGGCCGGCTTCCTCCTGCAATGGCCGACGATTCTTATCTTGTTGATGTTCCCGGTTCTCGCCTGGATGTATGTTCGCTTGGCCAGAGCGGAGGAGCAAGATGTGCTGGAAGCATTCGGCCAGCAGTATGAAGCGTACCGCAGGCGAACGCCTGGGTTCGTTCCACGGATTCGATTCAGCCAGTTGTTTCGCGCCAAGCCTCACTGAAGCGGCTGAACCAAGGAGGTAGTCATGAAACCCATCAAGACTGGCATCGTGCTTTCCCTCACGGTTGTGTTGTTCTATATCTTGTGTACTCTGGTTTGGGTAGCACTCCCGGAGCCGTTCATGAACTTCATGAACTCACTTTTTCACGGGCTCGATTTCAGGCGGCTCCAGACCGGTCAGTCGTTCTCCTGGTGGGATACCGCGTATCCGGCCATTGTGTTCGCGATCTGGTTTTTCGCCGTTGGTGTCTTCTTCGCCTGGCTTGGCAACAAAGTGGGAAATGAGGATTGAAGCCATGGGCATATGCACGCACCGGCGCGTCGGCACCGTTAGGGTGTTGGCCTTGCTGGAGCCACTACCGCTGCAACCATGGGCCATGCGCGTAGAGAAGCAGCGTCCACGTGTCAGAGTCGTCGCGTTGACAACGACTCAATGTACGCAGAGCCTGGCGCGAGCACGATCATCCGCGAGTCATCTTCGATTGCCCGGTGGTTCTGAGCGCGATTGCCGCGCCCTTGAACTCGTCCAGACGCGCGTCGCAGCGCATTGCCATTACCCATAATACTTGCGGCCGATCAAATGGAGGCCGGTCTGGCGTCCTACAGTAGCTTGCACCAGGAACTCTCCCAGCTAACGCCCCCCAGGAGTGTCGCAATGACGCCTGTAGCCGACCATGGCTTTGACGTTTACTCGCCTAAACAAGTCGCGAGCAGGGTCAACGAATTCTGCATTGCCAAGGCTCACATGCCGCTGCTCACGCTGGCAATGCTAGGCATGCTCGCGGGGGCGTTCATCGGGCTGGGCGCGCTGATGTTTGCTCTGGTGAGCAGCGATGCATCGCTCGGCTTCGCAGCGAGTCGCCTGCTAGGGGGGCTTGGATTTTCGCTTGGCCTGATTTTGGTGACGGTGGCCGGTGCTGAACTGTTTACCGGCAATAACCTGCTGGCCATGGCCTGGGCCAGCGGCTGCGTAAGCACTCGCGACGTGCTGCGCAACTGGGTGGTCGTGTGCATGGCCAATTTCATTGGCGCACTCGGGCTGGCGCTGCTGGTCTGGCTTTCGGGCCACGCCACGATGAATGGGGGTGCCGTAGCAACCACAGTCGTCGCCATCGCCACCGCCAAGGCCGGACTTTCGGCAACCGACGCCTTTTTTTG
>NZ_JALHRY010000065.1:0-2312 GCF_023952485.1 Cupriavidus mimosae | reverse complement strand
CTCCTTGCGGGGAAAAACTCATCGCTAGCGCGATGAGTACTTCAGCAGCCTGCTATTGCGCATTCGAGCCGACGACATCACACCGAGTGGCGAATACAGATTTTTCCGAAATGCTTGCCTGAAGCGAGGTAATGCATTGCTGAATGAAGCGCCTCGAATGGGAATATGCGATCGACCACGGGGCGCAATCTGGTCGCTTCGAAATGGGTTAGCATTGCTTCCAAGTCGGCACGGCTGCCGACAGTGATGCCTTGCAACCTGATGTGCCGCGTTACAACCTGGCCGAGTGGAATTTTTGGATCAGAACCGGAAAGGACACCGATCAAGCTGATTGTTCCTCCTGTCCGGACAGCGCGCACGGACTGGGCTAGCGTATCTGCCCCCCCGACTTCAACAATGTGATCGACGCCGACGCCCCGCGTATGCTCTCTCACCGTGCGCCACCATTGTGGCTCCTTCTCGTAATTAATCAGGTAGTCCGCTCCAAGCGACTTCGCGCTGGCAAGTTTCTTGTCGCTGGAAGACGTAATGATCACGACCGCGCGCAGTGACTTCGCAATCTGGAGCGCAAACAGAGAGACTCCGCCAGTCCCTTGCACGAGGACGGTTTCCCCTCGCTTCAGTCGCCCCTCGGTGATCAGGGCTCGCCACGCCGTTACACCCGCAGTAGGCAACGTTGCGGCTTCAAAATCAGAGAGGTAGGCGGGCACACGGCATACCCCTTCCTCGGGTATCACCAAATGGGTCGCCATGGTTCCATCCTGCTCGCAACCCAAGCTAGATTGCATTCGTTCGGCGTTTGGTGCACCGTCCACCCACGTTTGATAAAAGATCGGGCATACACGCTCACCTACCTGAAACCGAGTTACCCCAGCGCCTACGGCATCAATGACACCCACACCATCGCTTAGAACGATGAGTGGCAGATCTTTCATTCGCTTCCCGTAACCGTGGCTAGGAATAATGAGATCGCGATAATTCAAAGCCGCAGCCCGCATCTTGAGACGCACCTCCCCTGTGGCTGGCTGAGGCATCGGTTTGGACGCCATCTGGAGATGCTCGATGGACCAGTCCTGCTCAACTTGGAATACACGCATCGTATGTTCCTCTCTACGCTTTGGTGCTCGCACCTACCATGCGATAGCCCTTCAGAAAATCTCAGCAGCAGCAGCTACCTCGTGTTGACCGGCTTATGAGCCAAGTCACGCCGTCGACGGACGTGTGACCTTATCGCATGCGACTGCCTTCTCGCGACGAATGCGTTGGATTCGCCGGCGATACCCTTCCGGAATAGGAGCACGCAGAAAATGAACGTCAAGCCGGTGACTATCGTGACGGATTCGCCCAGGGCATCGAACCACTCGATATGAGTAGCTGTTGCCAGCGCTTCACCAATTTCGCCTAGCTCATTCTCAAGCACCATGATGACAACAGCGCCGACAATGGGCCCTATCAGGGTGCCAACTCCGCCAACTAGCGTCATGAGTACGACCATGCCTGACAGGCCCCAATGCACATCGACCAAGGTCTCGAAGCCGAGCACGATCGCTTTGACAGAGCCTGCCAAACCGGTCAGGACGGAAGACAGGACAAAGGCCATCAGCTTGTATCGATCGGCATCGTAGCCAAGGGAGATGGATCGAGGCTCGTTTTCCTTGACCGCCCTGAGGATTTGCCCGAACGGAGATTGGACGATCCGGGTAATCAATGCGAGGGCGGCCACGAATATTGCCAGTACAACGAAGTACATGGTCGTATCGTCCCCAAGATCAAGAACGCCAAGGAGTTTGCCACGCGGGATCCCCTGCATGCCGTCTTCACCCCCAGTAACCGGCGCCTGGAGACAGACGAAATAAACCATCTGAGCCAGCGCAAGCGTGATCATCGTGAAGTAAATCCCTTTCCGCCTGATCGCAAGACTAGCCATCAGGAATCCAAGAATGGCAGAAACCACCATACCGAGTACGATGGCTCCTTCCATTGGGATGCCAAGATCGCGGGCTGCGTATCCGGTCACATACCCGGCCGCACCGAATAGTGCTGCATGGCCGAAAGAAAGAAGACCGGTGAATCCCATTAGAAGATTGAATGCACATGCAAAAAGCGCGAAGCACATGATCTTCATAAGGAGAACGGGATAAACGAAGTTGGGCAGGAGCAAAGCGATGCCTAGCAGGCTGCTGAAGTACTCATCGCGCTAGCGATGAGTTTTTCCCCGCAAGGCGGGGAGCGCTGTTTTTCACAATCCGGAAGCCGGACGTCACTGCCTCGACTTTTTCCGCGTTTTGGCGCCCATTCCGGCCTCATTAGCG
>NZ_JALHRY010000064.1:0-2565 GCF_023952485.1 Cupriavidus mimosae | reverse complement strand
TGGGCGGCGACAATCATTTTGTCCGGCGTAGCGACAAACATCTTGGCCGGTGGCGGGAACTCGGAGGCGGCGTAGCCGCCGGAGAGTTTCCGCCACCGGCGGCGCCGAGTTGGCCGGGTTCTACGATGGCTGATCGCATCAATAAGCGGTCAGTCCATGTCTGGAACCCGTATTACCGACCAACAGGTTAGCCTCTACATGTCCAAACGCAAACAGCATACCCAGGAGATTGCCGCTGCCAAGGCCGGCATCAGTGTGCGCAGTGCCCGGCGTATCGAACGTGATAGCCAACTGCCTTCGCAGAAGCCCCGCCGTTACTGGCGCTCGCGGCCCGATCCATTCGTCGAGGTCTGGGACACCGAGGTCGTGCCGATGCTTGCTAGCGAGCCGCGCCTGCAAGCCATCACCATTCTGCGCAAGCTCCAGGACGACCATCCCGACCAATACCCTGACAGCATGCGCCGCACGCTCGAACGGCGCATCAGCAAGTGGCGGGCTGTGTCTGGACCGGCCAAAGAAGTCTTCTTCCCACAGGAACACGCGCCGGGGATCCGGGCACTGTCGGACTTCACCGATATGCAGGCGCTGGGCATCACCATCTCCGGCGTTCCATTCCCTCACCGCCTGTATCACTTCGTGTTCGCGTTCTCGCGCTGGGAGTACGCCCAAGTGGTTGAAGGCGGAGAGAGCTTCGAGGCGCTGTCCTCGGGCTTGCAGAACGCGCTCTGGCAGGCCGGCGGCTGCCCGCGAGAACATCGCACCGACAGCCTCTCGGCGGCGTTCAAGAACCTGAAGGAGCAGGAGGACTTCACAACGCGCTACGAAGCCCTGCTGGACCACTATGGGATGACCGGCACCCGTAACAACCGCGGCCTGGGCCACGAGAACGGCAGTGTGGAATCATCCCACCGCTATCTGAAGGAGGCTGTCGACCAGGCACTGATGCTGCGCGGCCACCGGGACTTCGAGGATCGAGCCGCCTATGAGGCGCTCCTGCGCGAGGTCGTGATGCGTCGTAACCGGCGTCATGCAGCGGCGTTCCGTCTCGAGCGCGAGCAGTTGACGGACCTGCCTCCCCGGCGCACGACGGACTTTGCCGAAGAGGAAGCGCGTGTCACCCGTTGCAGCACATTCACCGTGCGCGGCATCCTCTACAGCGCGCCGTCCCGCCTGATTGGTCACCGTCTGAAGGTGCGTGTGTACGGCGACCGACTGGACTGCTACCTGTCCGGAGCCATGGTGTTCAGCACTCCTCGGGGCTCCCACGCCGCGCACAGCACCCGCCGCGCTATCGACTATCGGCACTTCATTGAGGGGCTCAAACGTAAGCCGCAGGCCTTCAAGGGCCTGGCGTTCCGGGACGATCTGTTCCCTCGGGAGGCCTATCGGCGAACCTGGGAGCAGCTTGATGCCCGGCTGTCGCAACGCGACGCGTGCAAGACGATGGTTGGCCTGCTTGAGCTGGCGGCCATGGACGGTATCGAAGCCGTGCTGGCCGTGCGCCTGGAAGCCATGTTGGGCGATGGTGATCTGCCGGATCTGGAAGCGCTGCGCGAGGAGTTCTCGCCGCGGCAAGCCGATCACCCCGTCATCCATGTCCAGATGCCGGCGACCAGTTGCTACGACGCCCTGCTGGGCCAGGGGGTCGCAGCATGAACGCGCCGCTCCCAATTGATGCCGCCCGCCTGACGTTGATGCTCAACGAACTGCGCCTGCCCACCATTGGCCGGCTCTGGCCAGAGTTCGCACAGCGCGCCGACAAGGAAAGCTGGCAGGCAACCCGGCTGCTTGGCGCCTTGCTCGAACACGAACTGGCCGAACGGGCCAAGCGGCGTATCGAACGACACCGAACCGAATCCCGCCTGGATCCAACCAAGACGCTGGCTGCCTTCGACTTCAGTGCTGTGCCCATGGTCTCCAAGGCGCACGTGATGGCACTGGCGAGCGGTGATTCCTGGCTGGAGAAAGGTGCCAATGTGTTGATCTTCGGCCCGCCGGGCGGTGGGAAGAGCCACCTCGGATCGGCCATCGGGCATGCCCTGATCGACGCTGGGTACAGGGTACTGTTCACGCGTACCAGCGAGATCGTCCAGAAGCTGCAGGCAGCCAGGCAGAGCCTGCAGTTACCTGCAGCCCTGGCCAAGCTCGACCGCTTTGACCTGATCATCCTGGACGACCTGTCGTACGCCCGCAAGGACCAGGCCGAAACCAGTGTCCTATTCGAACTGATCGCCGAGCGCTATGAGCGGCGCAGTCTGCTGATCACGGCCAACCAGCCGTTCTCAGGCTGGGACAACGTGTTCCCTGACCCCGGCATGACCATCGCCGCGATTGACCGACTCGTCCACCATTCGACGATCTTTGAAATGAACGTCGAAAGCTACCGTCGGCGCACCGCAAGCGACAAGCAGTCTGCTCGCCGACGACAATCATCCAGCGACAACGACAATCACCGCGACATCGATAACGGAGCGACAACCATGACCTAACACTCACCGACAATCATCCCGGCCAACCGGCCAAAATGATTGTCGCTGGACCGGCCGTCCTGCTTGACGCTATCTA
>NZ_JALHRY010000063.1:0-2599 GCF_023952485.1 Cupriavidus mimosae | reverse complement strand
GTAAGCGGTCCATCATCGGCGTCTATCAACTGGTGATCTGAATGCGGATGATGTTCTCCACCAACCCCAGGAGAACATCGATGATTGAATCCCCGGAACTGAAGGTTGTGAGCAGCAACAGCAGAGGCCGCAAGCGCTACGACAAGGCTAGCAAGCGGGCGCTGGTCGAGGCTTGCCTGATACCTGGTGTCTCCATCGCGCGCCGTGCACAAGACAGTGGCGTGCATGTCAGCTTGCTACGCAAATGGATCGCGCAGTATCTGCTGGAACGTGAGCGCTCGGCGGGCGAGTTGGCGATGGCTGTCGGGCAAGACGCAGATTTGCCAGAGCGGCTGGAGGATTCTGTTGCACAGGCGGGAATGATGGCCCAGGAACGGCCATCGGCATTCGCGGCTGTGCACGCTGTATCGGCACCGGCAGGATCGCTAGCCGTTGCGGACCGGGCCTGTTCGGCCCTGGCGCTGCATGTGCGATTGCCCAATGGGGTCGAGCTGGATCTGAGCCCGGCAGATCTCGAAGGGCTGACGACGATTGTCCAGATGCTGGGGAGGATGCCGTGTTCCGGTTCGACGATGGCCTGAAGGTATTCTTGCATCGGGATCCGGTGGACTTCCGCTTGGGCATCAACGGGCTATCGATTCTGGTCGAGCAAGCGGCGCGCCTGAACCCTCTGGATTCATCGCTCTACGTATTCGGCAATCGCCGGCGCGACCGGATCAAGATCCTCGGCTGGGATGGCACCGGCTTCTGGCTGTTCCTCAAGCGATTGGAGGCGGATCGATTCGTATGGCCTGACACGGCCGACATCGTCAAGCTTACCGTCGAGCAGTTGCACTGGCTGCTCGACGGCATCGACATTGCTGTCGTCAAGAAACACCCGCAGCGTTTTTATTCCCGCGCAAGCTGAACTGCACACGGGCATGTCGGTCCAAGTCGACATGCCCATCAGCATCTCGATCACCACCGAGGAACTTCAGGAATTGCTGGCCACGCGCGAAGCGTATGGCCAGCTTCAGCACGACCATGAAGTGCTGCGCAGCGAGTTACGTCTCGTGAGCGCAGAGCGTGATCTGGCAGAGGAGCGCCTGCGCGCCTATCGTCGCGAACTGTTCGGCGCCAAGAGCGAAGCGCGAGATGCGGGCCAACTCGGGCTATTCAACGAAGCTGAAGCACTCGCGTCCAACGCGCCCCCTGCGCAGGAAGACACGCTTGGGACGAAGGTCGCCGCACACACCCGCAAAAAGCGTGGTCACCGCAAGCCGCTGGACCCCAATCTGCCGCGCGAAGTGGTACGTCACGATCTGCCTGAGTCCGAGCGCTTCTGTGCAAACGATGGCCATGCGCTGGTCGAGATCGGTGTCGAGATCAGCGAACAGTTGGACGTGATCCCGGAGCAGGTTCGTGTCATCCAGCACCAGCGCGTCAAGCGCGCCTGCCCGTGCTGCGACCTGGGCATCAAGGTGACGCCAGCACCGCCGCGGATCATTCCCCGCGGCCTGTTCACGGAGTCGGCACTGGCCTGGATTGCCACGGGCAAGTACCAGTTCGGCATGCCCCTATATCGCCAGGCCGGCTTGCTGCGCCGCTTCGGTGGCGACATCTCGTCGAACACGATTGCCGCGAGCATGGTTCGTGTCGGTCTGGCCACGCAGCCGGTGATCAACCTGATGTGCGACCACGTACTCGACGCCGAACTGATTTACTGCGACGAGACGACCTTCCAGGTCCTCAAGGAGAAAGATCGCCGGCCACAGACCAAGAGCCAGTTGTGGTGCATGATGACCGGATCGGGGCCGGCGATTCGGCTGTTCATCTATACCCCCGGTCGCGGCCACCAGCAGGGGCAGCCACTGTTCGAGGGCGTGCGCAAAGGCGCGGCCCTGATGACCGATGGCTACTCGCTCTACAACGGCATCGCGCACGATCACCAACTCGTCCATCTCGGATGCTGGACGCACGTGCGACGCGGGTTCGTGAAGGCCGAGGCCAGCGTGCCCAAAGCCGCGCGAACGCCAGATCTGCTGGCCACACGCTTCATCGTGCTGATTGGCAAGCTGTATTTAGCCGAGGCGCGAAGTGCGGATTGGGGGGCCGAGCGACGACAACGACTGCGGCGACGCTACAGTACTCATGTGCTCGGCGTCATCCGCAAACTGATGCTCGAGCAAATGCCCGCTGTCGTACCCGGTAGCCTGCTTGGGAAGGCGCTGCAGTACATGCACGGGCAGTGGCCAAAGTTGGTGCGCTACGTCGAGAACGGTGACTGGCCGATCTCGAACAACCCCTGTGAGAATGCAATCCGGCCATTCTGCGTAGGACGCCGCAGCTGGTTGTTCTCAGACACTGTCGACGGAGCGAATGCCAGCGCCAACCTGTACTCCCTCGTGGAGACCTGCAAGGCCAATGGCATTGATCCCTATCGGTATCTCCTCTGGTTGTTCCAACGGCTTCCGCTCGCGAAGACCGTCGACGACTACGACGCGCTTCTACCCTGGATGATGCCGGCCAATCTGCGCTGAACAGCGCGACGTATCACACCTCCAGCACCTCCAGCACCATCTGACTTCTCTCTGAGAGGCGTGGTCTATGGATCGCATAC
>NZ_JALHRY010000062.1:0-2732 GCF_023952485.1 Cupriavidus mimosae | reverse complement strand
CTACTAGCTGCGGCGGAAGCAAATGTTCTGCAATGACGGCTGGCAGGCGCTTCATCACGGTGCCGCCCAGCGGCAGGCTTATGTCGAACTCTATAAGAAATGCACGTTCTAGTAGTGCCCAGCCTGTCGCGAATAATCGAATCCCTAACACGGTGCAATGCCAATAGAACTTGTTGCGACTCCGTTCGCTGTGTGACAAACCGCATAGAGGGTTGTGACGCCTCCTCGCAGATCGCCTCGGGGCATCGTTTATCTGCGATTCACATGTGTTGCTCCTACCAGCCAGCCTAGCGTCTGAGCCACATCGCTGCTCGGAGCCTCTACGCAACACCTCGCGATATTGCCCACTGTCGGACTACATTGTCAGAGCACCTTCGCACGCCGCCGTTGCCAGCAACACGCGCGCTCCCAGCCTACCGCCGGTCGCACGGCGGGTCCGCTACCGTGGAATCAAGACTCGTGGTTGGACAATGATGAAACGAATGCATTGCGCCCGATATACCGAGCCTCATGCTTCGCAAGCGCACCCAACCAGCTATTGTAAGTGGGGACTGTGTCCGGCTTTTCAGGGGGTCGCTCCATTCGTGGAGCCGCCTCAAGCATTCCCTTATTGACTGCAGGGCCAACGCCGGCCGCAGTCCCACAGCCAGAGGCTGGCACTGGCCGTCACCGATACGGCATACACGCTGACACTCCCGACGTGCCAACGTTTAGCGAAGCTGGACAGAAGGACTACGCTATAACCAAACTGATTTCCCTGGGCTGAGCCGAAGGGATCCTCGCCAAAGCTGATCGAAAGCTTCAGGCCGACCTGCAGAAGCGTGTGCAGAGCGCGGATTGGACGTAGCGAATCGGGGAAGCTTCCAATGCAGCTGGGGTCGCCTCCCGAACGGCGCGTACATAGCTTCAATGAGTTCTCTCAGAAGTTTGTTTTGACAGATTGCCTCCCCCAACTCCAATCGTGCCGCTGCTTATGGGCAATTGCCAATCACATAGTATCCGGCGGCTGTCTCAGCCAGAGTGTTGATATAGAAAAGATTATTTAATCCCATGCTTTGGTTCGAGCCATTCGCGTAAGCCCCCCCCCCGACATCGTGTGCCCGACCGGCTTGCACGTGCGCATAGTTTGTGCCGGTGGTCGCCGTACAAGAAAAACTCGTCTTTGTTGTTGCCGAGATAGCAGCAGATTGCTGGCTTTCCCCTGCTGTGCCGTCGATCGCCGTCACAGTGTAGCTGTACGTAGTACCCGCTATCAAGTCCAAATCGGTGTAGCTCGTCGACGTGCTCGAGCCCACCTTCGTGCCATTGCGGTAAAGGTTGTAGCTGTTGGCGTTTGTTACGGCATTCCACGACAGCGATATTGTGTTGAGGGTCGTCCCGGCGACCGCCAGCCCAGTCGGCGACGAACCCGCCTGTCCAGACCCGCTTCCAGCACGCAAATTGTTCTTAACCCAGAAGTCCATCACGAAGTCAGGGTAGTTGATATGCGTGGCATCGACATAGTTGGTGTTGTTGCCGCCAGTTCCAGCGGGCCATGCGTGTGCCATGCCCGCGACCGATATTTCGTGGGTGCGCACTTTGCCATTGCTATCGATATAAGGGGTGTTTGTGCCGCCCCCTGCTATCGATACCTTAGATCCCTGGGTGAAGCTGCCGCCGTAGAGCTGGCGGAAGGCCGAGGCTGCTATCGGGCCATATGCCGGCGCCACCGTGTAGTCCGAGGTTCCCCATACGGCGCCGGCAATCTGGCTGGTGAACTTACCCACGTTGGATCCGGCCCATTGCTTACATTTATTGCCTGCCGTCGTCGCGGTATAGCCACTAGGTACGAAGCCGATCTGGGCCGTCGTGGTTCCCGGCGTCGGACCGGCATTGATGCCAACGCCGGCAAAAATGTCCGGGGCGATGCAGCCCAGGACCATGCTCATGCCGCCTCCAGAGGATAGGCCCGCCACGTATACCTGATTGGGATCGATCGCATACTGGGCATTGGCAACAAAGCGGTTGACTAGATCCAGCAGTACGCCCACGTGTCCAGCGGTTCGGCTTGGCGACGCATTCGCATAGTCCCAGCAATGCTTGAAGTACACGTTGCCGCTTGCGTTAGGCGCAAGAATGACAGCACCGTATTGATCGCCAATCGATTTCCAGTTGAACCCGGTCCCACTGGCATTATTGATCACGTCGCCGGAGGCAGTCTGCAAGCATCCGTGTAGCACTAGAACTAGAGCTCGCTTGCCATTGGGCGTGGAAGGCTGGCTCGCCGGCCAATAGAAATAGCCGGTCAGGTTTCCACCATTGACGGCATCCGATGCCCACGTCTGCTCGCTACTCCACGCTCCGGGACCCGCCGTCGCTGCATGCAGCGAAAACGCTCCCAGCATCGTCGCAAGAGTGACTAACCCGGTCGCGAAGTATCGCCAACGCTTTCTCAGCATAGTGTCTCCCTTTTTTGATTTCTTCGAGTCACAGCAATGCCCTGACCCAAGGGGTCTGCAACAAGCCGGTTCGCACTTTAAGGACAACTGCTTAATTTATGACAGGCTTTCGCTCCGCCTTTAACATGATACATGATTCATGTTTCATACTAGGAAGGGCATCGAGGCAAAGTCAACCACTCGTTTACACTTAGTTCAATGGTTCGCAGCCCCGACAGACCATGGACACCAGCGCGTGAATCGCACCCACCATTGAATCAGACGATATCCATGGCGGAGTAAGCAGGCTAGGGG
>NZ_JALHRY010000061.1:0-2840 GCF_023952485.1 Cupriavidus mimosae | reverse complement strand
CTCGGACAGCAATAGCTCGCTTTGCGAGCGCTATGGCATCAGCGCGAGACCGACTACAAGTCGGCGCGCGTCGAGGTAGATGTTGCCTCATTCATGCAACCAAACGCTGGTATTCCGCGCCTGGGATGACTCTGCTGGGCACCACAACATCGCGCTCGGGGTTGAGCGTGACCGTCCCAATTGGCGACCAATCTGGTGTGTGGCGTGACCAACGACGCAGATTGCGCTCACGAGCCTGAACGTCAGAATGTTGGTGTCTTGTCCGGCGTGGCGCTATGCCGGGCTCACGTAGCGGATGCCGCTGTGCCGGTGCTCATGTTGTACCAGTGCAAAGTGCGCCGCCCACGTACGCGCCGCAGTCAGATCGGCAAAGCCCTTGGACGGGAACTCCGGCCGGTACTTGGCCGTGCAGAAGAGGCTCTCCACAAAGGCGTTATCGTCCCTCACCCGTGGACGCGAATACGAAGGCTTGACGCCCAGCCAGAACAACATCGCCAGCACCGTAGTGGCCTTGAGCGTGGCGCCGTTGTCACCATGCAGCACGGGCTTGGCCGCCAAGGCGTGAATACCCTCGGCCAGCGCCGTGCGTTTGACTAGATGCGCCGCGTGGTCGGCATCGTCGCGATCGTGGACCTCGAAACCTACGATCTTGCGGCTGTAGACGTCCAGGATCAGATACAGATAAAACCAGCGCCCGGCGACCTCGGCCGGCAAATAGGCATGTCCCAGCACCACAGTTGGCGTGGCCCGGTGGCCACGTGCGTGGTGGGCGGACGGCTTTGGCGCGGCGCCTTGGCGCGTCGTCGGTGCCGGGTCTGCCCATGGGCGCGCAGCACTCGACCGAAGCTCGATTCGCTGGCCAGGCCTCTGGCTCAGCCAGCGCCTGCGTGGCGGCAGTGCGCCACTGCTCCAACTCCTGCGGATACACGCCGTTCTCACGGCACCAGGCGTTCTTGCTGGCCTCGTCCATCGCCGCCATCGCCAGCACCGCCTCAAACCTTGCCGCCGCTGTCCATGCCCGCTCGCGAGCGGGCATGGACATAGCGTCTGCACGCCAGCGCTCAAGCGTGGCCACTGCCACACCCAATTCCCTTGAAACCACTTCCACCACCGCACTCTCCAGCGGTAACAACCGTGCTACCGCCCGGTCCTTGAATGCTTGTCCGTAACGAGCCACTTCTCTCTCTTATCGCCCCAGGGTTTAGACTCTATCGGGGCGACATCTATTCTGCCGCGGGGGAAGTAGATCGAGCATTACGCCAATGAAGGCGCCCGCGGGCTCGCGGACCCACAGCCGCCGCCATGCGCAGGAGCGGATCGCGCATCCGGTCCGCGAGGCGATCCTGGAATTGGGCGGCCCGGCGGACCCGACTCCGCCTACGAAGCCATGATGCAACCAAATCTGCTGGCCTTGTATGGCCTCAAGTTCAATCCCTTCGCCCAGGACATCCCCGTCAAAGCGGTCTTCCTGAACCCCAAACTCGATGGCGCATCGAGCACGGCCTGGCACGCGAAGCGGCTTTGCCATGGTTGCTCCATGGGCTCGATTAACCACCCGCAAAGCAGCCTGTCCGACTTCTACCGGGAGCTGAGCGACATCCTTGCGGTGCCGATCGAGTCGCAGAACCGCTGGGGCGGCTTCAAGGCCCAGCGCGGACGCTGGCTGGCGCATCTGCAAGCCAGCCGCCGTCGCTGCGTGCTGCTGATCGACGAAGCCCAGGGGATGAGCGCGCCGGTGCTGTCGGAGTTGCCCTGCTGGCATCGGCGCTGCTGTGCGTTGTGCTCGCCGGCGATGCCCGCCTGCGTGAGAAATCCACCCGCGACCATCTGATCCCCCTGGACAGCCGGATCCGCGCGCGTCTGGCGATGGAACAGACATGCCGGAGCCACTTGCTCGACAGCGCCGGCAGCGCGAGCCTGATGACCGAACCGCTGCGCCAGACCCTGGGCGAACACGCCGCCGGCAACCATCGCCTCTTGATGAACCTAGCCAGCGAACTGTTGGCCCCCGCCGCGCAATGCGAACTGTCGCAGATCGACGAGAAGCTCTACCTCAAACCTATACCGCATACCAGAGCCGCCGCGGCAATCGCTGAGAATCCGATGACAGACCTGACCTTTCTTCCCCGGCTCGGACCAATGCTGCCCAAGCTAACCGACGCAGACGCCGCAGCGGTCCGGGACTATTTCCATGAACTTGTGATGCTCGTCGAATCGCACTACCTCGTGCAGATCCGGCGTCATGCCCAATCGCAACTGCAACTAGCCGAGCAAGCTCCGCCCCGAAAATCTCGGCGTGAGCAGCGGCGTTAGCAGGCCCATCAACAATCCACCCCATCGCGATCAACAGGCGTGATGGCCATCACCGCGAGCCGCCCCTGCGGCTCGCTCCGGCTCCATCATTTACCTTGACGGCTTCTCCGCCGCTCGCGCGATGGCGGTGAAGTTCGTATGTGCCAGAAGACTTGGATCTCGGCGCACGGTCATGCCACGGACATATATGGCGATGATCTTGTTATTTAACCCGGTGAAGCGCCGCTGGTGCTTGGGCATCAGGATCGGATCGAAGCAGCCGTCGCGGTCGCGCGGAATGTCGACCCGCAGCGGCCATCTTCGGTTAGCACGGTCTTGGCGCGCTTGCCATTGGGCTGCGCTGATTAGCCGACCGGCTGGCGCTGCGCGCCCGGCGGGTAGCTCAGGTGTTGACCCAGCTCGTAACCAGGGCGCGTTTGATCAGGGGCCTTCTTGAATGACATCGAGGCATCCTGAACGGCCTCCGCCATCATATGACCCTTCACGAGATGGACAAATCAGGTTCTCAGGGATATAGTCGGCAATTA
>NZ_JALHRY010000060.1:0-2874 GCF_023952485.1 Cupriavidus mimosae | reverse complement strand
CGGGTGAAGTGGGAGGCGAGCAAATACGCCGCAGGTAAGCCTCCGAATCGAGATCATTCAGGTTGGCTAGAGCCACCGCCGAATAGACGGCGGCGCCGCGTTCGCTGCTACGTCCGTTGTCGACTGACTTAATGCGCAGCCCATCGGCTTCGTGGTATCGCTTTTGGACGATACCTTGCTCAGCGCCGAGCGTAGCCAGACCTCGAAGGCTTACGCCCGTTCCTGTCGGACACGCTTTCGCTCGTAGGGCGCTTCTCGCGGATGTCAGCGTCGTTCCTGCGTGCCAGGAGAGATAGTGGATCTTTCGTCTAGCATGGGCAAGACATCCAACCCCTGAACATGGCGTCTTTATAAATGGAGTTGTAGCTTGCGACCGTGTCGGTGCAGAATTCTTCTGAAGCCTTTCACCAGGGCCGAGTTCTGCGGGAAGAGCGGATCTGAGTTCCTCCCTGACATACGTTCATCGAGGTGCCAAGCGGAGCCCGGTGCGACGCGTCCGGCGTTCGCCCGACGGGGAAACTGCGCGCCAAACCAGTCACACCAGTTCCGCACCCACTCGGTGTTGAAGCTCACCCCGCACTGGATGTGAAGCTGTAATGCGTTGTATCGTGGCTCATCTGAACTGAGTCTGGAAAACCGGAAGTCGCCAAACACCCAGACTTCCAAGAGCTCAGCCGGATGAAAACCCATAAGAATGCCAACCTTCGCCCGCCGACCCGAGATCCAAGACATCACCGAACATGGTCTGAGTGTCCCGAAGCAACCGCTTAGCCATTGCGTTACAGCACCGACGGCTCAAGTGGCTGGGCCGTTGTCTGGCCGGTAGCGTGCCGACGCTTCGTCCCGGCCGGGCCGCTCGCCGTGGAGGACCCGTCCAAGGCCCTGTTGATCGTGGAGTTGAGCCAACGGCGTATGCTCCAGCGGCAAATCGCCCGCAATGTTGGTGTTTCCGAACCCACTGTAGCCGGTGCTCGCGCGCGCTAGCCTGTCCAGGCTCGCGGGTCTTCAGCCACGCGAGCCCGTCATGCGCTTTGAACAGGCCGCTCCGGGTGACCTGCTGCACATCAATACCAAGCTCGGTCGCATTTGAGCGGCCCAGCCACCGCGTGACCGGCAACTCCGCGATTCAATTGGCAGCAACACAAGTGCGACAAGCCGTCATGAGGTGTGCACCGCACTTAATCGATAACCTTAATTCCGTACGCCACTTCCGACCGTCGCTTTGCGCCAGCGGCTTTGGTCAAAAGGAAACATAAGGTAATCGCGCACCGTGATCGGTTCAGACTGGCTTGCGAGGCCAACTTCCGGCCACTCGTCCTTTGTCGGCCAGTACGCCGTACGGAAAATCGTGTCCCAGAGCGTCGTAAATGTCCCGAAGTTTCGGCCCCTGTGACGCGCTTCTATTGAATGGTGAATACGATGGAACTTGCCATCCCCGACGATGTATCGTAGCAGCCCAAGATGAATTCGCGTGCTCGAGTGAGACAAGTGGACCTGAAAGGCAATCAGCGTCAGGGCAACAGTTGGCACGACGCCAGATTCGAAGCGGATCAGAGCGAGCGGCATTGCGACGAAAAAAGCATAAATAAGCGGCTCAGATAAGTGATGAGCACAATTCCAAGCCGTCAGTTCGCGGATAGAATGATGGGTGGCGTGCATGCGCCACAGGAATGGAATAGCATGCTGTGCACGGTGCATCCAGTAGCGGAAGAAATCAGCGGCAATTGCGACTAGAACGCCTGAAAGAACGCCGAAGCCCGCGCTAATAATTGCGTTGTCAGAGTGAAACAACGTCCCGAAATTCACCGTCAGGAGCGGCTTGACCCCTAACCATTCAAGAGCCACAGCGTAGACGTGCCAGACAACTGCAGCGAACCCAAGGCGAATGATCCAATTTCGTACTCCGCGAACATATGACGCAAAACTGTATCGATAAGCCGGAAACATCAGCTCGAGCGCGACACAGACGGTAGCGAATATCGCTACGAACTTGAACGAGTTTACGAAAAACCCGGCCATCTGATTTACATCAAAAAGGTGCAATTGTCTACTCCGTCAACGAGGCTGTATGCTTTCTGGTGGAGATTTTAGGCCAATGGAAACGCGATATGTCGCTCAAGCCATTTTCGCTCGGATCGCGCGCACAAAAACCAAGCAATCTTGACGTTACATTCCATGGCGTATTCACACAGAGATCTGCCACCGTTGGAATCTATCACGGATAGGTCGACATTTCTCGAAGTTTGGCAATCGATTGTTTGGATGGGACTCATTCGAATCCCAAATGACTCTCACACCTCCGCAGTTCTGGTCTACGCCGGAATCTCAGAAAATCCCGCCATAACGGCAAACGGGTTATGACGCAGGGCCGCTGTTCGATGAGGATTGTCGAAAAGGTGGCGGCGATCCTGACAGTATCGACAGACCCAATGTAGATTGGCTGGACCGGATCCAGATGTCGCTGAAGGCCGCCAGCGCCACATCGTACTAGCCATCGGTGTTGGTCGAGCGCATGGGCGTTCAAGTTTGGAGACGAGCCCGCCCAGGCCGCACACGCCGATGCCGGCCTTGAATACCGTTACGCCACCTGACAGATTGACCGCGAAGAAGAACGCCTTGGTCGGGACCATGTGCGACAGGATCGTTCTCGCGATCGCATTGCTTGCATTGATTCAGCGCGTTGAAGTTCGATATCTTTAAAACTCAAAGCCGAAATGCAAGACCTCGAATTTTCGGCCTCAGTGTGCGAGAACGGGTAGTTGAGGATATCTCCGACCGGACACGGTTCCAGGCCGGCATGGAGCGTTTAGCTTGGGAACTAACAGGCCGCTGAAATACCTCCAGCGGACGTCAGCGCGACGATTGGCTGAAGCG